>CP053680.1:3108752-3412502 GCA_019623805.1 Gammaproteobacteria bacterium (ex Lamellibrachia satsuma)
TGGCTGGAAAAACTGATGACTTTCGAAAAGTTTATCTTTTATGTGTTGGCATTCGTGTTGATTGCCTCCGCAAGCATGGTGATTACACGGCGTAATCCCGTGCACTCTGCGCTGTTTCTCATCCTGGCTTTTGTCGCCAGCAGCGGAATCTGGCTACTGGCGGAAGCGGAATTCCTGGCCATAACACTGGTACTGGTCTATGTCG
The DNA here is from genome assembly GCA_019623805.1 of Gammaproteobacteria bacterium (ex Lamellibrachia satsuma). NCBI lineage: Bacteria > Pseudomonadati > Pseudomonadota > Gammaproteobacteria > Gammaproteobacteria bacterium (ex Lamellibrachia satsuma). The sequence goes on from CP053680.1 coordinate 3,108,958, forward strand.
GTGCGGTGATGGTGCTGTTTCTCTTCGTGCTGATGATGCTCGATATCGACGTGGCAACACTGCGGGCCGGTTTTATGAAGGTGCTGCCGCTGGGTGTGTTGATGATGCTCGCAATGGTGGCGGAACTGGTGTTTGTGGTTGGACCCCAGAACTTCGGGTTGGAAAAGTTTGCTGCACCGGCCAGACATGCTGCTGATTACAGCAATACTGCAGAGTTGGGCAGTGTGCTCTACACCGTCTATATGTTTCCCTTCGAGATCGCTGCGGTGATCCTGTTGGTTGCGATTATCGCTGCTATTGGTTTGACCATGCGCAAACGCCCGGAAACAAAATATCAGAATCCCACTGAACAGGTGGCGGTCAAACGTGCTGATCGGGTACGCATGGTCAAAATGGAAGCGGAAAAGGGTTAGGAGCCGGGATTATGATTGCACTTTCAGATTACCTCATACTTGGCGCGATCCTGTTTTCGTTGAGCATCGCCGGCATCTTTATCAACCGTAAAAACCTCATCGTACTTATGATGTGCGTTGAGTTGATGTTGCTTGCGGTCAATATGAATTTTATTGCCTTTTCACATTTTCTCGGGGATACGACTGGGCAGGTCTTTGTCTTTTTTATCATGACGGTTGCGGCGGCAGAAGCGGCAATCGGTCTGGCGATTCTGGTGGTGCTGTTCCGCAGCCGCCGCTCGATCAATGTTGAAGATCTGGGTAGCCTGAAGGGTTAAAGCCCCGGCTGGCTGTTAAGGTCCATTACTGCGAATTAATTATAAAGAACGACGATCATGGAAAAACTCTACCTCGTCATAGTGTTGGCTCCGCTCTTGGGCGCTATTGTTGCCGGCTTCTTCGGCAGCCGCATAGGCCGTAAGGGGGCGCACTGGGTGACCAGCGGCGGTGTCGGTCTCTCTGCACTGCTCTCGCTGTTTGTGCTCAAGCGCTTTATGTTCGACGGTGAGCAGGTCTTTAATGGTTCCATCTACACCTGGATGGTGAGCGACGGCCTGACCATGGAAGTCGGATTTCTGGTTGACCAGCTGACGGCAGTGATGATCAGCGTGGTGACTTTCGTCTCCTTCTGCGTGCACATCTATACCATTGGATACATGGCGCACGATGAAGAGAACTGGCCGAGTAACAGTCTGGCCGGCGTCAACAGCTACCAGCGTTTCTTCAGTTATATCTCCCTGTTTACCTTCTCCATGTTGATGCTGGTGATGGCCAACAACTTCATGCAGCTCTTCTTCGGTTGGGAGGCGGTGGGGCTGGTCTCCTACCTGCTGATCGGCTTCTGGTCGGTTCGTCCCACAGCGGTGTTCGCCAACCTCAAGGCCTTTCTGGTCAACCGGGTGGGTGATTTCGGTTTCATCCTGGGTATTGCGGCTGTAGCGATGTATTTCGGCAGCATCGATTACGCCGAGGTTTTCGCCAAGGCCCCCGCGTTGGCTGATACTCAGATCACCATCTGGGGGGATAGCAGCTGGTCGTTGATGACGGTCATCTGCATCCTGCTGTTCATCGGCGCGATGGGTAAATCGGCGCAGGTGCCGCTGCATGTCTGGCTGCCCGACTCGATGGAAGGTCCGACGCCGATCTCTGCGCTCATCCATGCCGCAACCATGGTCACCGCCGGTATCTTCATGGTGGCGAGAATGTCGCCGCTCTACGAATTCTCCGAGACTGCATTGAGTTTTGTACTGATAATCGGTGCGACTACCGCGTTATTTACCGGCCTTATCGGTATCGTGCAGAACGACATCAAACGCGTCGTAGCCTACTCCACGCTCTCCCAGCTCGGCTACATGATGGTTGCATTGGGTGCTTCTGCCTACGCAGCAGGCATCTTCCATCTGATGACCCATGCCTTTTTTAAGGCGCTGCTCTTCCTGGCAGCGGGTTCCGTCATCATCGGTATGCACCATAATCAGGATATTCGCAAAATGGGCGGTATCAGGAAGTATATGCCCATCACCTACTGGACCTCCCTGATCGGTTCACTGGCCCTGATCGGCTTTCCGGGTTTCTCCGGCTTCTTCTCCAAGGATGCGATCATCGAGGCAGTGCACCACTCCGATATTGTTGGCTCCAGCTACGCCTATGTGCTGGTTGTCGCGGGTGTTTTTGTTACCGCTCTCTACAGTTTTCGAATGTTCTTCCTGGTTTTTCATGGCGAAGGTCCACGTGATGAACATGCCAAGGCGCATATTCACGAAACACCCAAGGTAGTTACCATCCCGCTGATTCTGTTGGCGATACCCTCGATCTTTTTGGGTTACCTGACCATCGGGCCCATGCTCTTCGGTGACTGGTTCGACGGTGTGCTCTTCGTGCTGCCTGAACATGCTGCACTGGCACAAATGGGCGAACATTTTCATGGTGCGGCAGGTTTTATCCTACACGGCATGATGGGGCTGCCGTTCTATCTGGCTATGGGTGGTCTCGCCGTGGCCTGGTATATCTACATGAAAAATCCATCGGTTGCCGACAGGATCAAGTCGATGGCAAGCCCTGTCTACAGCATGCTTGACAAGAAATACTGGTTCGACGAAGCCTATCAACTGCTGTTTGCCGGCGGGAGCCGTGGGCTGGGCAAAATACTCTGGATGGTGGGCGACCGTGGCCTGATCGATGGGCTGGCTGTGAACGGCTCTGCACGTACTGTCGGTTGGCTGGCGGGTATTGTTCGCCATGTGCAGACCGGTTACCTCTATCACTACGCCATTGCGATGATTCTGGGTCTGCTCTTGATGCTGACCTGGTTTGTGGTTGCCTAAGAAGGAAGGACGTATAGCATGATTGCCGATTGGCCCATCCTCAGCCTGACTATTTGGCTTCCGATTATCGGCGGGATAATGGTGCTCGCCAGTGGTGACAGGGAGCCCAATGCGACCCGCTGGACAGCGCTCATTGTTGCTGCCCTTACCTTTGCTTCGAGCCTGCCGCTTTGGTTTGGCTTTGACAGCGGCACTGCGGCGATGCAGTTTGTCGAACGGGCCTCCTGGATCTCCCAGTTCAAGATCGAGTACTACCTGGGTGTTGACGGCATCTCCATGCCGCTGATTATTTTGACCACCTTTATCACGCCGTTGGTAATCATCGCCGGCTGGGAAGTGATCAAATACAGACCCTCTCAATACATGGCGGCCTTTCTCATTATGGAAGGTGTCATGGTTGGCGTATTTTCAGCCCTGGATGCCATGCTCTTCTATGTCTTCTGGGAGGCGATGCTGATCCCGATGTTCATTATCATCGGCGTTTGGGGTGGTCCCAACCGGGTCTATGCGACCATCAAGTTCTTCCTCTATACTTTCTTCGGATCGGTCTTCATGCTGGTCGCGCTGATCTACATGTTCTTCCAGTCCGGGAGTTTCGATATCCTCGGGTTCCATGAGCTGAAGTTAACCCTGACGGAACAGATCCTGATCTTTATCGCTTTCCTGATGGCGTTTGCGGTAAAGGTTCCCATGTGGCCGGTGCATACCTGGTTGCCGGACGCCCACGTTGAAGCGCCTACCGGCGGTTCTGTCATCCTGGCTGCGATCATGCTGAAGATCGGCGGTTACGGTTTTCTTCGCTTCAGTTTGCCGATTACGCCGGATGCAAGTCACAGTCTCGACTGGCTGATCATCAGCATGTCTTTGATCGCAGTCGTCTACATCGGCTTTGTGGCGTTGGCTCAGCAGGATATGAAAAAGCTGATAGCCTATTCATCGATTGCACACATGGGTTTTGTCACCCTCGGTTTTTTCATCGTCTTCATCATCATGGGTGAGTCAGGATCAGGGACGGGAAGTGGCGCCCTGCTGGGCGTGGAAGGCGGTATGGTGCAGATGGTCTCTCACGGCTTTATCTCTGCCGCCATGTTCCTTTGCGTCGGTGTGCTCTATGACCGGATGCACAGTCGCCAGATCGACGACTATGGTGGCGTGGTGCACACCATGCCGGTATTTGCAGCATTCATGGTCTTTTTTGCCATGGCCAATGCGGGTCTGCCCGGCACATCCGGCTTCGTCGGGGAATTTATGGTGATCCTGGCCAGTTTTCGCGCCGATTTCTGGTATGCGTTCCTGGCGGCAACGACACTGATTATTGGTGCGGCCTATACTCTCTGGATGATCAAGCGGGTGCTGTTTGGTGATGTGTCGAATGACAATGTTGCAGCGCTGGAAGATATGAATTCTCGGGAACTCATCGTGCTGGGGACGCTTGCAGCGGCCGTCATGGTCCTTGGTCTCTGGCCCGCACCCTTGGTTGAGGTGATGGATGCCAGTATTGCCAATCTGCTGCAGCATGTTTCCATCTCGAAGCTCTGAACAGGCAACTTACTCGGTAGCGTTCAATGCATTTTGACTCGTCAATATTGATCCCGGTTCTGCCGGAGATTTTCGTCCTTACCCTGGCGTGTATCGTGCTGGTGGTCGATCTTTTTTTGAAAGATGAACAGCGCATTATTACTTACGGGATTACTCAGATCGGCCTGATTTTTGCCGCTGTGGTCACCCTGGCAGTGGTACAGCCGGACGCGCAGGTGGTGTTTGACGGCAGCTACGTACGCGATGCCATGAGCGATGTGTTGAAGGTTGCGATCTACCTGGTCAGCTTCGTCGCCTTTCTCTATGCCAAGGATTATCTGAAGGACAGGGGACTGTTCAAAGGAGAGTTCTACACCCTTGGGCTGTTTGCCGTGCTTGGCATGAGCATCATGGTCTCCGCCAATAGTTTTCTGGTGATCTATCTGGGGCTGGAACTGCTGGCGCTCTCTCTCTATGCCCTGGTTGCCTTCAACCGGGATTCGAAGCAGGGCGCGGAAGCCGCCATGAAGTATTTCATCCTGGGTGCCCTTGCCTCCGGCATGCTGCTCTATGGCATCTCAATGATCTACGGCGCTACCGGAACCATTCGTTTCGATGAATTGAGTACTGCGCTTGCCAGTCCCGATCTGAACAATATGGTCCTGGTGTTCGGTCTTGTTTTTGTGGTTGTTGGCTTGGCGTTCAAGTTTGGCGCGGTCCCCTTCCATATGTGGGTGCCGGATGTCTACCATGGTGCACCCACCGCTGTTACCCTGTTTCTCGGCAGTGCACCAAAAATTGCAGCGTTTGCACTGGCAGTTCGCCTCCTGAAAGATGGATTGGGCGAGCTGCAGATGCCAGGCGGCTGGGAAGGTTGGCAGGGTATGTTGATTATCCTGGCAATACTCTCCATGGGTGTGGGCAATCTGATCGCGATTGCGCAGGCCAATATCAAGCGCATGCTCGCATATTCCACTATATCTCATGTGGGCTTTATTCTGCTGGGCATACTCGCGGGTACCCAGGAAGGCTATACCGCAGCAATGTTCTATACCCTGGTGTATGCAATCATGTCACTGGGCGGATTTGGCATGGTCATCGCCATGAGCCGTAAGGGTTTTGAGGCAGAGAGTCTCGACGACTATAAAGGACTGAGTCATCGTAGTCCTTGGTTTGCCGCCATGATGTTGCTTTTGATGTTCTCCATGGCGGGTGTGCCGCCGACTGTGGGCTTCTTTGCAAAACTGTTTGTACTCGATGCCGTCGTTAGCGTCGATTTGACCTGGGTGGCCCTGGTAGGCGTTTTCTTCTCCATAATCGGCGCCTTCTACTACATACGCATAATTAAGCTGATGTATTTTGATAAACCGCTTGATGAAAGTCCTTTGACTGCAGGCATGGACACACGGATTGTTTTATCTCTGAATGGCCTTTCCGTGCTGGCGTTGGGCATGTTTCCTGCCGGGTTGTTGTCTATCTGCACTGCGGCTTTTGCTGGCTGAAAAATAGTGTCACATTAGGACTTGCCAAGTATGACTGGAGGCGTTAATATTGCGCCTCGCTGATGCGGGGTGGAGCAGTCTGGTAGCTCGTCGGGCTCATAACCCGAAGGTCGTTGGTTCAAATCCGGCCCCCGCTACCAATATCAAACCCGAAGTGTTTACACTTCGGGTTTTTTTTGCCTTGAATTTCGATAACCGGTTTTTCAGCCTATACTGGGAAATGCAAAGGATTTCAGCGATAGGGTTATGGAGAAGTCGCAGGGACTTCGTGGAGCAACGATTATAGAGAATGGTGGCGGTCTGTGACAACAGCAGGCTGTTTTGCTTTGGCAGCACTTGCCGATTCAGAAATGTTTCTCCGCATGTTTTTCATGACTGTCAGTTTAATTCGGTGAAGTGTCAGGGTCTTGAATCAATAATTTTCTGAGATTAGCGAGATTCATGGGTTTTCCATAATAGTAACCTTGATGATGCGTGCAGCCTTCCTCCAAAAGTGCATTGCGCTGATGATTGGTTTCAACGCCTTCTGCGATGACGCGTAGTTTCAGTAAATGCGCTATCTGTATGATCATCGAAACAATTGCGGCTGATGTGCTGTGAGTCTGCATCTCCTGAGTAAAACTCTTATCGATTTTCAGAACATCTATGGGTAATTTCCTTAAATAATTTAATGAAGAGTAACCTGTTCCGAAATCATCAACAGCGACAGTTACGCCGGTTTTTCTGATGTTATTTAATATTTCGATTGTTTTCTTTAAATCCTTCATCAGGATGCCTTCAGTGACTTCGATTTCGATGTGCTTATGATCCAGTCCTGATTGTTTAATAGCATTGTTTAATTTTTGTATGAGTGCATCTCCTTGTTCGAATTGCTTTGCTGAAATATTGATGCTCATCCGGAAAGGTTGGCTCTTGTTTTCATCGATCATCTGTTTTGTAACGATACATGCCCTGTTTATTATCCAGTCACCAATATCATTGATAAGGCCGCTGTCTTCAGCAATAGGTATAAATTCCTCAGGCGAAATTATCCCTTTTTCTGGATGTCTCCAGCGAATCAAAGCTTCAGCGCCGGTAATTTTTCCATTTAGGGCATCTACTTGAGGCTGAAATGTCAGATAAAATTGATCATCTCTGATCGCTATTTGCAGTTCTTGTCCAATTATCAGTCTTTCGATCATCACGCGGTTCATTTCATGAGAGTAGAATTGGTATTCGCCGCGTTTATTTTCTTTTGCGTGATACATGGCGGTATCGGCACATTTAAGTAAGGAGTCGGTATCTTCTGCATCTTTTGGGAAGATAGCGATTCCAATGCTAAGGCTTGGAGTGATGGAAAAACTACTTGTTACAAAATCCTCTTTTAGAGCGTTTTGGATTTTTTCAACCACGGATAATACTGAAGGGACTGTCTTGTGTGGTGGGATTTCAGGCATGAGTATCACAAACTCGTCACCCGCAAATCGCACAATCGTATCAGTCTGACGAATAGATGAAGAAAGCCTCTTCCCCAGTTCAATCAGATAAAGGTCCCCGATATTGTGCCCAAAGGAGTCATTAACATTCTTAAACAGGTCGATATCCAGGAAGCAGACTGCGACATGGTTGTTGTTACGTCGCGCTAATCGAGTTGCCTGGTCCAGCCGGTCATATAGAAGAGCCCGGTTGGGTAATCCAGTGAGCGGATCGTAGTGCGCCTGATGGTATAGATCCTCTTCCCATTGGGCGTTGCCGATGGCAATTGCGACATGGTTCGCATATTCAAGCAGTCTTTCAGAGGCTTCCTGGGATGCGTTTGAGCAGGGTGCATTGAAAAAGATAAAGAAGCCGGTTAACCGTTGTTGAGTGAGAACCGGAACAATGCAGGCATGATTATTGGCGGTGTCAGGTGGGCAGGGTGAGAAAAGGAAGTTGGGATTTTCCTCGAACCAGTTCATTGGGTTCGTTGGTTTATTGATTTTCTCAATAAATTCCTCATTGAGGTTGATGGAAGTCTCTTCTATCAGACTCTCCTTGCCGTGAAGATGGAAGAGCGTACCTTTGTTTTTCCTGAAACGTTCGATCAGCAGGAATCCTGGGCTGGAGAAGTGGGCAATATCATTAAGTCGGTGTACTACTGTCTCAATTATCAGGTTGATATCAAGGGACGACAGTATTGCTTTGTCTAGTTCGATCAACGCGTTAAGATTATTGAATTGCGCACCCAGTTTTTCGGCCATGTGGTTGAAGTCGTTTGCAAGTTCCTCAAATTCGTCGCCGCTGCTTAACTGTACTCGACGGTCAAAAGCACCGGTGGAAATTTTCCCGGTTGCATCACGTAAGATGTCCAAAGGGGCGAGCCTGCTGCGGACTTGCCTCATTGTCGATATTGCTACCAACAAGCCGGCTAAAATCACAACAGGAATAACCAAATACAGAAATCCGACGACTCCCTCTCGCCAGTAATCTCTGGGGTATCCAACCACTACAATCCATGGGTCTGATTCAAAAAGAGAGGGAAGGAATAACTTCCAGTATCCAATAAGAAATTCCTCATCGATATAGTTTCTGGACACAGTGCTCCGGTTGTCGATGCTTAAGTCATTTGAGAGGGATGAGATCAGGGGCAGCTGTTCTTGTGAAGAACAAAATAGTGGATTAAGTGATTCATCCGCAACACAGAAAACCGGCCCCACTGCTTGTTCCTCTCCAATGGTTCTAATTATTTCAATGTCAATAATTGCCCAGATCAGGCCCAAATTCAGTCGTTCAGGATCTATTGCTCTCAGAATAAAAAAATAGGGTCTTTGTTCCTCAGGGTGCCCAAAGCGTATCGTGGAGCGCCCCTTGGCAAGAGAATGCTGTTGCTCCACCGTGAGGCGGGGAAGTTCTATATCAGTGGTCCCATATCTGTAGTACTTGCTTGGTACAAGATTCGTAGAGAAAATTGCTCCAACAGTTGTGGTCAGTTCATCGGTTACCGGAATTAAATTTCCGTTATGGACGTTATCTATTTTTTCCAGGAGGGAGTTTGAAAAAAGTTTGAGTTCTTCCTCGAGCAGGCGTAGATGGCGTGTTATTGCCATACCTGTTCCTTTGGATGTTTCCTCGATTCTTTTTGAGTCTATGGAGTCGAGTAGATCGACAACATAAAATGAAGAGAGCAGAAAAAATAATGCCAGAGGAAGTAGTGCTGAAAGCATGAATGAGAGAAAGAATCTTCTCGCAACCCGGCTTTGGAAATAGTGTCGTTTTAATTCCATTCAGGAATGCTCTTTAATAATCGGATGCTACTCCAATGAAGCTTCCATTACTTGCCCTTACAATGTCATCCCAACTGTGGCGCGCAGTTAGAGGAGGGCGGCTTTCTCCGTCTGGCCCCATGCTATAGATATCAAAGTCAGTGTTCAGTGGTACAAGATTCCTGTCTTTGCGTACTCTTCCCCTGATTCTGTTTCCACCGTCGGCAATGTTGAGATATTGGTAGGGGTTTCCCCACGGATCCAACTCAATGTCGTTTTCTATCTCTTCCAGAGTTTGTGGGTATCTGCTCTCTGATAGGAAGAAAACTCGTGCACTATGGTCGAGGAGTTTTATATCTCTTATCGCTATGGCGTATCCAGACTCTTCCTTGAATCCCTCCAGCATGGGTATGGTGATAGCCGTGATAAGTGCAAAAATTGCAATTGCAATGAGAAGCTCGATCAGCGTTATCCCAAGTTTATGGAGTTTTCTCTTATAGCTGCTTGATGGTGATATAGATTGATCCAGTGGTTTTTTCATCTGGTATTAATTGGAGTTGTTGATATTTTAAGTATTTATAATGTCACTGAAGTTTATATCTATGCTGCGCATAGTAATAGGTTTGAAAAAAACAATTAGAGAACTAAAATAATAGAATGGTTGCTTCCCGTGTTTCTGTACGCGCAAATGTCGGGATAAAGGAGCCTTAGGGGAAAGGGCCTTGAGGTGGCTTGCAATGGAAGAATCATTGCCCTACAATGCCGGGCTATTCAGCGGGTTTGCGTGATATGGGCTGTGTTTTCGGTACGATGCACAGGCTGCTTTCCTGAACTATAAGAAAGCCCCGGTAACCGGGGTTTTTTTGTTTCCGGCGTCCAGCGTTGCAGCTAAACGGCAACGGGGTGGCCCTGACCCGGTATCGAGATCGTAACTGACCGATATGTAAGGAAAAGTCGGATTTTTGGAGTGGGCCATAGGCCCATTTTTTATGCGGTGAGGAAAATGCGTTCTGCCCCTGAGAATTTGACAAAACTGGTGCGCCAAGAGGTTGACTTGCTTGGTTATGAGCTGGTCGGTGTCGAATTGACCAGCCGGGGTACGGGTGGATTGCTGTTACGGATCTATATTGATCATGCCGATGGCATAAATGTGGATGATTGTTCCCGGGTGAGTCACCAGGTAAGTGGTGTGCTGGACGTGGAAGATCCGATCAAAGAGCATTACAGCCTTGAGGTCTCCTCGCCGGGGCTGGACAGGCCGTTGTTCCATGAGGCTGACTTTGAGCGCTTCAAAGGACAAAAGGCGCGGTTGAAGACGCGCAGCAAGATTGAGGGTAGACACCGTTTCACCGGGGAACTGGGTGGAGTGGAGAAAAACGAGGTTCTCATCATTGATGAGGGAACGTGTTATCACATTCCTCTGGATGAGATTGATTCGGCGCGGTTGATTCCGGAATTCTGAATTGGGAAACAACAGATGAGTAAAGAGATTCTGCTGGTTGTTGATGCCGTTTCCAACGAAAAAGGTGTGGAAAAAGGGATCATCTTTGAGGCAATCGAGGCTGCTTTGGCTTCGGCTACAAGAAAGAAGAATGGTGACGATGTCCTGGTGCGGGTTGCGATTGATCGCGAAACCGGCGACTACGATACCTTCCGTCGATGGGAAGTGGTTGAAACTTATGCCGAAGATGAGCCGGATGCTGCGTTGCGCCAGGTTTTGCTCGATGTGGCAAGAGTGGATCAAGCGGATATCGAATCTGGCGACTTCGTGGAGGAGCCTATCGATTCCATTGAGTTCGGACGCATTGCAGCTCAAGCAGCCAAACAGGTAATCGTACAGAAGGTCCGGGAAGCTGAGCGCGCCAAGGTTGTCGCAGCCTATCAGGGGCGTGAAGGCGAACTGGTCACCGGTGTGGTCAAGCGCGTTGATCGAGGTAACGTGTTTTTTGATCTGGGCGGCAATGCTGAGGCGTTCATCGGCCGCGAACACATGATTCCCAAGGAGTCGGTTCGGGTTGGTGACCGTCTGCGTGGCTACCTATACGAGATCCGCTCCGAGCCACGCGGCCCCCAGCTTTTCGTCAGCCGTGCTATGCCTGAGTTATTGATCGAGCTGTTCAAGCTGGAAGTCCCGGAGGTCGGCGAAGGTTTGATCGATATTCGAGGTGCCGCACGGGATGCGGGTCTGCGGGCGAAGATTGCCGTCAAGGCGTTGGATAATCGCATTGATCCGGTTGGTGCCTGTGTCGGCATGCGCGGATCGCGGGTGCAGGCGGTTTCCAATGAACTGAACGGCGAGCGTGTCGATATCATTCTCTGGAACGATAATCCGGCCCAGTTTGTGATCAATGCCATGTCTCCGGCAGAAGTTGTCTCCATCGTGGTTGACGAGGATGCGCACTCGATGGATGTCTCAGTGAACGAAGAGAACCTCTCCCAGGCAATAGGCAGAGGCGGTCAGAACGTACGCCTTGCAAGCCATCTGACCGGTTGGGAACTCAATGTCATGGACGAGGCTGAAGCGCAGGAGAAGAGTGAATCCGAGTCCCGGGTCTTCATCGATACCTTTATGGAACAGCTCGATGTGGACGAGGATGTTGCTGTCATTCTGGTGCAGGAGGGTTTTACCTCTATCGAAGAGGTGGCCTACGTGCCCATCGAGGAGATGATGGCCATCGAAGAGTTTGATGACGACTTGATCGAAGAGCTGAGAAATCGCGCCAAGGATATGCTGCTTACCAAAGCGATCGCGAGCGAAGAGAGTTTTAAAGAGCCTGCAGAAGACCTGCTGGGTATGGAAGGCGTGGATAAGGATCTGGCCTATACACTTGCCGCCAGAGGCGTGGTGTGCATGGAGGATCTGGCGGAACAGTCCATCGATGAGCTCATGGAGATTGAGGGCATGGACGAAGAGCGGGCAGGTAAGTTGATCATGACCGCGCGTGCGCCCTGGTTCGAAGAAACGGAATAGGGTGTGCCGGCGGAAGACCTCCGTTGGATAGTGATGATTCAAGTGCGTGGCAATATGATGGTTAAGGCAAAGTCGAGAGGCCTGAACAAATGAGTGAAGTAACGGTAGAACAGCTTGCCAAGGTTGTTGGCATTCCCTCCGAGCAGTTGCTGGGACAGTTGGCTGAAGCCGGGATCCAGGCAAAAGGCCCCGACGACAAAATTTCGGATGATGAGAAGAGTAAACTGCTCAACCATCTGCGACAGAGTCATGGCAAAAAGGCCAAAATATCCGCCAGTGCGCCCAATAAGGTGACGCTGCGCCGCAAGACGGTCAGCGAGTTGCGTCAGCCGGGTGCAACCCGCCGCAATCCACTCAATCGCGCAACCAGTACGCCGAGCAAAACCGTCAGTGTCGAGGTGCGGAAGAAGCGTACCTACGTGAAGCGCAGCACAGTCGCTGGTGATGACACTACGCAGCAGGAGGCTGAAGCCGCCCGCCTGGCGTTGGAAGAGCAATCAAAGCAGCAGGCGGTTGCTGAGGCTGAAGTGGAAGCGCGTAAGGCTGCGGAAGCGAAAAAGCGTGAAGAGGAGCAGGCTGAAGTCCGCAAAGCTGAAGAAGAGGCGCGCCTGAAGGCTGAGGAAGAGGCCAAGCGACAGGCTGAAGAGGCGAGTGAGGCGGCCCGTCAGGCTGAAGAGGCCCGGGTCAAGAAGGAGCAGGAAACGAAACAGCAGGAAGCAGCTCGGGGCAAAAAGGGCAACAAGGAGAGCAAGGGCAAGGAGCAGAAAGATTCAAAAGGTGGCTCGTCCCGCTACGGCCGCAAAGAGTTGCATGTTTCAAAAGAGGGTCGTGGGCGTCGCAAGAAAAAGCCGTCCCGTCGTCGGGGAACGCCTGCGGTTGATACGGAACACGGGTTCCAAAAGCCTACCACGCCAGTGGTGCATGAGGTGAAAATACCCGAGAGCATCTCCGTGGCCGAGCTGGCGCAGCAGATGTCGGTGAAAGCCGCCGAAGTGATCAAGGTGCTGATGAAGATGGGCATGATGGTCACCATCAATCAGCCGTTGGATCGGGATACATCGACGCTGATCGTGGAAGAGATGGGACATACACCGGTCATGCAACGGGATGAGGACGTAGAGGCGGATTTGCTTAGCTCAGAGGACGCCGCGCAAGCGGAAGGTGAACAGATTGCACGTCCGCCGGTAGTTACCATCATGGGTCACGTCGACCATGGTAAGACTTCGCTGCTCGACTACATCAGGGTCAGTAAAGTGGCGGATGGTGAGGCGGGTGGCATCACCCAGCATATTGGTGCTTATCACGTCGACACAGACAAAGGTACCATTTCGTTTCTGGATACCCCCGGCCATGCCGCATTTACTGCGATGCGCGCCCGCGGAGCGAAGGTAACCGATATCGTCATCCTCGTGGTCGCCGCCGATGATGGCGTCATGCCCCAGACCAGGGAGGCAATCCAGCACGCCAGGGCTGCTAAAGTGCCACTGATCGTGGCGGTGAACAAGATCGATAAGCCGGAAGCGAATCCGGATCGAGTGATCCAGGAGTTAGCCCAGGAAGAGGTTATTCCGGAAGACTGGGGCGGCGATACCATGTTCGCCCAGGTCTCCGCCAAGAGTGGCGAAGGCATCGATGATCTGCTTGACGCCATCCTGCTGCAGTCCGAGGTGTTGGAGCTTACTGCCGTCGCAGAGGGACCGGCTGTCGGCTCCATTGTGGAATCTTCGCTGGATAAGGGACGTGGCCCCGTTGCCACTGTGCTGGTGCGCTCCGGTCTTCTGAATAAAGGAGACATCATTGTCTCCGGCAAGGAGTATGGCCGTGTTCGTGCCATGTTCGATGAAAATGGCAAGTCAGTGAGAAGTGCCGGTCCCTCCATACCCGTGGTGGTGTTGGGGCTTTCCGGTACACCCGATGCAGGTGACGATGTACGGGCGGTCGCGGATGAGCGGCGCGCTCGCGAGATTGCCAGTCTGCGTGTCGACAAGCAACGGGACAACCGCTTTGCCGCGCAGAAGGCCACCAAACTGGATGAGATGTTCAGCCAGATGGGGCAGGGTGAGGTGCAGAATCTCAACATCATCGTCAAGGCTGATGTGCAGGGAAGCGTGGAGGCGCTGAGAGAGTCGCTGTTGAAGATCTCCACCGATGAGGTGAAGGTGGCTATCGTGGCTGCGGGCGTAGGGGGGATCAGCGAATCTGATGCAAACCTTGCGGTTACCTCCAATGCGATTATATTCGGCTTCAATGTACGCGCCGATGCGGGCGCGCGGCGTATCGTCGAAGAGCAGGGTCTCGATATGCGTTACTACGGCATCATCTATGAAGTCATCGATGATGTGAAAAAAGCGATCTCCGGCATGCTCTCCCCTGAAATTCGCGAAGAGATTATCGGTCTGGCCGAGGTGCGTGATGTTTTCCGTAACTCCAAGATCGGGGCGATTGCAGGCTGCATGGTCACCGAAGGAACCGTCAGACGGAACAGCCCGATTCGTGTGCTACGCGACAATGTGGTCATCTATGAAGGGGCGCTGGAGTCACTGCGCCGGTTCAAGGATGACGTGCCTGAGGTCAAGGCTGGTACGGAGTGTGGTGTCGGCGTGAGGAACTACAATGACGTGCAGACCGGCGATCAGATCGAGGTATTCGAGCGTACTGAAATAGCGCGGATTGTCGAGTAGACAATGGCGCAGGATTTCAAGCGCACCGATCGTATCGGCTCCCAGCTGCAGCGGGATCTGGCGGACCTCGTCCGTGAGGAGATGAAGGACCCTGGGTTGGGCATGGTTACAATCCAGGAGGTTCGAGTAGTGCGGGATCTCTCCCAGGCCAAGGTCTTCTTTACCCTGATGGGTACGAATCTCCCTGTCAGTGAGTGTGCAAAGCGGCTGAATCAGGCGGCAGGACACCTGCGCTTTCTGCTGGGGCAGCAGAGCAAGTTACGTACCGTGCCCAAACTGCATTTCGTCTTTGACGAGTCGGTTGAGCGGGGTCAACATCTGGCTTGCCTGATCGATCAGGCGGTCGCCGATAATCATTCGGATTCATAAGCCCGGCAATCGCTGGAAACTCATTCAGAAAAAACTACCTAGAGCAGAAGATGGGACGTCGTCGAAACAGAGGACGCAATATCAGTGGGGTATTGCTGTTTGATAAGCCGGAGGGTATTACCTCCAACAAGGCCTTGCAGGAGATCAAGTTTCTCTTCAAGGCCGCCAAGGCCGGTCATACCGGTAGTCTGGACCCGCTGGCGACCGGACTGCTGCCGATCTGTTTCGGTGAGGCAACCAAGATGTCGGCCTTTCTGCTGGATGCGGACAAGCATTACCGGGTGAAGGTCAAGCTTGGCGAGACCACCACCACGGGGGATGCCGAGGGCGAAATCTTGGAAACCGCCAGCACCGACGGCGTCACGGAAGCGGCTCTGTTGGAAGTGCTGCAGGAGTTTTTTGGGGAGCAGCAGCAGTTGCCGCCCATGTACTCAGCCATCAAGCACAAGGGTGAAAGGCTCTACAAACTGGCACGGCAGGGCATAGAAGTAGAGCGCGAACCCCGCACCATTCATATTCACGCCCTGAATCTGCTCAGTTTTGGTCTGCCGGAATTCGAGATGGACGTGCACTGCTCGAAAGGTACCTATGTGCGCACCTTGGCTGAGGATATCGGTGCCAAGTTGGGATGTGGCGCTTATGTCAGCGGTTTGCGCCGCACCGGTGTGGGTCCATTTGACGATCAGTCGATGGTGACCCTGGAGCAGGTAAAAGAGGATTTCGAGGCGCGCCGGTTTGCGGAGATGGATGCGCTGCTGCTGCCGCTGGAGAGCGCACTCTCCGATTGGCCGGAGATCAACCTCACACCGGATGCCGCCTTCTATCTGAAACAGGGGCAGCCGGTGCTGGTGCCCAAGGCGCCCACCAGCGGCTGGGTTCGCCTCTATGCCAATGAGGTGGATTTTCTCGGTGTTGGACAGATCCTGGACGATGGTCGCGTGGCGCCCAAACGACTGCTGCAGACGAATCACTGAGAACACCACCCATCAGGTCACTGATTTAATTGCGATTCAGACACAATCCGCGCATAATTCGCGGTTCACTGGAGTGCCAATTGAGCGCTTCGGTACAGATTTATTGAGACGGCCGGACTCCCCTGAACTCATTGTCGGAGGAGATCTTAAAAATGGCCATATTTATTAGAGACGTAACCCATAGGAGTACAACGTCATGACAATGAGCGCAGAAGATAAAAAAGCCATCGTGGAAGAGTATAAGCGTGGCCCCGGTGATACCGGTTCCCCAGAGGTGCAGGTAGCCCTGCTGACCTCCCGTATCACCTATCTCACCGAACACTTCAAGCAACACAAGCAGGATCACCACTCCCGCCAGGGTCTGGTACGCATGGTCAACTCCCGCCGTAAGCTGCTTGACTACCTTAAGAGCAAGGATGCGGAGCGCTATCGCGATCTGATCTCCCGCCTTGGCCTACGCCGTTAATCCGTTCTTATCTGCACTGAGGAAGAGACAGTGACTCTGATCAAAAAAGAATTTCAGTGGGGCGACAATAAGGTCACCATCGAGACTGGCGAGATTGCCCGCCAGGCCGACGGAGCCGTCATGGTCAACATGGACGATACCGTTGTCCAGGTTACCGTTGTTGCCGGACGAAACGATCCCGGCCGGGACTTCTTTCCACTCACCGTGGACTATCAGGAGAAGACCTATGCAGCCGGTACTATCCCCGGCGGTTTTTTCCGGCGTGAGGGGCGCCCCAGCGAGAAAGAGATCCTCACATCACGACTGATCGATCGTCCGATCCGCCCGCTGTTCCCCAAGGGATACACTACCGAGGTGCAGGTGATCATCACTGTGATGTCCCTGAATCCAGCGGTTGATCCCGAGATACCCTCCCTGATCGGCACCTCCGCCGCGTTGGCGATCTCCGGCCTGCCGTTCAATGGCCCGGTGAGCGCAGCCCGAGTGGGATACAAGGATGGCGAGTACATTCTGAATGCCCCCAGCACCGGCTTGAACGATGCTACCGATCTGGATCTGATCGTCTCCGGCACCGAGCATGCGGTACTGATGGTCGAATCCGAGGCCCGTGAGCTGTCTGAAGAGGTTATGCTGGGTGCAGTGCTCTTCGGACACGAGCAGCAGCAGGTTGCGCTCCAGGCGATCAAGGAACTGGCTGCCGAGGTTGGAAATACCCCTGCTGAATACGCAGTTCCTGAAATGGACGCCGATCTGGTGGCTGCTGTAGAGGCTGCTGCCGGCGATGGCATCGGCAATGCCTACCAGGTTGCTGACAAAATGGAGCGTTACGCCGCCATCAAAGCGGTGGTTACCGATGCCGTTGCAGCACTTTGCGGCGGAGAAGACGCCCGCTGGGACGAGGGTGAAGTCAAGGGTGTTATCGAGAAGCTGAAGAAGACAACCGTGCGTGGCCGTATCCTCGAAGGCGAGCCTCGCATCGATGGTCGCGATACCACTACAGTGCGTCCCATCAGTGTGCGTACCGGCGTGTTGCCCCGCACCCACGGTTCCGCCCTGTTTACCCGTGGCGAGACCCAGGCCCTGGTGGTGACCACCCTTGGCACCGAGCGTGATTCTCAGATCATTGATGCACTCGACGGTTCCTACCGCGAACCCTTCATGCTGCACTACAACTTCCCTCCTTTCTGCGTAGGTGAGACAGGTCGTGTAGGTAGCCCGAAACGGCGTGAAATCGGCCATGGTCGCCTGGCCAAACGCGGCGTGATGGCCTGCATGCCGACCATCACCGATTTTCCCTATGCCATCCGCGTGGTCTCGGAGATTACTGAGTCCAACGGCTCCTCTTCCATGGCATCGGTCTGCGGTACCAGTTTGTCGCTGATGGATGCCGGCGTGCCGATCAAGGCGCCGGTTGCCGGTGTTGCCATGGGTTTGATCAAGGAAGATGAGAGATTTGCCGTGCTCACCGATATCATGGGCGACGAGGATCATCTCGGCGACATGGACTTCAAGGTGGCCGGTACCAGTGGCGGTATCAACGCACTGCAGATGGACATCAAGATCGACGGCATCACCAAGGAGATCATGGAGATCGCCCTGGAGCAGGCCAAAGAGGGTCGGATGCATATCCTGGGTGAGATGAACAGCGTCATCAACTCACATCGTGAGCAGATGTCCGAGCATGCGCCACGTATCATCGAGCTGCGTATCAACCCGGACAAGATCCGTGACGTGATCGGCAAGGGTGGTGCTACCATCCGCTCCATCACCGAAGAGACCGGTGCCACCGTTGATATCACCGATGACGGAGTGGTCAAGATCTTCTCCGTCGACAAGGCGGCAGGCGAGGATGCCCGCAAGCGTGTCGAGCTGATCACCGCTGACGTTGAAGTCGGTACCATCTACGAGGGCAAGGTTGCCCGCCTGATGGACTTTGGCGCCTTCGTCACCATTCTTCCCGGCAAGGATGGTCTGGTGCATATCTCCCAGATCTCCAACGAGCGGGTGGAGAAGGTCAGCGATAAGCTGTCTGAAGGCGATGTCATCAAGGTTAAGGTCCTCGAAGTGGATAAGCAGGGACGTATCCGCCTGAGTATGAAGGCGGTAAACGAAGAGTAATCACGCTTCGTTGAGCTGATAAAAAGGGGCCTTCCGGCCCCTTTTTTTGTGCCTGCAAAAAAATTTGAATCTGAATTTTGACGCCCTCCGTATAGGTTATTGAAAGTCGTTATCAAAACGACATAATTGACCAGATGAGGAATTCGTCATGAAAAAAATCGCATTTACAGCCGCACTGCTTCTTTCCGCCAATCTCTATGCAGGAGGGAGCTCAGAATTTGCATACAATGGTTATGATGGTAACCCTGACCTCTTTGTGGGTAGCTCTGGCTCCACTTCACTGCCCACAGCGGTTCAGCCGGGTATCGGTGAAGCTTACGGTGATGTCCGTCTGGGTGGTGTCAATACCTCTCGGCATGTGGGTCAGAGGGGCAGCAACGAGGCCTATGGCAGCACCATTTTGGATCAGGGGCACAGCATCGACTGGTAAACAGTTGACGGCCTGACGGGGTGGAAATCCAGCCCCGTACAGGCTCTGCAACCCACCGACAAGATGCAGATGCGCCATCATCCTCTAACACGCCTATTGCTTGGCGGGTTCAGCCTGCTGCTGATGGCCTGCGTACCACAAAAAAGTGAACTTCGATCCGATGTCGTCTTGCCTGTGGATGAGATGGAACCGGTGCGGGTCGAAGCGCAAAAGCTGATACAGGGCATGCTGGATGAAGATCTGCTGCCGGGGTTGAGTGTGGCGTTGGTAGATCGAAACGGCCCCCTTTGGCTCGAAGGCTTCGGCAAGGCGGATATGCGGAAAGGCACCCTGGCAGGGGCCGAAACCATCTATCGTGTCGGCTCCTTGAGCAAGCCACTGACAGCCTTGGCCGTTATGCAGCTGAGCGGACAGCAACGTATCTCTCTTGATGATTCCATCAGTCGTCAGCTCGACGGTTTTTCCATTCGCAGTCATGATGCTGAAGCGGTCGTCATCACACCACGGCAACTGCTGAGTCATCGCAGTGGCCTGCCCAGCGATCTGCGAAAAGGCATGTATACGTCGACGCCGTTCACGCAGGTCACTACACAGTTGCACGATGAGTACATCGCCTATGCGGTGGACAGCGTCTACAGCTATTCCAATCTCGGTTACGATCTGCTCGGCCATCTGGTGGAGCAGAAATCCAGGATGTCGTTTGCTGAATATATGAAGCAGAATATTTTTCAGCCTCTGGACATGCAGGGTAGCGGCTATGAAGTGACGCTCGAAATGCGTGAGAAGTTAGCAGCCGGGCATCTGGATGGCCTGGTCAGGCCACAGCCTCCACTGAGGGACACCCCGGCATTGGGGCTTTACAGCAGCGCCAAAGATATTGGGCGCCTGATGCAGTCCCTGTTGCTTGGACGTATACCCAATATCGATACCGAAATGATCTTGGAAATGTGGACCTCGCAGACGGCAAAGGGTCAGATTGCGTTGGGTTACTCGCCTGGGCTGGGCTGGTTTATTGAGGATGATCAACTGCTCGGGCGTGTGGTACGTCATGGCGGCAGCACAATGCTGTTTGGCGCAGAGATGGCAATGTTGCCGGATCATGAGCTTGGCGTAGTGGTGCTTGCCAATGGTGCGGGCAGCAACAAGGCGACCCGAAAACTTGCAGCGACGATTCTGGCGCTCGCGGTAAAGGTGCGCGGAACGGGTAACGAACCGGCGCCGATTCGCTCGCCGAAAATGATGGCTGCATTGCCCGATACACCTTCAGGCGGTTATGCAACCGATCTTGGGCTGCTGATGGTGGATCCCGAACATCCTCGCCTTTGCGCCTGCATCATCGAGCGTGTCCTGGATATGGTGCGGTTTGATGACGGCAGTCTCGGGTTGACACCTGAGAGCGCGGCCAGTCTGCCCCCCTCCTACAGAGTGCTGGGTGAAATGCGTTTCCGTTCCCGCACCACCAATGATCTGGAGGTGCTGGTGGCGGAGCGGGACGGCGAGGAGTATGTGCTTGGCAGCCGAATTGAATCCCAGCCCTGGGATGAGGTCTGGAAAAAGCGCACCGGCAGTTACCGCACGATCAATCCTGATGGTGCGTTCAGTATCGAGGATCTGCGGCTTAGTACTGAAAGCGGCGTACTCTGCCTCCATTATAGGGCACCCCACCTCTCCGACAGTTCTATTCGTGTGCCGCTGAAGCCCGTCTCCTCCACTGAGGCGGTCATAGAGGGACTGGGTAGAGGTCGGGGGGAAACCGTGCGCATCGTGGAGGTGGACGGCAAGCAGTGCATAAGGTTCTCCGGCTATATGGGTGAACCGATCGAAGATAAATAGTTTCCGTCCGGAAACTAAATAGTGTCTATCTGGAAACCCATATCTAACCACGAAGCGCACGAAGAATATTTATTCCTAATCAATCTTTTACCTTCGTGCTCTTCGTGTCCTTTGTGGTTAAAACATTGTTTCCGGGTGGACACTAAATAAGTGGCCGGTTCTTGCTCCTTTTCGCGGCTACCATTACTCTTGCAGGAGATCTGAATGCAATGTCTCTGAAGGAGTTTACATGGCAGCCGGGGAGACCGACCCGAAAATTGCGAATGCAGCGCGCAACGAGCAGCTGAAAGCGTTGCTTGCCGCCTGTACGCTGAAAGACCGCAGGGCATTTGCCCAGCTGTATGAGATGACTTCGGCGAAACTATATGGCGTTATCCTGCGTATCTTAATCAGAGATGAATGGGCGCAGGACTGTTTGCAGGAAGCCTATATCAAAATCTGGAACAGTGCAGGCAGCTATCGTCCCTACCTGGCCTCGCCGATTACCTGGATGGCAACCATTGCGCGCAACCAGGCACTGGATCTACTGCGTCGGCGGCGTCGGGAAGTGCAGATGGCGGAGCCGGAAAAGCTGCTCGAAGCATCGGACAGCAAAACGATGCCGCTGGAGCGGTTGCAGCAGAGTGATGAAGGGCGTCGTCTCAACGATTGTCTGGAACAGATAAAGAGCCAGCAGCGCCAGGTTATCGCCCTGGCCTACTTCAAGGGGCTGACCCATGAGGAACTGGCGAGTCAGACGGGAACGCCACTTGGCACGGTCAAGACATGGATACGTCGTGGACTTGAACAACTGAAGAGGTGTCTTGAACCATGACACAACAAAATCAAAAATCTCCAGCCCCAGATCTGGCGGGTGAATATGTGCTTGGCACCCTGCAGGGTGAGAGACAGACTGATTTTGAACATCGTCTGAAAGAGGACACTGCATTACAGGCCGAGGTGTCGGCTTGGGAACAGCGGTTTGCTCCGATGTTGGAGGCAATTGAGCCTGTGAAGCCACCTGTTGATGTCTGGCGCAACATTGAACAACGCCTTGATCCTTCATCCCAGCGGGAGAAAGCGGGGATCTGGAACAGTCTTGGTTTCTGGCGAAATCTGGGTTTGGTCATGGCCAGCCTGGTGATGGTGCTGACGCTTACCCTCTTCGGCATCGATCGCGCTGATATCGAGATGGACCGGGTGCTTGTGGTGATGAACGATCAGTCCCAGGCAGGCTGGATCATAGGCACCGCCGGTGCCGGCGGACAACTGCATGTGAAAGCCGTGGCGCCTACCCGGGTGCCAAAAGATAAGGTCTGTCAGCTCTGGATGGAGACTAACGATGGACGGTTGGTGTCGGTGGGCATATTGCCTGAACGTGGTGCGGAACGGATGAATGTACCCGTATCCCTGCGAAGTGACAGTCGCTTCAAGATCAGTATTGAGCCGGTTGCGGAACTGCCGGCGGCTAAACCCAGTGGAGAGTTCGTCTTTGAGGGTGGTTTGACCAGCATTTGATTGCCACCTAAATTGCAGGAGTCATGAAGGATTGAGTTTCTGCGACACTCTCTTACGGTGAGCAGTAGTGGCCGGAGTCGATTCAGGTATGCAGAACCGGCAATGACGGAAATATTGTCATCGCCGGTTTTACTCTCTGGTCAGAACAGGAATCGGCTCCGACCGTTTGACTATTGTCTGATACCCTCTACATAGAGACCCAACTCGACCTCTTTGGAGGCCGGACCAATGTTGAAGTCGATGTTGTAGTCAGAAAGTTTCAACTTCGTGTGCCCTTCGAAACCACGCCGGAAACCGCCCCAGGGATCCTTGCCTGCGCCGATTTGTCTAACATCGATGCTGATTGGTTTTGTCACGCCACGCAGGGTCAGGTTGCCTTTCAGGATACCCGTGTTGTCGCCATTTGAATGGTAACCGGTGCTCACGAAGTGGGCTTCCGGGTAGCGTTTGACAAAGAGAAAATCCTCGCTTCGCAGATGTTTGTCCCGTTCTGCATGGTTAGAGTCGACACTGGCCGTATTGATAATTACCTCGGCACCGGCGTTTGACGGATTCTTCTCGTCATAGCTGAATTTTCCACTGAAATTATCAAAGCGGCCAAGCAGCAGGCTATAGCCGAGATGCGGGATCTTGAACTGTATCGAGGCATGGGATCCCTTGGTGTCGATGACATAGTCTGCGGCGTATAAACTGCCTGACAGGGGCAGCAGGGTTGATAGCAACAGAAACAATATTGTGCATGAGCTTTTCATCAGGGTTTCCTCCGGTGGTTGTTGTCGGGTTGTGTTTTGATTATTCGTATGAGGGTTTCGTCTCTATCGAAGAGGTGGTGTTTCAACGCACCGGCAGTATGCAAGGCAACGAATGCAGCCAGGGTGTAAGCAAAATACTTGTGCAGCTTACCGGCGAAATCCTTTTGGTCGTCCATCTCAGGGAACAGTGCCGGTACTTCGAACAGACTGAACAGCTCAACTCCACTCCCCTTGGCAGTGGCGATAAGATAGCCGCTGATACAGAGACTATAGAGCAGAACATAGAGTAAATAGTGGGTCAGGGAAGCAAGGGAACGCTCCCAGGATGAGTGGTTGGGCAGTGGAGCGGGTTTGAGATTGTTTGCGCGCCACAGGCTGCGCACGAATAGCAATCCCAGTAGAACCAGCCCAAAACTCTTATGCCACCAGGGTGCGGCATGGTACCAGGGATGGTAGTAGTCGAGACCGACCATATAGTAGCCGAGTGCAAACAACCCGATGATGAGCAAGGTCATGCTCCAGTGCAGCAGAATGCTTATAATGCCGAAGTGCAGCGTCGTGTCTCGAATGAGCATGGCAGGCTGTTTCGATGAAGTTATTTTTCGATTGGACAGATCGGTTCAGTTATTGTTCCCGGATGGCAGGGTTAGAACAGAGACTCGGCAGGGGAGATGTGCGTTGGACAAAGCGGGCTTGAGCGCACTGACTCTGGTCAGTGATGAGGAGTATGATCCCCATGGAAGGGTTATAGTCCGGATGATTGGAGAGACAGTCTGAAGTGTTGCTGAAAGGGATTCTATTTCGTTTGCCGGGATTTGGCTCCTATAGGGGCAGGTACGCCTATTTTGCTTTGATGGCCATGATCGGGCTGATCACGGTGGCTTATATCGGTTGGGAGTACGTGAACCGTACCAGCCGTATCCAGGTCGCCAATATTGAGCAACGGGCTATGATTGCGGGGGCTGTGGCCGACACGCAAGAGCTGCTTAATCATATCGATAACGGGTTATCCCGGATTATTACGGAGCCACGTGAGTCCGAGATTGAGGACATCAATAAAGAGTTCAGCTGGCTCAACGTTGCGCTACTCCAGTTGGAGAAATCACTGCCGCATACGACCAATGGTGCTACCGCGGCGGTTGTTCGAGAACTTCATCTGGATGCACAACGATTACATGCAGCGACCATTGAATTGGTGGAAGTGCGAACAGACATGGAACGCTGGTTTCCCGCCATGCGGCTGATGCGTGAGCAGATGCTGCCGCACAACCAGGCTGTGCTGAGTGAGTTGGATACCATACTCGCCGAGGTCCGCGAGGCGCTGGAACCGGAAGAGCAGCTCGAAGCGATCAACGCAATATCTTCATTGCGCCATGCCTGGAACAACATGGTCTCCGAACTGCGTCTGTTGGTGGCCAACCGTTTTGGCGTTTTTTCCAATGAAGCGAGTGCCGGGATGCGATCACGGATGGTCAATATTGGTTACTATTCTGAGGAAGTGCCGGGTTACATACAGATCCTGAGAGCAATGGTGGATTCGGATCGCCTGGGTTTCATTGGTCCAGAAGCATTGGATGTGCTCGATAGACATCACCGGGACTGGATAAGCGCATCCAAACAGCTCATCGCATTATTGGACAATCCGGGATGGCGTGTAGACCTGGTGATTCTGACTGAGTCGATTGATCCCCTGCTTGAGCAAATGAGGCAGCAGCTCTCTGCTCTGGACCTGGAACTGGACAAACAGTCCGCCCAGGATATTACTCTATTGACCAAGACTGCGCGCACTCTCTCTTTTTCTATACTCGGCATAGCGTTCTTCGGTATTTTGCTGATTACCTTTGCCTATATTTTTCTCAATCGCACACTCCTCAGACCGATTGCAGAGACGGCAATGGCACTGAAACAGGAAGCCCAGGGGGTGTTGGATATCACCCCTCCGCCTGCCTCCCTGCAGGAGACGGCGAGCCTGGTCGAAGCCTTTAATGAGATGCGCAAACAGGTGCATATGCGGCAACAGCATCTGGATCATATGGCCCATCATGATGCACTGACGAGGTTGCCGAACCGGGTACTGTTTCGTGATCGGCTGGAGCATGCACTGAAGATTGCGGCACGGGAAGGTCGCTTGATCGGTCTGATGTTTTTGGATCTGGATCGCTTTAAACAGGTCAATGACAGCCTCGGTCACCTGGTTGGAGATGAGTTGCTGAAGATTGTGGCAGAACGTCTGCGAGCGCTGATTCGGGAGTCAGATACGGTCGCCAGGCTCAGTGGTGACGAGTTCGCCGTGCTGGTGGAAGGCATCAACCAACGTGATGATATGATTCCTCTGGCGGAGAAGATGTTAGAGGCACTGGAACAACCGATCGGGATTGCCGAGCATGAGCTGAGAATCACCGTCTCTGTGGGAATAGCGATGGCTCCTCTGGACGATGTTGTGGCCGACAACCTGATTCGTGATGCGGATACAGCGATGTATTCAGCGAAACAACAGGGAAGGGCGGCCTATCGTTTTTTTACTGATGAGATGACCTATGTTGTGGCGGAGAGCCTGCAGCTTGAAAATGAAATTCGCTCCGCGGTAGAGAGCGGAGAGTTCCTATTCCACTTTCAACCGGTGGTCAGTCTCTGGAACGGTGAGCTTTATTGCTGTGAGGCTTTGATGCGGTGGCAGCATCCGGAAAAAGGCTTGTTGGCGCCGGAGGTCTTTCTGGATGTACTGGATGATACCGGTCTGATTACGTCGATTATCGATACGCTGCTGGATCAGGCCTCCAACCATCGGGAGAAGCTCAGCAAGAAACTTGGCAGGGATGTTGCGGTGTCGGTCAATCTGTCGGCACGTCTGATGAATGATCCGGCATTTTGTCGCGGACTGTTAAAACGGCTGGTGGCAAGAGAATTTCCGCTCGGAAGCCTGGTACTTGAGATCACGGAGGATACCCTGACCCGTGAGCTTGCCGAGGCGAATGAGTTTCTACAGCAAGTGAAGAATCTTGGTGCAAAGATCGCCTTGGATGATTTTGGCGTCGGTCAGGCTTCATTGAGCCACCTGCGGCAGTTTCCATTCGACCTGGTGAAGATCGATCGCGACTTTATCAGCAATGTGCATTCCGATGCCAATGATGCGAATCTTGTACGGGCGATTATCCAACTGGCCCATGCGTTTGGTATGCAGGTAGTGGCAGAAGGTGTTGAGACCGAACAGCAGTTGGCCTTTGTGCGCGCGCAGGGATGCGATTACATTCAAGGCTATCTTGTGGGGGTGCCTGCCGATTCCGGTCAGGTTGTCGCCTGTCTCTCTGCTGGGCGACACGGAAGTCTGTTGGCTACTTGATCTGCTTCTGCATGGTGTGGGAAGTTATCAACTGGCGCTCAGTGTGCAGAACCGAGTTGCTCGGGTGTGATGGCGGGCGAGAAAAAGGCATCTGCAGCGTCCGGGTCGACCGGATTCCCTGCATTGTTGACCAGTGGCTGATCATAGTCGTTCCAACCCCGCAAACCGGTCTTCAGTGAAACAACCTCATCAAACCCCATCTGTTTAAGGGTGTAGGCGGCCAGAATGCTCCGGTTACCTGAGCGGCAAATCACCACTACGCGTTTGTCCCGTGCGGTTACCAGTGCCGGCACCGTCTCGTCATACCCATAGTCACACGCCGTTTCCAGGATGCCCCGTGGCACGATCAGGGAGTCCTGAATGTGGCCACCATCAAATTCATAGGGGCAGCGGATATCAAGCAGCAGCAGATCGTCTCTGGCTGAAAGCTCTTCAGCCAGGTCCCAGGGGAGTATCTCATCCACTGATTTGGACTGTTCCGCTATCAGGTCGTTGAATGTCTTGCGCATGGAATCAGCTTCTCTTGCCAAACTTTATTTAGAGGATATTGAATATTGTTCTCAGGGCTCTTGTCTCAATCCATGACAAAGCGCAATCTCCATTGTGAGCCGTGGGTGCTCTAAACATAATGCAGGAGCGGTGCCTCGCTGCGAAGGCGCGGCTCCTACAGGAATATGGTCAGGTATCTCGACCTCATCAGAATTATTGTGCATAGTCAGTTTATTCATTGAATGGAGTTCTTTATGCCTGCAGAGCAGATTACACAGATCCAGGTGAAACCAATCGATGTGCTGATGATCAGTATTTTGGTGCAGTATCTGGGAATCTATCTGACCCGCAAGATCCGTATGTTGCGCGACTACTATATTCCGCCTGCTGTGACCGGAGGGTTGATCTGTAGCGGAATCATTGCGTTGATCTATGTCTACCAGGGCGTCGAAATCAGCTTTGATATGCAGATCAGGGATGTTCTGTTGCTGGTCTTTTTCAGCACCATCGGGCTTTCCGCCAAGTTGAGTACGCTGGCTGCCGGGGGCAAGGCACTGGCGGTGATGGTGGTTGTGGCCGGGCTTTTTCTTGTGATTCAGAATGCGACAGGTGTCGGCCTGGTTACGCTTGCGGGAGGGCATCCCGGTTATGGCCTTTTTGCCGGGAGTGTCTCTTTTGCCGGTGGCCACGGTACTGCCATTGCCTGGGGCGCAGAGGCGGAAGCGGCAGGCCTGGATAAAGCCAGCGTGGCAGGTATTGCCTTTGCCACCTTTGGACTCATCGGGGGAGGTTTGCTTGGCGGACCCGTGGCCAGGGGGTTGATTAACCGATACAAGCTGAAAGGGGGAGCAGCAGCCGTTGAGGGCAGTTCGGACGGTAAACCTGTTGCGACGGGCAACTCCGCCTCTCTCTCCAATCTGCTCGGCGCCATTTTGCTGCTCGCGATCTGTGTGGAGAGCGGCGACCTGGTGAACCGGTTGTTATTCGAAAAGGGGGTGTTGTTGCCCGGTTTCCTCACCTCCATGTTTGTCGGTATCCTGCTCACAAATCTTGCGGATCTCATCCGCCTCCGTATCAATCTGCATACCATCAACAAATTTGGCGAGGTGAGTCTTGCCCTGTTTCTCGCTATGAGCCTGATGAGCATGCAACTTTGGAGCCTGGCAGGCGCTGCAGGTACGATATTTTTCATCATGATCCTGCAGATGCTGGTGATCACCCTGTTCACCACACTGATTGTGTTTCGGGTGATGGGGAAGGACTATGATGCAGCAGTGATGGCGGCCGGATTCGTCGGTCTGGGCTTGGGTGCTACGCCGGTGGCGATTGCCAATATGAGCGCGGTGACGGCACGGTTCGGCCACTCTGCAAAGGCGCTGTTGGTGATACCGTTGGTGGGTGCCTTCTTTATCGACCTGCTCAACGCGCTGGTCATCAAATTTTATATCAACGTCATCACGAATTGGTTGGGTTGAATATCTGGAAATCAGCAAGCAGGGATTATTGTAACTATTCAGTTCACTGCCTGATCGGCGCCATAACAGCGAATAATCCAAGACGTAGGATGTGCTGAGCGTAGCGATGCGCATCTGTCGCGATTGATGCGGTTCGTTTCACTCACCACATCTTACAGGTTACTTCAGTGTTGAATAGACACGTTCTGTTTTTAGGGAAGCTCTGATTAATTGTCATTTCGAACGCAGTGAGAAATCTCATACCTCGAAATCTGGCTATGGGCGTTGTAGTTTGAGACCTCTCCCTAAGGTCGAGATGACATTGACGCAATTTATCAGGGCATCCTTAGACTTGCTGACACTCGGGACAGAGATAACAGCCCTGGCTGCCTGAAACGATCTTGATGATTTTTTCGCCGCATCGGTAGCAGCGCAGACCTTCCCGGCGATATATCTTGAACCGCGCAGCCTCAAAACTGCTCCCGTCTGAGATGAGTTGTTTTGCCAGTGACAGTTGATTGGTGATGCCGCCGGTCTCATAGGATTGCCTGGGCAGTTCCACTATGGCAGCTGCAATGACTTCCAGTTGCCTGTCCGTACACTGGTTGGGTTTAATGCCCGGATGCAGCGAGGCGGTAAACAGAATCTCGCAACGGAGATAGTTGCCCAGTCCCGCCAGAAATGACTGGTCTGTCAGCAGCGTTGCCAATTGTCGGTTGCGAAATCGTTTGCCAAGAAGCCGTTTCGCGATGGTTTCAGCATCAAGAGAGTCGCTCAAAATATCGGGTCCCAATCGACTCAACAGCGGATGGCTTTCCTGCCCTGCTTGCGTCAGAACCGCAATGTCCGAAGCACTGAAAAGCAGTGCTGCCTTCGACGCCGTTTCCAGCCTTAGCCGCAACTGGCGAGAGGTATCCGGCATCTCCCCTTTGTCGAGACAGTACCAACGGCCATAGAGCTGATTGTGGCTGTAGATCGAAAGGCCGTTGTCGAAATGGTTGAGCAGCGCCTTGCCTCGGGTCTCCACCTCGATCAGTCGGGCGCCTGAGAGTTTATCCTCAAAGGGCTTCAGCTCAGGCAGGCCAAACCAGATCCTTTCAATGACCTGGTCTTGCAGGATAGCCGCGATCCTGTCGGCTGCACGTCGAATTTCCGGGCCTTCTGGCATAGCTTGAGTCTGTCGTTTGGCGGAGCAGGATATTCTACCCCGGATCCGGCAGACGTAGGCCCTATCAAGCGTAGCGGAACCGGCATGCCCCTTCAGTCAGTGGAGGAATCACCCCCTGTCGGTTATCCTTGAACGCCTAGGAATAAAAAGTAACAGTCTGGAAAGACAGATGGCGGACGTCCGGCAAATCGAACAGATCTTCCTCAGCTACAGCCGCAATGATCGGGAAGCGGCGAGGCACCGCTCCTACGTGCATTTTGATTGACTGCTTTTTCCACGTGAAGGGCGGGGCCGGTCTTGACACCGTGCGCAAACTCCCGTAAATTTCGCGCCTGTCCTATCTGGAGGTCGCCGACTTTGGCCCATCGGAAAGGATCTGTCCCCATCGTCTAGAGGCCTAGGACACTGGCCTTTCACGCCGGTAACAGGGGTTCGACTCCCCTTGGGGACGCCATCTTCTTGTAAGTGGTTGTTCTACCGCTAACTTATTGACTCACTAGCTATTTCTCCTGACTTTGGGCACAAAGGGTGGGTACGAGCGAAATGGCTGGTGTAGCTCGTGAAAAAGACTGTCGTGAAGCGATTCTAGTGGAGGCTTTCCTTTAGTCTGGAAATTAATCTTATCGCCGCCAACCGAAGTTAACAGCCCTTTATTAATGCTCTTCAGGTTTTGAAGGCCGAAATCATAGAACGCTTGATGTATATCGTTTCTCCAGTTATCGGGTTCCTTCCCGATCGTGCGGTCCGTTCTTTGACTGAGAAAATTCCAAATCCAACTAAAGTGACTTGATTCTGGCGAGCGGTGGACCGTTGCCTGTTCAGGAAACCATGCATTATGGTGGGGTCACCCCGAAGGGTGTTCGCATGATGGTATTGTCTTGCGCGAAAGTGGGTATGACTGAGGAACCGGATGCGAGAGAACCGCACGTCCGGGTCTGTGCAGGGGACGCCGGCTAACCGGCATCCCCACTGCTAGACGGGTCTGTCCCCTTTTCTTTCGTTACCCCTATTCAGGACGGGGCAGAGGGGGGGGTGGCTTCTGGGTATTGTTGGTCTGAGGGTAATAATGGCCGGGATATCCCCAGCCATAGGGGTTGCCCCAGCCGTAAGGGCTTCCCCAACCGTAAGGGCCTCTCCTGCCATAAGGGCCATTCCAACCATAGGGACCGCCGCGACGCCAGTGGCGTGGATAATAATCATCGTCATCATCAAAAAAACCAAAAAACGCATGGGACTGCTGGGTTGATAAAACACCGACCAAAGCCACCAATGCCGAAGTTAGCACGCGCATCTTTTTCATTCTGGTAGTTCTCCTCGACTCAATTTCTCTTTTCGCATGTTACTAGGGCTCCGTCGATGGGCATCCGCAAAGTGTTAACAGGCCCTAATGCAGACGATGTACCAATTTTAGATGATTGAGCCTTTAATGATAGCCGAAGATTCGTTTAATGAAACCTGATTAGATGCCGTCAGGGCATGTGTTTTCCTTGGAGGCGTGGCGGTTGAAATAAGCCATTGTAATACGCCATACATCTGCGGAATAATCTATAGTTGAAAACATTCTGTCCAGGGTTTGAGTAATGGGGATGATCACGCATTTCTGATCCCACCCTTGGCAGGTTTAATGGCTCAATCAGATATTTATCCAGGCTCAATTACACAGGTTGGAGAAACCGATATGAAGATATTGCTCGCCCTAATGGCATTCGGCCTTTCATTTTTCGCCCACGCCGGGAAGTTTGAACCCTCTTTGGTGGTGCAGACAGGACAGATGCGGGAGAGCGATCTGATTGTTCGCAATATCACCGATCTGACAAGCAAGAAGACCTGCCTGACCTTCTACATTCGCACCAGTGGCACCAGTCCGATCACACACTGTTATGATGCCGTGTCGGGATTTGGCGCCAACTTGAATCAGGTGGGGCATATCAAGGCAGATGACCTGGTCGTGCGTAAACTGGAAGATACCAAGAACGGCATGTTCTGTCTGACCGCCTATGTGAGTACACCGGGCACCTCTCCGGCAGTGGACTGCTACCCCAACAAGCAAGAGTTCAAGGATCATATGGTTGAATCCGGCCATCTGCGGGAAGGCGATCTCGATGTGCGTCGGATCATCGATGCCGGCAACATGAAAACCTGCCTGGTAGCCTATATCACCACCAAGGGAACTTCTCCTTCTCTCGTCTGCTATGATTCCCCGGCCGGCAGCAAGGGAGGTCTCTATCAGTCCAGTTATTTGAAAGAGGGTGATCTGGTGGTACGAAAGGTTCTCGATACTCAAAGTAAAAAGGCCTGTCTGGTGACCTATGTCAGTACAGCGGGTACATCATCCCATATCTATTGCTATGATGAGTAAGACCGCCTACCCAGCATTGACCTGTTGGGGTCGCCAGTGTTACAAAACCTGAAGTGAGTCTTTTCCTTGTTAAACCAATGGACTCGTTACAAGAGTTTGCAGGACTTTAATTACAGAGGTGCCCAAATCGTGAGTAAACAAAAACTGATCATCTATAGTGCCATGCTTGCCATTGGTGGTAGCAGTTTGGCAATTGTTCCCAGCGCATATGCGTTCAATATGGGCAACATGATGAATCCATCAAAATGGATGAATAATAATAATAGAGACCGGTATTATGATGATGACTATTACTATGACCGCGGTCGCTATGGTTATGGAGGACCTTACGGTGGCTATGGAGGACCTTATGGTGGCTATGGTGGTCCCTATGGTTATCCTGGTTATGGCTATGGAGCTCCCGGTTATCAGCAGCAGAATAACCAGCCGGCGCCTCCCCCACTGCCACAATAGCGCTGAACTGCTGAGTCAGTTAAACCGGCGATAAAAAAACGGGGCGAAAAACGCCCCGTTTTTTTATCTGATAGACGCCCGTGCCGGAATCAGCCAGCCTCGTGTTGCTTGCAGCGGGACTATTGGGGGTAGGAGCAGCCCGTCGTCGCAGACAAGTGTAACGTCACATCTTTATGGATAGGGGAGCTTTGGCCACCCTTTTTCTTCCAGCAGAATTTGCCATATCGTCATCCCGGCAAGTACAGTTTCCTCGATAGTGCGTGGGCATTCAGGCCGTTGCGACTGGGCTGAAACACTACTTTCGTACGGCGACGCAGATGCCGTTTGTCGGTACTGATCACCCGGGCTGGGTGGAGACCTCCGCAGGCTGAGGACTCTTGACCCTGTAAAACACAGCATAAATCACGGGTATGATCCCCAACGTCAAAACAGTGGAGAGCAAAATCCCGGCAATGATGGCGACCGCCATCGGCTCCCACATTTCTCCTCCTCCCAGGTAGAGAGGGATCAGTCCCAGTACGGTGGTGGCTGTGGTGAGCAGGATGGGACGCAGGCGGCGCTGGGCGGCTTCGATGATGGCTTGTTGCGGTGGCAGTCCGTTGACCTCCAGTTCAAGCTGGATGCGTTCAAGAAGGACGATGGCGTTGTTGATGACGATGCCGGCCAGGGAGATCACACCCAGCAGGGTCATGAAGCCGAAGAAAGAGTCGGCGAGGATGAGTCCGTAGATCACACCGATAAGTCCCAGGGGGATGGTGAGGATCACGATGAGTGACTTGCGCAGGGAGTTGAACTGGGCCACCAGCAGCATGATGATGATGAAGCCGGCGATGGGCAGTTTTTCGGCGATGGACTGAGTGGCGGCGCTGGAGGATTCGGCTTCGCCGCCGAGTTCGTAGCGATAGCCCGGTGGCCAGTCGGCTTGTTGGGCCGTCAGCCAGGGTCTAAGTGTGGCGAAGGCTACGGCCGCGGTGCTGCCTTCCTCTAACTGTGCGCCGACGGAAACGGTTTTCATTCGATCCCGGCGCAGGATTTTTGCGGCATCCCACAGCACATCCATGTCCGCTACCTGCTTGAGTGGGACGGCGTTGCCGCTGGCCTGTGAATAGACCGACAGGGCTTCGAGCTTGCCTATGTCCTGTCGGTCGGCGGTGGAGGAACGTAGCATGACAGGAATCACTTCATCGTCCTCGCGGAACTGGGTGAGTTCCATGCCGCTCAAGCCCGCCTGCAGGGAGACGGCGATGTCCTCGCTGGAGACACCGGAGCGCAGGGCTCGCGACTGGTCGATCTTAACCGCCAGTTTCTTGATTCGCTGACCCCAATCGTCGTTGATGGTCCTCAGCCCGGGGATCTCCTTCATTTTCTGCTTGACCTGGGCGACCAGAGAGAAGAGTTCGTCCGTGTCACGGCCGGAGAGGCGGACCTCCACCGGGTTGGCGATGGCCGCGCCGTTTTCAAAACGGCGCATGGTTGCACGCAGGTCGGGGAAATGTTCGAAGGTGTAGTGGTTGAGCTTTTCCATCAACCCGGTGATGGCCTCTGCTGAGGTGACATGCACGATGATCAGGGCGTAGTTTGAACTGACCGAGTGAGGCGAATGGGTGAGTACGAAGCGCATCCCGCCAAAGCCGATGTAACTCACGGTTCGGGTGACGCCTTCAGCTTCCTTCGCCAATTCATCAGAAGCCCGTTGTTCGGGTTTCAGTCCATCCTCAATAAAGCCCTCGATCTGTTTCACCACCGACTCGGTCGTTTCAATGGAGGTGCCCAGGGGCAGTTCCAGTTCAAGTTTGAAATAGGTTCGGTCCGAGGGTGGGAAGAAAATGTTGGGAATGAAGCGGAAGCTGTAGAGAGCGCTGGCGAACACCAGGGCGATGATCAACAGGGTGGAAAATCTGAACCTAAGCAGTAGTTTCAGCATGCCCCTGTAACCCCGGTAGAAGGCGCTGTCCAAGCTCTCCTGCTGCTGATCCACTTTGAGGAATGTCACAGCCAGCATAGGGATGACCGTAAGTGACAGGATCCAGGAACAGAGCAGGGTGATGGTGACGACCTTGAACAGAGAGGCGGTGAATTCACCTGTGGTGGATTCGGCCAGGAATATGGGCAGAAAGGCAGCGGAGGTGGTCAGGGAGGATGTGAGCAACGGAATGCGCAGCTCGGCGGCGGATTCGATGGCTGATTGCACTCTCTCCATGCCGTTGGCCATGCGTGTCATGATACTTTCTGACATGACAATGCCGTTGTCCACGAGCATGCCCAAGGCGATGATCAGGGCGGCCAGCGAGATCTGATCCAGCCCGATGTCGAAGAAGGACATGATCAGCATGGTGATGATCATACTGGCGGGAATCAGGGCCGCGACGATCATGCCGCTGCGCAGCCCCAAGGAGACGATCATCACCGCCGCCACCACGGCGATGGCCTGCATCAGGTTGGAGATGAAGCTGCTGACCTTGTCCTGCACCTCTTTGGGCGTGAAATGCACGATGTCCAGATTGAGGCCCAGTGGGTAAGCTCCCTGCAGGTCCGCCAGGACTTCCGACACCTGTTTGCCGAGCATGATGTTGTTGCCGCCTTCGCGCATGGAGATACCCAGGGCAAGGGCAGGTATGCCGTCGGCGTGGACCTTGGTGGCTGGCGGATCGATATAACCGCGCCAGACCTTGGCCACGTCCTTCAGATAGATCAGGGTGCGATTGCCCGGTACCTGGATGATGGTATGGCGAATCTCTTCCAGGGTTTCGTAGTTGCCGCTGGGTTCCAGGTCGATGCGTTCCCTGCCCAGGGTGACTGTGCCACCGGCAACGATGATGTTGCGGCTGGCCAGCATCTGGCTGAGTTGCGCGGGCGAGATGCCCAGTTCTGTCAGGCGCGCATTGTTGTATTCGACGAAGATGCGTTCGTCCTGGGCGCCGTAGAGCTGCACCTTGGCGGCATCCGGCAGGCGCAGCAGCTCATCGCGGCTCTGCTCGGCAAACTCATTCAACTCGGCATAACTGAAATCCGGCCCGGTAACGCCGATGACGATGTCGAACACGTCGCCGAATTCATCGTTGACGATGGGGCCGACGATGCCGTCCGGCAGATCACCCGCTGCGCTGTCGATCTTGCGCCGCAGATCGTCCCAGATCGGCCGCATGACGGCGTAGCTCTCTCTGATATTGACCGAGATAATGGAGACCCCTGCACGGGATTCACTGGTGACGAAATCCAGCTCCGGAATCTGCTGAATGACCGTTTCCAACTTATCTGTCACAAGCTGTTCGACGCGCTGCGGACTGGCGCCGGGGAAATAGGTGGTCACCTGGGCGGTGCGGATGACGAAACCCGGATCGTAGGCGCGGGGCATCTTGGTGAACGCATCCACACCGGCCAACAGCAGAACCACCAATAGGACCAAGGTCGTCCGGTTGTTCTTCAGCGCGAACTCGGTGATGTTCAAGGTTTGGTCTCTTGATTCCAACGGACTTTCATATCCGGTTGTGCCTGGCTCATACCTGCGGTGAGGACGTGGTCGCCCCGTTTCAGGCCTGAGGAGATGAGCAGGCCACGGGCATCAAGCTCACCGGTGGTGATAGTACGGCGTTGGATGACGCCGACGCCACTCTTGTCGGTCTCGGGATTGGTGTCGGATTCAGCCAGTGCCTCCACCACATACACATAACGCCCTTGCATATCTTCCAGCACCGAAGAGGCGGGCACATGGAATATGGCGCCGTTATCCTCGGCGCTGCTCTCGGTCTCAATGACCACCACCGCGCTCATGCCGGGGAGAATGGTGTAGCCCTTCACGCGGGGCATGGTGAAGGTCACTTCATAGGTTTGGTTCTCCTCGTCCGCGCTGATTGCCGCCTCTTTGAGCTTTAGCGGGAAGCGCTGTTCGGCGATGGCGTCGAACTTTACGAAGTAGGAATGCACCTGAGTCTTCTTCCGGGTGCGTAACATGATGCTTTCCGGCACATTGATCTGGATGGTGAGTGTGGAGATATCCTGCAGGGTGACGATCTGGGTCTGTGGGGTGACTTCCTCGTGCCTTTCGACGAAGCGTCTCGCGATGCGGCCATCAAAGGAAGCGTGCAGTACGGTGTAATTCAGGCTCTGTCTTGTCGCTGCCAACTGGGCCTCTGCGGTGGCGTACTGTGCGTTGAGCTTGTCAAAATCGGATTGGGAGATATGGCCGGGGCCGACGAGTTTCTTGCCGCGCTGGAAATTGGATCTGGCGGTCTCGTAACTGGCTTGGCTGGACTTCAGTTCAATTCTGGCATCGGTCTGATCCAGCTTGGCGATGATCTCGCCCTTCTTGACCTTCTCTCCCTCCTTGAGCCGCATCTCATTGACGATGCCTGATACGCGGAAACTGAGATCGGCGCTGCGGGCGGCGTCCACCACGGCGGGAAATTCACGGGTTGCCCTGGTGACGGTGGGTTCGACCTCCAGGGTGCGAACAGGACGGAGAATTTCCGCTGGCGCGACAGGTTCGGTCTCTGTTCCGCAGGATAGCAGCAGGGGGCTTAAAGCCAGGCTCAACAGCAGCGGGGTGATTTTCATCTTGACTACTTACAGTCCTATTCCATGGAAACAAGTTCAGCCCAAAAGCCACATCAAGGCTGAAATCAGCAGGGATTGTAACACCCCCTCCATCACTCAAGCGGTTTTTTGCAGTCACCGGAGCCTGAACAGAATAACCCCCTGTTCCCTGCAATCTTTTCCTGTGTCACCACCCGCAGCCTGCGTCAGGTCGTCAAATGCGTGAAACTGGCTTGTATATTAAGCGGGGTCGCATCGGGGGGGCTGTGTGGTGTATTGCACAATGATGAGGTGTTCCTTGGTACGCCACAAATGACAGCAATTATTGTGGTACGCTGCCGGAAGTAATGTATCCGATACTGATTCAATATGCTGAAGGATGGATGATGCCTAAACTATCTGGATTATATGGTTACCTTTTGGTCGTTCTTTTTGGCCTCTTCTCTTCCCCCGCAGTTTTTTCGGCGGAACGTTATACAGTGGATGGTGAGCAGTCATTTGTCCGTATTGCGGCCAAGATGTGCGAGCCAGATCTGCTGAAAGGTGAGTTTGGAAACGTCTCAGGGGAGATCTTTCTGGATGAAGAGAATCTGGAGAATTCCAGTGTCAATATCACGGTTACTGCAGTTTCCGCGGTCTTTGATCATGAATATCACCGAAGTGATCATATTGAAACAATCGTCATGGGTACCAAGTTGCTTAATGCGGCCAAATTTCCACTGGTCAGTTTTAAGAGCACCGAAATAAAACGTACGAATGCACAGCAGTTTGATGCCTATGGAGAGAAATCCAGTGTGGTTACCGCCATCGTTAAAGGTGACCTGACGCTGGTTGGAATGACGCATCCCTTCGAGATGGAGGTTACGTTTCATGACAAGACGGGGCAGACCAGTAAGGGCAGGATGGTAGCCGCCTTTTCCTCGTTTGGTACTTTCAAACGTTCTGATTTCGGGGTTGTCTACGGCCTCGACAGGGTGGGCATACGACGCATGGGCGATGAGGTGATGGTAATGGCCTCGATTACTGCGAATCGGGCGCAATAATCTGCGGCAGTTCGCCCGCGGATTGTGTCTTGTTCCTGACGTAGCAGCCATATGCCCGGGTTATCTTTTTGCGGACCTCCCGGCCTGCCAGCAGATCATCCAGCGCGTTTCGGGTATAGGGAACCAGCTTTCCAGTCGTTTTTTTCAACATGGCGTTGGAATCTATTGCGCCGGAATAGGCAAGGATTCCCTGCCTGTCGATGATAAAGATCTGAGGTGTCGTTGTTGCGCTATAGATGGTGGAAATATCGAGTCCCATATCCAGGATGACCGTTTTGTTGGCTGGGTCAAAATGCTCTAAGGCCTGTGCCGGGGTCAACTTTTGCAACTTGGGTACGATATTGATCCATGCGACACCATTTTTCGCCGCGTATTCATACAGTGAATCCAGCGTGCCGTTATCGTAATAGCGGCGGGAGTAGGGGCACTCAGGACTGGACCACTCAAGAACCACGATTTTACCGGCGTAATCACTCAGCAGATGCCTGTTTCCCTTGAGATCCTGGCCCTGGAAGTCCGGTGCTTTTGCGCCCAACGGCAAGTTAGCGGACAGATTGCCGGTTTGTGTTAACAGGCAGAGGATAAACACGAGATGGAAAATCTGTTTGCACACAAGGCTGCTTCCGATATTGGTTAGCTTACGGGAAGAATAAAACCCTCTTTTCGTAAAATCCAGTAGCATTGGCCAGCCACTCTATTGGCGGCGGAGCGTATCTGATTCATTCAGAGTCACTGTTCATATCTTCATCATAGACAGCAATCTTTTCGGCAGTGATTATCCGTCGGCGATGGTCACTGAATTTTTCACCGTCTGCTCGTTCCGTGCGCACTCCGTTGACTTTCCAGGGTTTGCACAGCTTGCATCCGGCTCGCCGGTTTCTCGGTCTTCCTCTCTTATGGTGCATTTTCAATGATCCAAAAGTTAAATTAAATACGGGCATGGCCAAAACAACCGACAACAGTCAACCTGCAAAAGTCCGGTCCGATTGATGGCATTCGGCAACCCGACGCTGAATCAACTCCAGTTGCAATCGTGAAGATTGCCGGAAGCGTCTGAGCTGCTCCTGCCAAACGTCCGGCCTGGAGGAGTCCACCAGGTTTTGAGTCTGGTGACGGAGGTCATGCCCGTAGCCGCTAACAGTCATCCGGTCGCCCGCGGCGCAGCGACCTGAGTCACCTATGGTGAAGCGGTGAGCCCGGCAATTCGGGCAACCTCTTCTGCTATGGAAATTGGCAGAACCTCCCGATTCCTGGCGGCGATTTGGTCGGCTATTGCGAAGCTTTCAGTGCGGACGTTCTCCAGTTTCTGACGGTACGCCTCAAGCGCGCTATCCGGCATTACCCGTACGCGAAACGTCGACGGCCTGGCGAACAGGCCATGCTCCTCCTGGATCCGTACCGGCAGGCTTGGTAGTTCGTCGATTCCAACCAGCCCGGCTTCCTGGCCGTTGATCAAGCTCTCCATCAGGCGAAGTTGCTTGTTGAGCATGTCGAGTTCGGCTAGGTTGGAACTGATGCCTGTCGCCTCGTTTGCGGAGCCGAGGGCCTTGCGAATCTGCGCGATGGCAGACTGCAAGTCAAACAAGACAGGCATGAGCGCAGCCAGGCGTTCACCCTCGGTCCTGAGCCGCGCCTGCTGATCTTCACCCAAGTGGCCCATGACCTCGGTCTGGTTAAAGCCTGTACGAACTTCCTCGGCAATGTCATTGGCACGACGAGACAGGCGCTCTGCCACTTTGTGCCAACGGTTCAGTGTGAGTCGGTAGGTCTTGTCAATGATTACGGCCCTCCAGATGGGGATTATTGCTTTATCGTTTGTCTTGTATGTAATAAAGCAAATGTTGTGCCGGTTTAAAAAAATAGCTACCAAGTCATTGTCTTAACAATGGAAATTTCTTAGGTGGCCGCTGTGCGAGGTAATTCCATAATGAGAAAAACGAGAAAATATTATCAATACTGATATATAATTCTCGTGTGAATATCGTGTTTGGCCTATTTGACCCGGAGCTCGATGGTGGCGACCCGAGCGGTCGTCTAAATCAATGGCGTCCAACAGTCTCCCTGCTGAGTCACGTCGATCTTCCCGTCAGCAGGCTCGAACTACTGGTTCAGCGTACGCATCTTGAGATGGCGCAGGCCGCGATCGCCGAGATGGCTGCATGTTCGCCTGAAACCCGTATTGTTTGTCACAATATCCACTTTCAGGATCCGTGGGATTTCGAGGAGGTGTTCGCGGTTTTGCACGATATCGTCGAGGATTACCCCTTCGATCCGGACAAGGCCGATTATTTTGCCCATATGTCTGCGGGCACCCACGTCGCCCGTATCTGCCTGTTTCTTTTATGCGAGTCCAGACTGTTGCCCGGTCG
Source organism: Gammaproteobacteria bacterium (ex Lamellibrachia satsuma) (assembly GCA_019623805.1). Taxonomy (NCBI): domain Bacteria; kingdom Pseudomonadati; phylum Pseudomonadota; class Gammaproteobacteria; species Gammaproteobacteria bacterium (ex Lamellibrachia satsuma). Next base: position 3,149,274 of record CP053680.1, read on the forward strand.
CATGCTGCAAACCTATCCGGCCGATGCCTATGGTCTGGGTGCAGAGGCAGGCTGGCGCACGATTGACCTTACGCTTGCCCGATATGATCGCCTCGCACAGCGCTTTGAACGGCGCAAGGCGCGTGGAGAACAATTTCTTAAGTCCGGCATCGCAACCGAGAATCCTGCCTTCAATCGTATGATCGATGAGATAGAAACGGTCGCGATTGCTTCGCAACAACCGATTCTGTTGACCGGTCCCACCGGTGCCGGAAAATCGGTACTTGCGCAACGTATCTACGAGCTTAAACATCAACGTCACCAACTGAGCGGCGCCTTTGTGCCGGTTAATTGCGCAACACTGCGTGGTGACGCTGCGATGTCGACGCTCTTTGGTCATGGCAAAGGCGCTTTCACCGGCGCGATAAACGTTCGCGAGGGTTTGTTGAAGACCGCCGACCAGGGCCTGCTCTTTCTTGATGAGATCGGCGAGCTTGGTCCGGAGGAGCAGGCGATGTTGCTCACGGCGTTAGAGAAGGGACGCTTCTATCCCATTGGCTCGGACAGGGAGGCGAGCAGCGATTTTCAGCTGATTGCAGGGAGCAACCGTGATCTGCGTGTCGAGGTTCGTGCCGGCCGTTTTCGCGAGGATCTACTTGCCCGCATCAATCTCTGGCATTTCGACCTGCCAGGTCTTCGCGAGCGCAGCGAGGACATCACACCCAATATCGTGTTTGAACTCGACAAGTTCGCAAGCCGCAACGGCCGGCAGGTAAGTTTTAATCGGGAGGTGATGCAGCGGTATCTCGATTTTGCACACTCCCCTTCGGCGATGTGGTGCGGCAACTTTCGCGATCTCAATGCCAGTGTCACGAGAATGGCGACGCTGGCAGGCAGTGGTCGTATCGACAGCCAAATTGTGGAGCGGGAGATCTCCAGGTTGGAGTGGTCCTGGATCAGGGAACAGCCCGTTGCGTCGGAGAGTTTCCTGGGTAAATTATTGCCGCCTGAAACAATTGATCAACTCGATCTGTTCGACCGGCTTCAGCTCGAACAGGTGGCAAAAGTCTGCCTCGAATGTGCTTCACTGTCGGAAGCCGGCCGCCGGCTGTTCGGCGTCTCTCGAACGCACAAGACATCGGTCAACGACTCAGACCGATTACGTAAATACCTGGCACGTTTCGGGCTTGACTGGGGGGCTGTTCATTCAGATAGACGCTCCTGATTGGCAGAAGGTAGTGGAAAGCTGAGACGTATGTAGTTTGAACTCACCCCCAGAGGGGGTAATTTTCCCTTGATTATCTCGCCTGTGGGATAGTGACGAGGGCCACAGTGCCGAATTTTGGCGCAGGCTGCAGTTCAACGCTCCAGCCGTTTGCATCAGCCAGCTGGCGCACGATGGCCAAGCCCAAACCGCTGCCCCCAGTGGTGGTGCTGCGGGATTTTTCCAAACGATAGAAAGGGAGGAATACTGACTCTCTCTGATCAGCTGGAATACCCGGTCCCTGATCCTGAATTCTGATTTTGAGCAGGCTCTCGTCACACTCCAACTCGACCTTGATCGGCTTTGAGTCTCCGTAACGGATTGCATTTTCCAGCAGATTGGTAATGACACGGTGCAGCGCCAGTGGATTCAGTTTTCTCATGCAGGACTGGCTGTTCTCCCACTTGATCTCTCTGTCATAGGAGCGTGCGGCTTGGATGATGGTTTCCAAAACTTCGGCGATATCCGTCTCTACTTGCTCCTGCTTCTCGAGTTCCATGCTGATCTGCATGGTTTCACTGATCAGTCGGTTTATCGTGGCGAGATCCCGTTTGATTCCCGCCATCAGTTCTGGGTCCCCGCCTTCATCAGGCAGCATTTCCAAAGCCAATTGTACCTGGGTGAGCGGGGTGCGGAGGTCGTGGGAGATACCGGCCAACAACAGTGTCCTGTTGGCCAGCAACTCTTTGACCTGCTGGCTCATCTGATTGAAAGTCTGCGTCAGAACCTGCAACTCCTCCGGCCCTTCTTCTCTTATCGGCTTCGGCCAGCTGCCTTTTCCGATCAGTCGTGCTGAACGGGAAACGCGTTCAAGGGGGATGGTGAGGCGTCGCGCCAGGAGCGCCGCGGTAAAAAAGGTAAGGGCCGTGCCAACACAAAACAGGAACAATAACGCAAGTGGTGGTTGGATGCCGATGCGTGAGCGGGGAAATCCCAGGCGCAGCTTTTGGCTATAGCCCGGTATCTCGGCCCAGATCCACTCATTGTCTCTGGAATCACGGCTTGTCTTAAGGCGTACCTCGTCGCCAAGGCGCCGGGCGAGTGCCTGTTTGAGGAAATAGAAATAGGGTAGAAAATCGGTGTTGTCGGGAAGAGGGGTATTCGTGACTACAAGGGTCAGATCATGGTTTCGCTTCAGAATCTTGCGAAATGCCGGGCGCTCCGTCTCAGACAATTTGTCCCAGCGCTGAACGGAGTGCGTTATCACCGCCGCCAGATCGTCGGTGGCGCGTTTTCCCAAAGGGACCAATACATAGAAGGCCAATACACTCAGGGTCAGAAGCTGAAATCCGACAGAGACCAGCGCGATGGTGGCCAGCGTTCGGCCGAACAGGCTGTGGAATCGAAACAGTCCCATCACTCTCCGCTGCGTGAGAACAGGTAGCCGGCACCCCAAATCGTGCGTAAAAAGATAGGCTCAGAGGGGTTGGATTCTATCTTCCGGCGCAGTCGATTTACGCAGACGTCGATGCTCCTGTCCAGGTGGGAGCGCTCATAACCTTTGGTGATCTCCATCAGTTTATCCCGGCTGAGTACCCGGCCTGAGTGTTCGAGAAAAACCCGCAGAAGAGTGAACTCTCCATGGGTCAGGGGTATCTCGTCTCCCTCCCGGGTGAGACGGTATTTATCCACGTCGAGGGAAAAGGGGCCGAATTCCAGCGCGGATTTTTCTACCGTTGCCGCGGGTCGATCCGCGTTATTCATGCGGCGCAGGACGGCGCGAATCCTTGCCAGTAATTCCCGCGGGTTGAAGGGTTTGGGGAGGTAGTCGTCAGCGCCGACCTCGAGGCCGATAATCCTGTCCAGCTCCTCTCCCCGGGCCGAGATGATGATGATGGGTTGATTGCCCTGGCTGCGCAGATTGCGGGCAAGCGACAGGCCGTCCTCTCCCGGCAGCATCAGGTCAAGGATGATCAGATCGACATGGTGCGTCTTGAGGTGGCGGGTCATAGCTGCCCCGTCTTCCACTGCAGCTACCTGGTATCCCTCATTGGTCAGATACCGCTGCAACAGCGATCGGAGTTCAGCTTCGTCATCCACCACGAGAAGACGATAACGGGTCTCTTTGTTGGTCATGCCGTATCCACGGGATGAAATATTTCTGAAACAACTCGTTACAACCTGTTACCGGCTGGTTAACGCCTCGGAAAATAACCCCATCATACTGCGTTTATTGCTCTGGGGCGGTGCTGCCTGCAACACGGAGCATGACTGAGATTCAGACACTATTAGGAGAAGAAAACATGCGACGCGTTCAGCAAAAGAATAACACATTTCGAATTCACTCACTGCGGAGGGGTTTGGGACTTCTCTGTGTTTCCGCCTCGATGTTGTTGTGCGCCGGGGTGACGGTTGCCGGCGAACCGCAGCCGATGGCGACTGACATGAAACAGGTCCAGCAGTTGATGAAGCAACAGATTGGACTGATGAAGCCGGAGTTGCAGAAGCGGGTCAAGGCGCTCTCGCCCAAGACCAAAAAGATGCTCCTCACTATCTATGCGCAGCACTCCCGTCACAGCGCCAAGGTCACGTTGCGTCAAGTGATGCACGAGGTGCTTTCCGACTACCAGAGCATGGCAGCCGGCATCATGACCGACAATGCAGAACAGGCGGCTGACAGCGCCCGGCGTCTCGCCAATCACCGCATTCCCAGAGGCGGTCTGCTGCCTTATATGAATCTGGATCAGATCAACGACAACAGCCTGGCGGCCCTCGATGGCTTCAACGCCAGCGTGGAAGGTACAGCAAAGCGTCTGGCCGATGCGGCTGACCAAGGGGACATGGGGAAGGCGGCCTCATATATGGATGACATCACTGGAGGGTGCGTGGGCTGCCACGCCATGTTTCGCGGTGTCCCTGGTCAGTCAAGTTTGTTGCGCTGATACATAAATTATAAATAGAAAATTAAATATCCAGAGGAGTCGAACATGTTGATGAATAGAGGAAAAAATATCCTGGCAATTACGCTGCTCGGCAGCCTGCCGATGGCTGCGAACGCGACCAACGGAGATCAGGTGTTGGGCGTGACTGCGACCCAATGGGGTATGGGTGGAGCCGTGGTGGCAGCACCACAGGATACCGGTACCCTGCTCACCAACCCGGCGGGAATTGCCGAACTTGGAATCGAAGAGGCCAGATTCGATCTGAGTCCGGGTTTTCTTAATCCACCAAGAGAGGTCAATGGCAACGAGAGTGATTCCAACCTCTTTTTCATGCCGTCTGGAACTGCTGCGTTTAAAATCAACGACCAGCTCTATTTTGGTTTGGGTATGGCAGCCATCTCGGGTTTTGGTGTTGATTTTTCAGATGCACTTCCAATGCAAAACAATCAGCAGTTCGTGACAACCAAGGGATTTTTTAAGTTGGCGCCGTCGATTGCGTACAAAGTCAGTGACAAACTCTCTCTCGGTGGTTCTGTCAATATCGGCTACCAGAGTCTGGCACTTAGTACACCCGGCTTCACCTTTGCGCAAAATCAGCAATTTGGTTTTGGCGTGACACTGGGTGCGATCTATCACCTCAATGACAAGATGCAGCTCGGTGCGTCATGGGTCAGTAAGACGGAGGTAAGTGAACATGAATTCAATACAGCTGCAGGAAAGTTTGGCGTCGATATTGATATGCCCCAGACCTTTGCACTGGGTTTCGCCTTCCGTCCTCTCGACGGTATGTTGGTCGAACTGGATGCCAAATGGATCGACTTCAGCGACACTATGGGATCGGTGAATATCAGCCATCCTGCCGGTTACACCCCGGGTGATTTCGGAATGATGGTGCCGTCAACACTGAACTTCGGGTGGGATGACCAACTGGTCATAGCCCTGGGCGTGCAGAAAGAGATAAACCCGAAGACGACTGTGCGGTTTGGCATCAACTATGCGGAGGCACCTTTTGGTGAAGAGGACGTGGACAACAACCTCGGTTCCGTGGCGATACCGGAACTGCATCTCTCACTGGGGCTGACGCGTAAACTCACTGATCGGATCTCCGGTTCGTTCTCCTATACCCACGCCTTTGAAAATGAATTAACGTCCAATACCGGCTCCGGGAATACCATATCCATCGAGCAGAACATCGTCTACGTGCAGTTGAGCTACGCGCTTTGATCTGGTCCGTATAAGTGGAAAACATTATGACTATTGATAGAATTGTCCGCCTGATGGCGGGAGTGATGATCCTGCTGAGTCTGGCCCTGACTCACTATGTCCATCCTTACTGGGCGTTTTTGACCCTGTTTGTCGGCGCTAACCTGATGCAGAGCGGTATCACCAATATCTGTCCGCTCTCCAGTATCCTGAAAAAGTTTGGGGTGCCGGATGGAACAGCCTGTTCGGGTTGATTACCTGAAATGAACGTTCGGGGCGTCTACAGAGGCGCCCCGAATTGATGAGAGACAATTTTTTCATGTGTTGCAGGCTAAAATGGCGGCAGCGCAAAATCGATAAACTAAGGAAACTTTGATTAATTGTCATTTCGAACGCAGTGAGAAATCTCATACCTCAAAACTTGGCTAGATGCCTTGTAGTTTGAGATCTCTCCTTATGGTCGAGATGACAATGACCCAATTAATCAGAGTTTCCCTAACTTGGGACTGACCCAAAAAAGGAGAGATTCAACCATGTGTAAGACTTGCTGGACCATTACTGCCCTGATGCTGATTGTGATACTGGGCATGGCCTACAAATTTATCGTCGTGGGTAGCGTTGAACAGGCTACCGACGGGCGCTTGAGCCTGCAGTTGGAACCCGCCGAAAAGGATCTGGTGATGGCGGAGATGCGCGCTTTTCTGGTGACCGTGCAGCAGATCAATGAAGGTGTTGTTCAGGATGACATGAAAAAGGTTGCCGATGCCGCACGCAAAGTGGGACGCGCGGCGCAGGAAGCCGTGCCAGTCTCTTTGATGGGAAAACTGCCCCTCGATTTCAAGAAGCTGGGATTCGATACCCATACCAAATTTGACTCCCTGGCTCTGGATGCCGAGCAGTTCGGTGACAAGGAACAGACCCTGGGCGCATTGGCCGAACTGATGCAGAATTGCATCTCCTGTCATGCGGGTTACCGGATTGATTTGGTTCTGGAATAAAGCTGGATTCAGTCAGGAACGCACGAGCCACTCCTGCTCTTTCATGCAGCAGGACTTTCCGTGAGTATAAACCCTGTGTAAACTATCTGGTGAACAAGTTATATAAATCAATTGGTTAAAGGTTATATGCGCGCACCTTCAGGTGCGCGCACTCAAAATGCCCTGATCTTTCAATATGATGAAACTTAGCAGCTCCATAAACAGTTGGAATACACCTGAGTTCAGGGATGTGCTCAAGGATGAAATCGAGCAATTGGATGCCGAACAACTCCCTCTGCAACAGGGATTGGCAAACAGCAGTTATGTCGGCGAAACGCCCTTTCGTATGATGATCATCGGCGTGTCTGATGACTCAAACGCTGTTAGGGTGCATGCCGGTATTTTTTATGCCGGGATCATTGCGGGCTGCAACTGCTCCGATGATCCGACGCCTGTTGATGAACAGCCGGAGTATTGTGAAGTGGAAGTCGTTATCGATAAAACCACGGCGGAAGCGAAGATCACTCTGGTTCAGGACTAGACGAATATCAGTCGAGAGGGACAGGGCGGGCGAGCGCGAAACCCTGCCCGTAGTCGACGCCCAGCTTGATCATCTCCTCTTTTATGGCAGCAGATTCCACATGTTCTGCGATGGTGCTGATACCCAGGCTGCGGCTCAGTGTGATAACCGCTTCCACCACTGCACGGTCTACCGGGTCATCGAGTACATCCTTCACAAAATCGCCGTCGATCTTGAGAAAGTCCACCGGCAGATGTTTCAGGTAGGCGAAGGAGCTGAGTCCACTGCCAAAATCATCCAGCGCAAAGCTGCAACCCATCCTCCGCATCTCTTCGATGAACCGGGAGGCGGTGGACATATTCGCGATGGCAGCGGTCTCCGTTACCTCAAAACAGATGACGCCGGGATCCACCGGGTAGTCGATGAACATTTGGCGGATAGCAGTGAGGGTGGTTTCCTCCCCCAGGGAGACGCCGGAAAGATTGACGTTGAGCAGCAGGTCGGTTTCCCTGCATTCAACCAGCCACCGCAGGCTATGTTCGATCACCCAACGGTCAATGGTCATCATCAGGCCGTAACGTTCTGCTGAGGGCAGGAATTGATCGGGAAGGATGATTTCGTTCCCTTCACATTGCAGACGCAGCAGGACCTCGGCCCGGCGCTCTTCTTTAACACTTGTGTTGAAGGGCACGATATCCTGTTTGTAGAGCCGAAATCGATCTTCATCCAGGGCGCCGCGTAACTGGTTAACCCAGTGGTATTCGATACGGCGCTTTGTGAGTTCCTTGTCACTCTTCTCGTATAGGTGCACCCGTCCCCGCCCGAGGTCTTTGGCGGCATAACAGGCCATGTCCGCATCACTGAGTATGGTGTCGGCACCGGCGCTCTCCTGGTCGATGCAGACTACGCCGATACTGGCATTGACCTGGAACCGTTTGCCTTCCCAGAAAAACTGGAACGCTTCCACAGTTCGCTGAAAGGTGTGGGCGATCTCCATCCCTTTATTCAGAGAACAACCATCCAGCAGGATGCCGAATTCGTCACCACCCAGACGCGCCAGGATATCTGAACTGCGCAGTTTCGGCTCAAGTGTTACAGCAAGCTCGCGCAGCAGTTGGTCTCCTGCGGCGTGACCACAGGTATCGTTGACTATCTTGAACTGATCAAGATCCATGTAGATACAGACATGTTGCCGGTGTTCCCGCTGTGCGTTGTCCAATGCCTGTTCGAGGCGGTGTTCGAACTCGCGGCGGTTGTTGAGACCGGTCAGAGGGTCGTGGCTGGCCTGGAAAGAGAGCTCTGCGTTGGCTGAAGTGATGCTTCGGAGCAGTTCACGGTTTTCCATTCTCAGAGCGAGCGATCGCGAGATACTGCGTGCGTAGTTGCGGCCGGTGACAATGATGAGGATCAGATAGATGATGACCATGCCTGCCATAGCCTGGTTGGTGAGATCCCCGCGGGTGAGTAGTAGTATCAGCAGCGGTGTGATGACCGGTGCAGCAAATCCCAGGTAGACCGGAAAAACCACGGCGTTGGAGGGGATCGCGCCGGCGGTCAGGCCGGTCAGCAGAAGGAACATGGCGACTTGGTAAGGTAGTGGCCATCCGAAATCGAGAAATAGACCGAAAAAGCCCCAAAGTGTGCCGGAGAGAATGGCGCCTGCCATATAGGCGGTCTGCCAACTGATTCCCGGGAGCGGCCGCCCATTGTGTTTGTGGAAGGAGCGCAGCAAGAACTCACGGGCGGCGTTGATGATGCCCAGGGCGAAAAACCAGAAGAGCAGCAGTGAAACTTCGATGGGACGCCAAAAAATAGCAACTGCCACCAATGCGGTGGCTTGGTTGGCCAGCAGGGCAACATGCCCCATGGAATAGAGCAGTTTGAGCCGCTCGGCGTTGAGCCGCTGAATGTCTGCCGTCTTGGCCGGTGTGGATATTTTGTCAGTGTGCCCTGCTTTCAAGACCCTCTCCGTGTGGTTGTACTTCCATCGGTTTTTATTTTTGCCGCTCTCGGGACAGGGAGAAATCAAGCCGCAAGAGTTATGGAAAAGTGGTGCTTCTCACCAAATTCTGTGACATGAGTCAATCGGAATCCCCGTAGTAGGAATATATATCATTTGCGCTGAAACGACAGAAAAGAGCGGGGTATTTTTGTTAAGTTGCTTTATGTCTGGCTCCGGCGGGGATTTTTGTTCCTGGTAAGGCGGGGCAAGAAGGTTTTGGGAAGTTTTGAATGTTAGGTTTTTTCCCGGTAACGGAAGAACGTCCAGGAGGCCCTGAACCAGAGCCAGACCAAGCCAGCGGTCAAATCGTCGAAAAGGACGAAGTTGGTCAGAGGTTTGAATATTCGGTCGTGCAGGGTTAAAAACGGGCGTTTTTTAAATCCAAAAAAATACAACAGTGTGATATCGAGATAGAAAAAGGGCTGCCACGCATGGCCGAGCACATAGTGACCGGTGGCAACCCAGCGCTTGCGGGCGACCCCGGGTTTCGCCTCTCTATTGAGCTTATCGATAAGTTGGAATATCGGTGAGAGTTGCAAAGGACCGGTTTCACTCTGGTTGCGATAGACCTTGCCGGCTCTTTGAAAGAATTCGATAAATCCGATCTGGTGGAAATTCATGATAAGGGCGGAGAGGATCATACGGCGTCCGAGTCCTTCCTTTTCGAAGCGGCGCGCTGAGGTCTGCAACTCTCCCGGCAGGGTTATCCAGCAGCCCTTGAGGCGAATGGTCTCCGCCAGACGCTGATCTTCAAGAAACCTGAGAGATTCATCGAAACCGCCCAGCTGATTGAAGAAGTCCTGCGACATCAGAAATCCCTGATCGCCGTTGGTGCACTCCATCCGGTTCAGTGCACTCTTCTCCTCGTAATAGCGGTAGGTGAGATTTCGGCCTGGATTGTCGCGCAGAAATCGCAGACGGAAATGGCCTGCGATACGCTGGTGTCCTGCTGCTGCAATCTGTTGCTGCAATGCCTTGAGCGCATCTGACAGCTGTGATCGTGAGGTCAGCTTGGAATCGGCGTGCAGAAACAGCAGGTAGGGTGCGTTGCACTGCGAGAGTGCGCCGTTCATCTGTCGCCCCCGCCCGGGAGTCGTCTTGGCAACTTTGGCCCCGGCATGTGCTGCCAACGCCACAGTGTCATCGTCCGAACCCCCGTCAGCCACAATAACCTCAAGGTCTATGGCCTCCTGCTCCAACAACTGATTGAGCAGTGACGGCAGTTGTCTCCCCTCATTGAGGGTGGGAATGATCACACAGAGGCTGGGTTGTTGGTCAGACGGGTGGGGTGAAATACTCTTTCTCCTAAATCGGGCAGATCAGTTTGCCCAGTTTTTCGGTCAATTTCATATTCTCCGAGTAGTCCACCGGGACATCAACCACTACGACGGTCTCATCGGCAAAGGCCTGTTCCAAAGTCGGAATGAGTGTTTCGGCACTCTCTACCCGGTACCCTTTGGCGCCGAAGGATTCAGCGTATTTTACGAAGTCAGGGTTGTTGAAGCTGATATGTCCGGTGCGGCCGAAGTGGCGTTGTTGATGCCACTTGATCAGCCCATATTCACTGTCGTGCCAGATCATGATTACGATGGCGATGTTGTGCCGCAGTGCGGTCTCGATCTCCTGGGAGTTCATCATGAAACCTGCGTCACCGGTAATCGTCATCACCCGGCGCTGCGGAAACACCATCTTCGCCGAGATCGCACCGGGTACGCCGATCCCCATGGAGGCGAAACCGTTGGAGATGATGCAGGTGTTGGGCCGCTCACAGCGGTAGAGCCGGGCTATCCACATCTTGTGGGCGCCGACATCGGAGATCAGTATGTCCTCAGTCCCCATCACCTGCCGTGTATCGTAGAGAATCTTCTGGGGTTTGAAGGGGTAACTGTCGTCATCGGCATACTGATCCAACTCGTTGATGATAAGTTCCCGCAGGTCGCTGGTCGGTGCCAGGTCGCGGGGTTTTGCCAGTTTCTCTATGCGTTGCAGGGATTCGGTGATATCCCCGATCACCCCGGCCTCCAGGACGTAGTGTGCATCAACCTCCGCATAGGTTTGGTCGATGTGGATAATCTTTTTATCAGCGTTGGGATGCCAGAGATGAGGGTGGTACTCCACCATGTCGAAACCAATACAGAGGATGAGGTCTGCACGGCTGAAGCCGCAGGCGACATAGTCATTGGCCTGTAAGCCGACGGTGCCGAGACTGAGTGGATGGGAAAAGGGGATGCACCCTTTTGCCATGAATGTCTGGGCCACCGGGATATTGAGGTTCTCCGCAAATTTTACCAGGGCGTCACAGGCATCACTTCGGATCACGCCGTTGCCCGCCATGATGATCGGTGCCTTGGCATCGGAGATCAGATCCGCCACCTGTCCGATCTTCTCATAAGGCGGCGATGAGGGGGTTGGCGCCTGGGCCCTGAGTGGCTTGATCGTCTCACTCACCTGGCTGCCGGCAATATTTTCCGGAAAGCTGATGAAGGCGCCGCCGGGTTTCTCTGTTTGCGCGTCTTTGAATGCCTTGCGTACGATCTCCGGTACGACCCCGGGTTCGAGGATTTCGGTACTGTATTGGGAGATAGGTGCAAATAGATTGACCAGATCGAGTACCTGATGGCTCTCCTTGTGCATCCGGGTGGTGGCGCCCTGCCCGGCGATAGCGACAATGGGTGCCCGGTCCATATTTGCATCCGCAAAGCCGGTGATCAGGTTGGTCGCGCCAGGCCCGAGCGTTGCGAGACAAACCCCGGCCCGGCCGGTAAGCCTTCCGTAGACATCGGCCATAAAGGCAGCGCCCTGTTCATGTCGAACGGTGACGAACTTGATGCTGCTATCCAGCAGCGCATCCATGACATCGAGGTTCTCTTCTCCCGGTATCCCGAAAATAGTATCGACACCTTCATTTTCGAGACATTTGATGAACAATCGTGCGGCGCTGGGCATAGTAACTCCTGTTTAGGATGATCTTTATAATTTTTCTGAAAAAGCCTATTGGTTTGTACGAACCAATGGTGCCTGCTGGATGCAATATGCTTTGAAACTGAACGAGTCCTAATGTGATGTTTAGAAGATAAATGCACTTTTTTCAAAGAGGATGATGCTGAAGGGCTTTCTGAGCTGGATTTTCCCTGCCTCGGTGATCGGCCCTGAATGCCGTTTGCAAGTGTTCCGGATTGCCTATAAATCTAGTGTCTGGTATTGCAAGTTAAAACCAGTAATTTAGTGTCGTTTTATGAAATTATTTCTTTAAGCACTGCAGTACTGTTTTTGTGATCAAATAGAAGTGCTTAAATGCGAATTTAAGTATTTACGCGCTATTTATAACTCCTTGAAAAATAATAAAAAAATATTTAATTTCTGTGTTCTGACGTAGAGTTTTAAAATGTTTTTACGAATTTGTGACGTTGTTCTATAAAATACAGGGTGTTGGGTATGGCGCTTTGTGAAGTGGAACGATATTCTAAGGCCCAATAATTAACAGGGTCTTTGCAGTATGACTTATTACACTTCAAATCTACTTAGGTTTCTGGCTTGCGCTTTGGCGAGTCTGACGCTTGTTGCCTGCGGTGTAGACGATAGTGTGACTGTCGATACGACTTCCGAGGCGGTCGGTAGCTCCCGTGAGCCGGTGGCGAACCCTGATGCCGCCTCTACCGTCGAAGGTCAGGAGGTCGTTTTCAGTGTGCTGGATAACGACACTGCCGAGGATATAGGGGCGGTTTCAGTCTCTATCCTGACTCAGGCTGCCCACGGTGCCCTGTTCCTTGGCCTGGATAACATGGTTACCTACGTGCCTGATGCTTCATTCACCGGCACAGATTCATTTCTCTATCAGATTACCGACGCTAACGGGGCGATCTCCACGGCGATGGTTTCCATCTCTGTGGACTGTGGCGCAATCTCCTGCACCTATCCGATTCAACTCTCCTGGAGCGCAGGCAGCACTACAGATGTTTCCGGTTACTATGTCTATCATGGTGAGATCTCCGGCGAGTATGTCGAGAAGGTCTGGGTCGATGGCGATACGGTGGCGGAGTTCACTGTCAGCGGTCTGGGCACCCACTATTTCGCAGTGACGGCAGTAAGCCTGAGTGGCATTGAGTCCTCCTATTCTCCCGAAGCGGTTGTTGTTCTCTAGCAGCTGATAGTTGATCCTGGTGATTGCCGGTTCCGGGTCACATCCTCCATTGTTTTCATTCCGATAGGGCGTATAATCACGCCGCTTCATCACTGTTTCTATGGTGGCTGATATCGGTCCCCCCGCAACGTGAAGCTGTGAACCCCGTCAGGCCCGGAAGGGAGCAGCGGCAGCAGTGGACTCGTGTGCCGGGGTGTGGCTGGTGTCGGCCGCCACCCTTTTCCTAAAAAGAACCCTATGCATTGGCGATGATTCAGGCAAGATCTTGGGTTACACTCATTGCCTCTCTATCCATATAGAATTACGTACCGGCTTCCATGTCCTATCAGGTTCTTGCCCGAAAATGGCGTCCTCAACTGTTCAGCCAGCTGGTTGGGCAGGAACATGTCGTCAGGGCGCTTGCCAACGCCCTCGACAATGACCGGCTCCACCATGCCTATCTGTTTACCGGTACCCGTGGTGTTGGTAAGACTACCCTGGCAAGAATCTTTGCCAAATCGCTCAACTGCGAGGAGGGGGTCAGCTCAACACCCTGCGGTGTATGCTCCGCCTGTCGGGAGATAGACGAAGGGCGGTTTGTCGACTTGTTGGAAGTGGATGCGGCTTCCCGGACCAAAGTGGATCAGACCAGAGAACTGTTGGAAAACGTTCCCTATGCGCCGGTCAGAGGGCGTTACAAAGTTTATCTGATTGATGAAGTTCACATGTTTTCCGCCAGTAGTTTCAATGCCTTGTTGAAAACACTTGAGGAACCGCCTCCGCATGTGAAATTTATTCTGGCTACAACCGATCCCCAGAAAGTGCCGGTGACCGTGCTCTCCCGCTGTTTGCAGTTCAATCTCAAGCGTCTCTCCCGGGAACAGATCGGCGGACAGCTCAGTCATATCCTGGGACAGGAGCGTATTGGATTTGATGATGAGTCGCTCTCACTGCTCTCTCGTGGGGCCGATGGCAGTATGCGTGACGGACTGAGTCTTTTGGATCAGGCTATCGCCTTTGGCGGCGGGGCACTGCAGGCTGCTGATGTCGGGGCAATGCTCGGTACCATTGCCGGGGATTCGATTCACGCTCTGGCGGACGCACTTGCCGGGAATGATGCCGCCGGCCTGTTGCAGCGCATCGCTGGGATGTCGGAATTGGCGGCTGACTTTGCCACTGCCACCCAGAACCTTCTGGCCTTACTGCATCAGATCGCCCTGTGCCAGCTGGTTCCCGATTTTCAGCCGGATGACGCATTCGATGTGGCCCAGGTAAAGCGGCTTGCACAGAGCCTCGCTCCGGAAGATGTACAGCTTTACTACCAGATCGGCTTGAGTGGGCAGCGGGAGCTGTCACTCGCACCGGATCCCCGCAGTGGGTTCGAGATGCTGCTGTTGCGCATGCTGGCCTTCAGACCGGAGGCTGCCGGATCTGGTTCGAATACGGGAGAAAGCACCCAGGTACCATCAGGGTCACCTGCTCCGAATGCGACCGCTTCAGTTGGCGGAAAACAGGTAAGAAGAGAGCGCGCGCCGACTCAGGCAGGTAAACCCCAACCAGCGCAGACGGAGAAACGGGAGCAGGTGACCGACCCCAGCCGTTGGGATGAGTTTGCGGCAGGTCTCAGGCTTGGCGGCATTGCCAGCCAGTTGGCCAATAATTGTGCCTTCGCCGGGTGGGATGGGAAGGCGCTCAAGCTCAAGCTTGACCCTGCCTCCAGGCAGCTCAGGGTTGGGCAGGCGGAGAAGCGTCTGCTGGACGGTATCCGGTCCGTATTGGGTGCAGAGGTCAAAATCGACTTTGTGGTGGAAACCTCCGACAAGGAGACTCCCGCCATGCGGCAGAAACGAAACCTGAATGAACGCCAGCAGGAAGCGGAGGCCTCCATGGCTGAAGATCCGCTGGTAAGAGAGCTGGAAGAGCATCTCTCAGCACGAGTGGTCAGTGGCTCTGTCAAACCGGTAGATTGAATGTAACTATTCAGTTTGGTCCTGAATATGTGCTTTTTGTAGGTTGGGCGCAAGTTGCAGTGCCGTATTTAGGCCTTGTGCGGTTGCGCGACTAACCCGACCTACATTGAATTGTGCTGAACAGTTACGATTAAATTAAGTTTTTCTTTGATGAGGATTCGGTAATGAAGGGTGGTATAGGCAACCTGATGAAACAGGCCCAGAAGATGCAGGCCGAGATGCAGCAGGCCCAGGAGCGGTTGGCGCAGGAAGAGATTACCGGCGAGTCCGGTGGCGGCATGGTGAAGGTCATCATGAATGGTAAGCATGAGGTGCGTCGCGTGTCTATCGATGACAGCCTTATGGAAGACGATAAAGAGATGCTCGAGGATCTGATCGCAGCGGCCATGAACGATGCGGCTCAGCGGGTCTCCCAGAAAATGCAGGAGAGCATGTCCGGTCTGACTGCCGGGATGGGGCTGCCGCCGGGTATGAAACTGCCATTCTGAACGACCGATGACTTCACAGAGTCTGCTCGACCAACTGATAGGGGCGTTGCGCTGCCTGCCCGGTGTGGGTTCCAAGACTGCCCAGCGGATGGCCTACTATCTGCTGGAGCGGGACCGCGAAGGGGGCAGGCATCTCTCCCGCATCATGGCCGAGGCAATGGAGCGGATTGGCCGCTGCAGCCGCTGCCGTACCTTGACTGAGTTGGAGGTTTGTCGTCTCTGCACCAATTCTCACCGCGACGCAGCCCAGTTGTGCGTGGTGGAGACGCCGGCAGACCAGACCATCCTTGAGCAGGCTATCGACTACCGTGGACTCTATTTTGTACTGGGTGGTCATCTCTCTCCCCTGGATGGGATAGGGCCGCGCGAGATCGGCCTGGATCTCCTGGATGCACGGTTCGCAGAGGGAGAAGTCAAGGAGGTCATACTCGCCACCAATCCAACGGTGGAGGGTGAAGCGACAGCCCAGTACATTCACGATATGGCAAATGCCCGGGGCATCCGTACCACGCGCATTGCCCAGGGCGTCCCGATGGGGGGTGAACTGGAGTATGTCGACGGGGCGACCATCGCTCACGCCTTTTCCGGCCGTTCCGAATTTTGAGAGGGACAACCGGCTCCAATTGGTGTCTATCATCATAGTGTGCCTGAATGGCAAGCCATTCCAACAACCATCACCAAGCCCGTTTGACTGACCGGGCACTGTTCCGAGCAAGGAGTAACCATGAGTGATTGTCTGTTCTGTAAAATGGTCAGCGGCGACATCCAGCCGAATGTGGTCTACGAGGATGATGACGTCCTGGCATTCCGGGATCTGAATCCCCAGGCGCCGACCCATATCCTGGTGATTCCAAAGCGGCATATCTCCACCCTGAACGACCTTGAACCCGGTGATGAGGCCTTGATGGGCAATCTTGTCCTGTCTGCTGCCAGGATCGCCGAGAATGAGGGTATCGCCGAGGCTGGTTATCGCACCCTGCTGAACTGTAACGCCGAGGCGGGGCAGACTGTATTCCACATCCACCTGCATCTGCTGGGCGGGCGTCCGATGGGCTGGCCCCCTGGTTGAGCCGGGGATCAATAGTGACATGATCTCCCCGGCAGCAGGCACGGGCGAGGACTCCTATCTCATCGCCATTGAGGGCATGAGCTGCGGCCACTGCGTGGCGGCGGTGGAGAAAGCGGTGTTTGCAGTGGCGGATGTTGTCAGTGTCGAGGTCGACCTGGAGAAGCAGTTCGCCCAAGTCAGCGGAGGTCTGCCCCATAAGGTCATAGCGGCGATAATGGAAGCGGGCTATACCGCCCGCCCTTTGCCGCAGATTCCAGCCGATTGTCCCATTCCTGATCCCACTGTTCCTTCGTCTGCAGCAGAAAAACAGATCACCGGCGATTATGAAATTGCCATCGGCGACATGACCTGCTCAAGCTGTGTGGCTGCTGTGGAGCGCGCAATCCAATCGGTTCCGGGCGTCAGCGAGACCTCTGTGAATCTGGTGGAGAAGCGGGCACAGGTCGTGGGTGGTGATCCCGGGGCAGTGGTCAACGCGGTAATAGACCAGGGGTACAGCGCCCGGTTGCTGGTGCGTCCCAAGGTCAGTGACAGCCTGCTGCTTTCAGTGTCAGGCCTCGGCGAAACGGTGTCGCCTGCGGCGCTGGAAGCTGTCATCCGCAGCCTGGATGAGACTGCGAAAATGGTGACCGAAGGTGAGACGCTTTCCGTGACCACCACTACGCATCCCGCCGATCTGCTGATTGCGCTGCACTCGGCGGGCTATGAGAGCAAACTGTTGGAACAGTTTGTCGACCCCTATGTGGAACAGGGGTTGGAGGCGCAGCAGGAGATCCGCCGCTCCCGGCAACGGGCGCTGCTGGCAGCTCTTGTCGGTGGTGGGTTGATGGCGGCGAATCTTGCAGGTTGGCTGCCTGCACTGACAGATGCCGATGGTCCGATTGGGCTCAGCGGTCAGGCCTTCTGGGGGCTGGTCGCCGTGGTCTGTCTGTTTGTAATGTGGTTCAGCGGCCGCAACTACTATTTGGGCGCCTGGAAACAGGCCAGACACTTTGCCGCCAACATGGATACCCTGGTGGCTCTGGGCACCGGCGCTGCTTGGCTCTCTTCGGTAATACTCATCATCCGGCCGGACTTTATTCCCGGCGGTGGTCATCTCTATCTCGACGCCTCGGTGCTCATCCTCGCCTTTCTGCAGTTCGGCCATGTGCTGGAGACGAGAGCAAAACGGACCACCAGCGAAGCGATCGGCAGTCTGGTGGGGTTGGCGCCAAAATCTGCAGTTGTCGAACGGGAGTTTGGCGAGGTGGAGATACCGGTTTCGCTGTTGCGGCTCGGGGATCATATCCGGGTGCGCCCAGGGGAGCGGATGCCTATCGACGGTGAAGTCATCGATGGGCGTTCCAGCGTCGACGAATCGATGTTGACCGGTGAGTCGATGCCGGTGGCCAAACAGCCGGGAGATCAGGTGATCGGCGGCACCATGAACCGTAGCGGCACGTTGCTGTTTCGCATTACCCGGTTGGGCGAGGAGACCACCCTAGCCCACATCATCACCATGGTGAAGCGGGCGCAGATGAGCAAACCCCCCATTGCTCGTTTGGTGGATCGGGTGTCGGCGGTCTTTGTCCCGATTGTGATCGTTATTGCGGTATTGACAGCGATTGTCTGGTCACAGGTTGGGCCGGATCCTCGAACTGCCTACGCCCTGACTGCAGGCATCGCGGTACTGGTGATCGCCTGCCCCTGTGCCTTGGGACTGGCGACGCCGATTGCGATTATGGTCGGTACTGGCCGGGCCGCCCAGCTGAATATCCTGATCCGAAACAGCGACGCACTGCAGAGCGCCAGTCGCCTGACCCATCTGGTGGTCGACAAGACCGGCACCCTGACTGAGGGGCGTCCCGCGGTGACTGCCATCCACCCTGCAGGGACGACTCCGGAGTGCGAAGTGATCCGCCTTGCTGCAATGGTTGAGACAGGCTCGGAGCATCCCCTGGCCGAAGCCGTGGTTGAGGCTGCAAGAAGTCGTGGTCTCGATATTGCCGGGGTGAGTGATTTTCAGGCCCTGGAGGGGAGGGGCGTTTCAGGGCAGACTGGGGGGCGCAGGCTTCTGCTTGGTAATCATCATTTGATGGAGGAGCAGGGTGTTACCCTCCCACCGGCGCTGCTGAAGGAGGCTGCGCGGCATGCCGCCAGTGCGGCCACGCCGGTTTGGCTGGCGGTCGATTCGCAGATTGCGGGATTGCTGGCAGTGAACGATCCGGTTCGTCCCGACAGTTTTGCTGCTGTGGAGGCCCTGCAGCGCGAAGGCGTCAGAGTGGTAATGTGCACCGGTGACAACCGGGCGACGGCAGAGGCGGTAGCCGTCGACCTGAAAATCGATGAGGTCCACAGCGAACGCATGCCGGGAGAGAAGCTGGACGTGGTGAAGTCGTTGCAACGGCAGGGATACCGGGTCGGCATGGTGGGTGACGGCGTCAATGATGCCCCTGCGCTGACTCAGGCGGATACCGGTTTTGCTGTCGGCAGTGGGGCCGATGTCGCTATCGACAACGCCGATATCACCCTGGCGGGAGACTCGCTGGCTGATGTAAGTACCGCAATCGCCATCTCCAGCGCGACGATCCGGAATATCAAGCAGAATCTGTTCGGCGCTTTTATTTATAATGTGATCGGCATACCCATGGCTGCCGGGGTGCTGTTCCCGGTCACAGGTTGGCTGTTGCCGCCGATGTTCGCCAGCGCCGCCATGGCATTGTCATCGGTGACGGTGGTTGTCAATGCCAACCGGCTGCGTTTTTTTCAACCACTGAGACTGGAGAGACCCGTGTCTATCAAACTCAATGTCACCGGTATGACCTGCCCCCACTGCGTGAATCATGTTACCAAGGCCCTGCAGGGTGTCGGGGGTGTGGAAAGTGTCGAGGTCAGCCTCGATGCAGGTGAGGCGGTGATTACCGGCTCCGCTGCGGTTGATCTGCTTATTGTTGCAGTAAAGGATGCGGGTTACAGCGCAGAGACGGCCTGACCCGGTAGGCTATAATCTGCATTCGGACATAGGCCAAGACGAATCAAGTGAAGATTTCAGGTTCACTCACTCTTCCCCTCGAACGGCGCTTACTCACGCAAGAGTCGGCGTTGGTGCCCCGTGGGGTGGAGGAAATACTTCAGTCGCAGCAAACGGCTCTGCCGCGTGAAGTGCCTTCCGTTATCGAGGCGGAGGCTTTGATACTCAGGACCAGAACCAGAGAAAACCCCTATCAGGTCGATCTGGAGCCCCATTCCTATCGGGCGATCAGTGCCTATGCATCCACAGCGGAGAGTGATGAGCGAGAATATGTTAGTGCCCTGTTGGGTATCGACGAATACGCCTAGCCGGACGCGAGGGCTAGCTGTTCCCTGTAGGCCGGTTCAAGCGCAGCGGAACCGGCGGAACCCCGTATGATGCGCGCGCCTTTTGCCTGATCCGCTGAGCTTGATTATGCCTACGAACTAGCCAGATGCCGGAACGAACCGGTCGGCTTCGAAATTCAGCGTGGCGAAATAGTCATCCAGGGTCTCTTCTCGACGGATCAGTTCGACGCTGCCGTCGGTCTTCAACAGCAGCTCCTTTGGCCGTACCTTGCCGTTGTAGTTGAAACCCATTGCCTGGCCGTGGGCACCGGTATCGTGAATGTAGAGGATGTCTCCGTCCTCGATCCTCGGCAGACTGCGTTGGACGGCAAACTTGTCATTGTTCTCGCAAAGTGAACCCGCCACATCCACCGTCTCATCGCAGCCGCTTTTACCCAATACGTCGATATGATGGTAGGCCCCATACATGCCGGGGCGCATCAGGGCAGACATGCAAGCGTCCACACCGACATAGGTGCGGTAGATCTCCTTGCGGTTGATCGCCTGGGTGACCAGAACGCCGTGGGGACCGGTCATGTAACGGCCGCTCTCGACATAGAGTTTGGGGGCATAACCGTTATGGGACTTGAAGGTATCAAAGAGCGCGGTGATCTCCCGGCCCATGGCCTGGATGTCAAGGGCTTCGTTTTCAGGACGGTAAGGAATGCCCAGACCACCGCCGATATTGATGAAATCGAAGGTGATGCCCAGTTGCGACGAGATCCACTCGACCCGCTCCAGCAGGGTGCGTGCGGTCTCCACCATGTAGGTGTAGTTCAGCTCGTTGGATGCGAGCATGGTGTGCAGGCCAAAGCGTTTGGCGCCGCGTCCCTTGGCAGCTTTGTAGGCATCCAGCAGCTGATCATGGGTGACGCCGTATTTGGCTTCCACCGGGTTGCCGATGATGCTGTTGCCGGTGCGGCGTTCACCTGGGTTGTAACGAAAACAGACCAGCTCAGGCATCTCCGGCACCTTGTCGATCAGGGAAATGTCATCGAGATTGAGCACACAGCCCCCTCGGGCTGCAGCCGCTTCGAACTCCTCCGGACTGGTATTGTTTGAGGTGAACATGATGTCTTCGCCGGAGGCGCCGATATCGCGGCTGAGGATCAATTCTGCGATGGAACTGCAGTCGAAGCCGAATCCCATCGACTGCATGATCTGCATAATCCTGGGATTGGGCAGCGCCTTGACTGCGAAGTACTCGCGGAAACCCTCGATGCCGGAAAACGCCTCGGTCAGCGTTTTTCCGGTATCGAGAATGCCCTGCTCATCGTAGAGATGAAAAGGGGTGCCATAGTGCTCGACGATGTTCTTCAGAACAGGGGAGAGCCGGTGCTTGAAATCTTGGGATATTGGCATCGTGGTTTCCTGCTGGCGACGAATTAGAGCGCGTCTTTGATCCGGGACATCGCTTCCTGGACGTTTTCGAAACTGTTGAAGGCGCTGATGCGGATGTAGCCCTCGCCGCATTTGCCGAAACCGGCGCCGGGGGTGCAGACCACGCCGGTATTGTTCAGCAGTTTGTCGAAGAGCTCCCAGGAGTCGCCTTTGGCATCGATCCAGATGTAGGGTGAGTTCTCGCCGCCCATGCAATCGTAGCCCAGCGACTCCATCTGTTCACGGATATATTTGGCGTTCTTCAGGTAGTAGGAGACCAGTTCCTGCACCTGGGCCTGCCCCTCCGGGCTGAAGACCGCTTCGGCTGCGCGCTGCACCGGGTAGGAGACGCTGTTGAACTTGGTGGTGTGGCGACGGTTCCAGAGCGCATGAACAGAGGCTTTCTCACCCGATTCAGTGTAGGCCATGCAGGCTTTTGGGACCACGGTGTAGGCGCAGCGTGTACCGGTGAAACCGGCGGTCTTGGAGAAGCTGCGGAATTCGATCGCCACCTCTTTGGCGCCCTCTATTTCGTAAATGGAGCGGGGCAGGCTGTCGTCCTGCACGAAGGCCTCGTAGGCCGCGTCGAAAAGGATCAGTGCCTTGTTGTCACGGGCGTAGTCGACCCAGGCCTTCAGCTGCGCCTTGGTGGCAGTGGCCCCGGTCGGATTGTTGGGGAAACAGAGATAGATGAGATCGGCCGGAGTTTCCGGCAGATCGGGGATGAAGCCATTTTCCTTGGTGGCGTCCAGATAGACCAGTCCATCGTAGCGGCCATCTTTTGCCTCGCCGGTACGACCGGCCATGACGTTGGTATCGACGTAGACAGGGTAGACGGGATCTGGGATGGCAACGGTGGCGTCGGCGGCGAAGATCTCCTGAAAGTTACCTGAGTCGCATTTTGCCCCGTCGCTGACGAAGATCTCGTCGGCCTCGATATCGGCACCACGGGATTGGAAGTCACCTTTGGCGATGGCCTCGCGCAGGAAGTCATATCCCTGTTCCGGGCCGTAACCGTGAAAGGAGTTGTCGCTGGCCATCTCATCCACTGCGGCATGAAGTGCCTTGATGCAGGCGTCCGGCAGGGCGCGGGTGACGTCGCCGATCCCGAGGCGGATGATGCTCTGATCAGGGTTCGCCTCAGTGTGGGCGGCCACCCGCTTGGCGATATCGGAGAACAGATATGAGGCCTGGAGTTTATTGTAGTTCTCGTTGATTTTGATCATGCGGCAATCCCGGAAAAACGAAAACGCGCTATTATACAGGAAACGGAGAGTGGTGGATGGGGGGTATTACTTCTTTTCCTTAGGGTATTCGGGCCGTCCTTGTCCCTGATTCGTAGGCCTGATCAAGCGTAGTGGATCAGGCGACAGGCTCGGCACAGCAATCAATGTCTGCCGGTTCCGCTGCGCTTGAGCCGGCCTACAGATCAGATAATTTGTGCGTTGTTACTTCCCAAAAATCTCCCGGTAGTCGGCATCGATGAATCCCACGTACAGCCCTTTACCATCATCCAACACCGGACGTTTTATTATCGACGGTGTCTCCAGCATGATGCGAATGGCACTGCCTTTGTCGATGTTGTCCCTTGTCTCCTGATCCAGCTTGCGCCACATCATACCCCGTTTATTGAGCAGTTTTTCCCAGCCGACTGCCTCAGTCCAGCGCAACAGAAGTGCTTCGTCCAGTCCCGCTTTTTTGAAGTTGTGGAAGTGGTAGTCGATACCCTGGTCATCCAGCCACTTGCGGGCTTTTTTCATGGTATCGCAGTTGGGAATGCCGTAGATAGTCGTCATCTGTTTTCGTGAAATTTAGAGATTGGGATTGCGGACTATACACGCAGAATCCGGTGGTTGTCATACGGCTTCAGATATCTCTTAACAGTTCATTGATGCTGGTCCTGGAGCGGGTCTTTTCGTCGACTTGCTTGACGATTACGGCGCAGTAGAGACTGTGGCTGCCATCGTCAGCCGGCAGATTGCCCGGTACCACGACGGAGCCGGCAGGAACGCGACCATAGATGATCTCTTTTGTTTGGCGATTGTAGATTCTTGTGCTCTGGCTGATGTGGACGCCCATGGAGATCACACAACCGGTTTCGACGATTACCCCCTCTACAATGTTGGAGTGGGAGCCGATGAAACAGTTGTCTTCGATGATTGTCGGCGAGGCCTGCAGGGGGTCCAGCATACCGCCGATCTCGACATTACCTGAAATGTGGACGTTTTGACCGATCTGGGCACAGGATCCGATGGTAGACCAGGTGTCGATCATAGTGCCGCTATCGATATAGGCACCGATGTTGATGTATGCGGGCATGAGGATGCAGGAAGGTGCGATATAGGCACCCCGGCGTGCGCTGGCGGGAGGCACCACGCGCACATGGTCACTGCGAAAATCCCTAGTGTTGTAATCAGCGTATTTCGAAGGGACTTTGTCGTAGTAGTTGGTAAATCCCCCTTTCATAAAATCGTTATTCGAAAAACGGAAGGAGAGCAGGACCGCTTTTGTTATCCAGTGATTGACCTGCCAGTCACTATCGATTTTTTCCGCAACGCGGATTGTGCCATGGTCGAGTTGGTTAATGATTTCATCGACAGCGTCTCTGACGAGTGTGTCGGCGGAAAGCGGCGTAATGTCAGCGCGTTTTTCGAAAGCATCGTTTATTATGGACTTGAGATCATTCACTGGATTCACCGCTCATGCGTGCCTTGGCTGATCTGTGATTTGCACTACATCAGAGCACTCTTGATACCATCTGCACTCGTCCCGGGAAAGTGTCAAAGATTATCCACTACCCGAAAATCATAGGATAATATAGGAGTATAGATTACTGATTAAATATTTGTATCTCAGATGGGAGATTGATGGCAATGCAAGAGAAAAAAATCAATTTGGGGCTGAGTTGCCAAGCGCCAGGCGCACCAGACATGTCTAACATCCATTTGATTGAATATATTACAGAGAAGCCATTGAAGGATTATCTGGAGGCGATGAAAGTGGCTGATAGTTTGGCAGCTAAGCGGTTTTCAGACTTCATGCTGATATCCTGGTACGACAGGGACCGTGATTTTGAATCACCTCAACACTCCAGTGAGTGCCACCAGGATAGCGCGGTGCCCGGTTATGTGGACTACGGCATCCACCATGGTGCCAGGCTGAAGGTGGATTTCGAACGGGGTCGATTTGTTTTTTTCTATATGCCAGTCGATTTATGAACTTCAACCTGGGTGGATCTGCCTATTCCCAAGTTCCGGTAATCCCCTTGATGAAAAATTGGGTGGATCTACGAATCATTGGTTACAGGCATTTTATGTTGATATGTGCTCATGGGCTTTAATTCTTAAACCGGAATCTAGGTAAGCTGATATTAAACCGAATTGCTATTAGGCGGGAGGCGAATATGCCTACACCAGCAATAATAGCTGAAATAGTTACATCAATATCAGCATACAATAGGCCTAAAAAAGCTAAAGACCCGACCCAAGAGACTGTTGCATATAAAGGACTTGAGAATACAACGGGTTGTTCGTTACAAAGTACGTCGCGAAATATACCGCCCATTGTTCCAGTCATGACTCCCATAAAACTGGCAATCACAGCTGGTGCACCTGCCATGAGTGAGACCAATGTCCCTGCAATACCAAAAGTTGCAAGGCCGGCTGCATCAGCGACCAAAAAATATTTAGGTAAGATTTTTGCAAACCTGGCAACAAAAAAAATGAATATTGCGCTACCGATTGAAGCAGTAAAAAATGTCTGATCTTCTATCCAGAAAACTTCTCTATCTAATAGCATGTCACGAAGTGAGCCACCGCCTAAACCAGTGGCAATAGCGATAATTATTACACCGAATAAATCAAATTGTTTGAAACCTGCTTTTAGAACTCCCGATGCTGAAGATACGACTACCGCAAGCAGCGTAATCCAATATAGGCTCTTCAGTAGTTCTGATGTTGTTTCTAACGCCATAAGTAATTAAATTACTTTTTAATTATTGCCCGTTTAGTTAACCGGCGCGAACGCACGAGCGTTGTTAAACTTCTTGGTACTCATTGAGCCTCCTCCCTCAGTGGATTTGGCAGGCATAGCCTACCAACCAATTGTGTACCTTTGCACAATGATGAAGAAGGAGGCTCATATGAAATTCTACACCAAATCACATACCCATTTCTGCGGAATAGATCTCCACGCCAGATGCCTCTATGTTTGCATACTTGATGCATCAGGTGAACCCTGTCTACACAAGAAAATATCCGGTTCGCCTCAAGCCTCGATGAAAGTGATTCCTCCCGACCTGACTGACCTGGTTATTGGCGTTGAATGCATGTTCTCATTCAATCAGCATGCATTGCTCCTGCGACGGTCAGTTGCTGCCAGCCATGGAGAGCGAAGCGAGGGCTGGTAGTCTCCGGTAGTCATGAGGCCGCACTGCTTACCCGGCGTGCGCATAGCTCCAGAGGGGAAGAAAAGTAGGCATTCGAACACGGCGTCAAGTCATTGGGAACTGACTGTGGATTGGTAACGAGCTTGCGATGTTATCACGTAGCGGTCAGTGACCAGGACGTCCGGGGTACTAATAGGTTGTCGAAGGCCGAGTCGATTTTGGGGACTTGGATGTCCCATAATCTGTCACGAGGTCGAAGACTCGCTTGTTATTAAGTTAACGCCGCAAATCAGCCGAGCCGAAAGGAACGGCAGCGACTGTAGGCGTCGGCTGAATTTACCTTGATATATGCTGAATATCAGCATTCAGTAATGCTTACGGCAAGTCCACCTAATGATGTTTCTTTATATTTATGAGACATTTCCAGTCCGGTTTGCTTCATTGCCGCAATACAGTTGTCCAGTGGCATGAAGTGACTGCCGTCACCTCGAAGTGCAAGAGAGGCTGCCGTATACGCTTTTATAGCACCAAAACCATTACGTTCGATACAAGGAACTTGAACAAGTCCATTTACGGGGTCACAAGTCATACCAAGGTGATGTTCAAGCGCAATCTCAGCAGCATTTTCTACTTGCTGAGGTGTACCGCCCAGAACAGAACACAAACCAGCGGCGGCCATTGCTGCAGCTGAACCAACTTCACCCTGGCAACCCACTTCGGCACCAGAAATAGAGCTTCGATGTTTAATTAAACCACCAATTGCACTAGCGGTAAGAAGAAACTCATGCACCTGTTCGATTGTGCCATGTTCATGGGTAACAAAGTAATAGATAACAGCCGGTATAACACCGGCAGCACCATTCGTTGGCGCAGTTACAACCATATTACCTGCTGCATTTTCCTCATTTACGGCCATAGCATAAGCGCATAACCAATCATTAATATTTGCACTTTGTGGATTATTATTCAGATCATCTTGGAGGCCTTTAGCACGCCGCAATATACCAAGGTCACCAGGTAATGTCCCTTTTGCTTTCATCCCTTTTTCTATACATGTCTGCATGGACTGCCAGATCCTATCCATGCCTTCATGAAGTGTTTTTTCAGTCAGGTGATCCATTTCATTCACCAGCTTCATCTGTGATATTGAAATGTTATTTTCCTTCGCCATTGTTAACATAGCATTTGCAGAATCAAACGGATATGTGCACGAAGCAGAAGGTTCCATTTTGAGGGGCGCTTGCAATTGATTAACTTCAGCCAAAGTACTGATAAAGCCGCCGCCAATAGAAAAATAAGTTTCTGAAGATAATATTTTGTTGTCTTGGTCTTTAAGCTCAAAAACCATACCGTTTGGATGCTCGGGCAAAGACTCTTCTTTATCAAAAACGATATGTTCCGTTGGCTTGAATATAATACTGATATTTTTGTCAATTTGAATACGATCGCTTTCCCAAATCTGTTTAATCAAACTTGCAACATCTTTATCAGTAAGCATGGTTGGTAAATAACCATGCAACCCTAAAGCCACTGCGCGGTCAGTAGAATGTCCTTTACCTGTAAAAGCCAATGACCCTTTAAGCGTGCAACGTATAAGCACCTCTTTTATACTTGGTTTAATTACTTTCTTATCTTTTATGCGTTCAATGAAGTCATATGCGGCGACCATCGGACCAAGCGTATGTGAACTCGATGGGCCAATTCCAATTTTAAATAAATCTAATACGCTGATAAACATATAACTTTTATATTAATTATTTAAGTACGTTACCATTCTATATCAATTGACTTTCGCATATAACATCTTGCCATCGGCAGCAAAAAGCAGAGCGGCGAGAGGCGGGTGACATTTTTCCATTCCGTGTGATTTTTGATAGTTATTATTGTTGTCTCTCCGCAATCACTAACATCTCATAGTCTTCAGTGGTTAATGCATCAGACCGTGAGAACTGGCCCAGTTTGGCTCCATAAATTTGTACTTTGGTAAAACCAAGAGACTTTACTAGCCAACTGATTTCCGAGGGCACATAGCACCGCTCATTACACTTTAGCGATAACCTGTTTCCTGAGTCATCTTTCGTTTCATATACTGAGTAATCTCGAAATGTCAATAAATCGAATGTGTTTCCGGAAGTTTGGCCCTTTTCTGCTCCTGAATTAATAAACTCTTTAACTGAGTGAAATAGCGGGAATAATCCATTCAATGTGGTAAAAATTAATTTTCCTTTTGATTTTTCTATAGCTCGGTCAATTTGCGATTGAGATAAATCTATTCCTTTAACTAAATATCCTCTTTTAGACAGTTCGATGGAGTGTCTGCCTGTACCGCAACCAACGTCAAGTATTTGAATAGATTTATTGTGACTTATTTCCTCTTCGATAAAGTCACATTCCCCCGTTGTTCCTTGAGTGAAGGATTCATTATCATATTTTTTACTGTAATTATCGAAAAGCTGTTCATACCATTGCTTCAAAATGACTCTCCTCAACTTTTATAAATGTGGTCTTACCCACGTAAAAAAACGTCGCAAATAACCGGAGAAATGCGAGCGATAGCGAGTATTGCGTCCGCGTTGATTTTCCTTGTGTACGCCCAGCATGGGCATGAACTTATGGGGTGAAAGTCCCCTGTAGGAGAGCCACTGTCGATGATCGGAAATGAGATACATAGGATTCCCTCTCTGTGGGTGACTCCTTTCATTCTTGTCCATTTGACACCAACTACCCGCCGAGGGCAAGGGCGCCACCGCGAGGTGGGGTCTGGAGGAAGCCTAAGCGCAGAACGGCGAGCCGACGAACAGAAACGTCATATAAGGCCTACTTCCCTGGGGCGAGCTGGCACAAGACAGCAAAGCCCTGTGGTTCGGGGGATAAGGTAAATGACGCGGTTGTGCCGTGACAGTTCATGCTCTTATCTGGGGAGATCTGCTCAACATGCGATCGGTAGAGCACCAGTCAGGCCACTGGTTGATCAAGCCTGGGCTTATCAGCCTCCATCGACTGATAGGAGCGAATCAGATGGAAAACCGATAGCGCCCTGTGGGGCAATCCACCGAGTGATTGAGCAGAAGACAGCCGAGGCCATAGTACTGATGAACCCAAGGCAGGGAGCTATCGGGAAGGGCCGAACATCAGCCAAGGAGGAGTCTCACTCATCTCAGCGGAGGCGTAGTTCGTGCAAAACGAAAAGTCTCAGACTGGCGGTGTGATGCAGCAACCAGCCTTGAACGAAAATCTACTGGAACGGGTATTGTCCCCGGAAAACCTCCACGCCGCATGGAAGCAGGTGCGGAGGAACAAAGGGGCTCCCGGTGTTGATGAGGTTACCATTGAGGATTACCCTCAATGGGCCAGACAACACTGGATCGCGACCCGTCGAGCCCTGGAACGTGGCTACTATGTCCCACAGCCGGTAAAACGCGTAGAGATCCCCAAGCCAAATGGCGGTAGCCGACTGCTGGGTATTCCGAGCGTAAATGACCGTGTGATACAGCAGGCTATTGCCCAGGTGTTACAACCGATTATCGATCCCACCTTCTCTGATTCCAGCCATGGTTTCCGGCCTGGGCGTAACGCCCACGGTGCAGTGAGACAGATCAAGGCCTGTATTGAAGAGGGGTATCGTGTTGCCGTGGATGTCGATCTCTCTAAGTTCTTTGACAGAGTGGACCACGACATCCTCATGGCTCGGCTATCCCGGCATATCCAAGATAAACGCCTACTCAAATTGATTGGGCGTTATCTACGTGCCGGTGTAGTGATCGATGACAATCTCCATCCCACACCAGAAGGGGTTCCGCAAGGAGGTCCGCTTTCACCGTTGCTGGCCAACGTGGTGTTGGATGATCTGGATAAACTCCTGGAATCACGCGGAGTGCATTTTGCCCGCTATGCTGATGACTTCGTCATCAGCGTAAAGTCGACATCGGCAGGATTCCTGCGTATTCTGGCGAACGTGAACGCTGATTCTGGTGATCGTGAACACCCAACCTAACCACACATAGGGCTCGGTGTATTTTTACTTCAAGTGTTCACGATCAGTCAAGTTATGGCTTGCCGCTTCCGTAAAGATTCGCCTTTCAGCGTGATCCGGTGGGCGTTATGCATGAGCCGATCCAGAATGGCATCAGCCAACGTATTATCACCGATGGACTGATACCATTGATTCGTTGGCAACTGGCTGAGGATGGCCGTTGATGTGCTGCCATTTCGGTCATCCATTATTTCCATGAGATCATTTCGCTGTGCAGCGTTGAGCGGCTCCAGTCCCCAGTCATCAAGGATGAGCAAGTCGAGCCTGGCCAGTGTTTGCAGTGCTTTGCTGTAACTGCCATCGGCTTTTGTTTGTGCGAGTTCCAGCAGCAACCGGGATAGTCGATAGTATTTGACCCGGTAACCTTTCATGCAGGCAGCATAAGCCAGCGCACAGGCAATGTAAGTCTTTCCGCTGCCACAAGGACCGGTCAGCAGCAGATTTTGGTTTTTATTGATCCAGTCACATTGCAGTAGACTGGCCACCAGGGATTTCTTCAGCCCTCTGGGATGCTGGTAATCAACGTCTTGAGGGTTGGCTGCTATTTTGAGCTTGGCCGCTTTTAATAAACGCTGTTGCTTGCGATGCTCCCGGTCATTGAGTTCATTATCTGCCAGTATTTGCAGGCGCTCCTCGAAGGACAGGCCCTCGTAAGTGCCAGGCTGCTCCTGCTGAGTTACCAGTGCGTTGGCCATGCCACTGAGCTTGAGTTGTCGTAACTGTGTAATGGTTTGATCTAACATTATGGTTTCCTTTGGGTTTAGTGGAAGCTCTTCGGGCCACGGATGTTTTCATGTGACTGGGGTAATAAAGAGAGCTGCTCTTTTGATGCCGGCAGCAGTTGATCCTGATTGCTTTGCAGGATGGATTTGATCTGCTTTAAGCGATAAAGCTGGTGATGATTGGCAATCGCACATGCTTTATTCAGCCGGTCAGGTTCGTATTTTCTGGATAGATTCAGCAGACCCAGGCAGACACGGTATGCCTGCTGCTCATGTTGCTTTTGAGCCAGTATGCTTTTTACCCAGATGAGAACCTCATCACCCAGATCCTTGGCCCAGTTCATCAACCGTCCAGCAGACCATTGATGATGTTTCTCATGTTTTTTGGGCATGTGGTCAGGAACGGTGGTCATGCCATGGCAGTATTTTCGTACATGGCTGGTCACCCGCTTGTTGTGGAAGAAGATCTCTACCAGTTTGTCTTTGGTATGGATTTCCAACTGCTCACCAACCAGCTGATGGGGCACAGAGTACAGATGCTTTTCATACTGCACATGGTAATCCACGTTGACCTTCACCTTTTTAATATAGGTATATTCATAGGTGTGCTTCGGCAATGGAGACAGAGCAGTCTTGTCGATTGACTGGAACCATTCCTGACGTGAACCTTCCAGTTGTTTAAAAGGTTTTTTGTTAACGTCAGCCAACAAGGCAACGATACATTGGTTCAACTCGGCCAGGGAGAAGAAGGTATGGTGGCGTAAGCGAGCCAGTATCCAGCGTTCGATGATTTGCACACCCACTTCTGCCTTGGCTTTATCCTGTGGCTTTCTGGGGCGAGCCGGCATAATGGCGGTACCGTAATGTGCACCCAGTTGTTCGTAACTGGGGTTGAGGTCCGGATCGTAACGGCAGGCTTTGGTAACGCCGCTTTTTAAGTTATCCGGAACCACTAATTTTGGAACACCACCGATAAAAGCGAATGCTCTTGCATGACTGGCCAGCCAGTCATGCAAGCCCTGTGTCCAGGTAGCTTCTGCAAAGGTGTAATTGGAGGCGCCTAGTGGGACATGCGGTTAATTCTGTAATGATTTCTTTGCACGCCCAACAGCCGCCAGAATGTGGCTGGCAGGTTTAGTCCATTTAAAGGGTTTTGCGCTCTCCCTGTTATGAACCTTGATGAACCGCTCCAACTCAGTCTTTAGTTCTGGAACGCTGGTGAACACCCCTCGGTATAACGCACGTCGCTCAAGTTGCGAGAACCAGCCTTCCACGGCATTGAGCCATGATGAACTGGTTGGCGTAAAATGAAGGTGGATGCGCGGTCGGGAGGCCACCCATTCTCGAACAGCCTCTGTCTTGTGAGCACTCAGATTATCCATAATGATGTGCAATTCTCGGTCTGCACGCGTGCGTCTATCAAGTAGTTTCAGAAAAGATAGAAATTTTTTGCTGTTCGTTCGATCCGAAACTTTGCCAATCACTTTTCCAGTCAGTGTGTTAAATGCAGCATAAAGACTGGTGGTGCCGTGTCTTTTGTAATCATGAGTGCGACTGCCGATCCGGCTCGGATTCAATGGTAGTCCAGGTTGGGTACGATCCAATGCCTGAATCTGCGTCTTCTCATCCACGCTGAGAATAACTGCATTCTCAGGAGGATTCATATACAGACCGACAATATCAATGACTTTATCAGCGAACTCAGGATCATTACTGATCTTAAACGTTTTCAGCCGGTGTGGACGCAGATCTGCAGCCTTCCAGATCTGACGAACCTGCCAAGGTGTCACTTCTGCGTATCGAGACATTAACTCGATGCTCCAATGTGTAGATTCCTGTGGAATTCTTTTTGTGGTCAGAAATAGAACTTTGTCGACAGTCGCCTTGTCTATGACCGTAGGACGTCCGCAACGGACTCTTTCAAGTAGTCCATCAACGCCTTCGGCCTCAAATCGATTTCGCCAGCGGTGCACTGTCTTCGCTGATGTCCTTTGGGCAGTTGCAACTTCCATCGGTGTCATCCCTTCACTGAGTTGTAAAATAATCTTGGCTCTCATGATCTGGCCATGAGGAAGGGTTGTTGATCGGCACCACTCTTTTAAAATCCCAGCGGCTTTATCAGTAATCTGAAATGTCTTAGGTAAACGCATTCCATATTTTACACCGTTAACGTTTTAGTTACATTATTTTACGCATGGCCCACTAGTACCGCGACAAAGATCTGGGCAAAGCGCACTTCACCGGTATCACCTTGAACAATTGGTACGGTCTGGCCTGCATAATCCACGAACAGTTTGTCACCGACCTTATGGGTCTGGCGCATGGAGCGTTTTTGTTTTTTTAGCCACTCACTGTATAAGTGGCAATACTGCGGATAGCTGTAACTGCGGTTGGGGTATTGCTGGGCATATTCTTCCCGGAGCAGGTGCTTGGTGACATGTTTAAAATGCAGTTCCTTATAAACATCTTTCCAGTCTGGCAACTGTAACGATCCAGAGGTTCGTGTGTCTGATTCAGGATAAATGGCATTGGCTAACTGGCGATCATCCAGTTTTTCGATAGCCTCCCAGTCCAATCCCAGTTCATGAGCTTTGCAGGTGATTTTTTGCACTGCACCCAGGCTGAGGCGCAGACTGTCCCGGATTTGCCGCATGCTGAGCTGGGCAGACAACCGGAGTCTTAATATCTCTCTTAATTTACGCATTGATAGTCTCTTTGTTGGCATCGCCTTCCCCGGTCAAAACGGGCAAGGTTAGCAAGGCTTTATCAATGTGTGGAAAGGGTTTCTGGCATCGTGAACGGTGATTCTGGTGAAATGCCAAAAGCGTTCACGATCAATCAGAATGGGGGTTCACGTTCGTCCAGAATAGGTGTTCACGATGGATCAGAATCAGTGTTCATGATGGGCCAGAATATGCAATTCCGTATGATGGAATGGTTGAAGCGTTTTCTGACTACCAAACTAAAGCTGGTGATCAATGAGGAGAAGAGTAAGGTGGTGAAAACCAACGACCTCCACTTCCTTGGCTTTACCTTCCGAGGGAAGAAGATTCGGTGGAGTGACAAAGCGCTGAGTGACTTCAAGCGAAACATTCGTCGATTGACGAAACGTTCCTGGGGAATCTCAATGCAACGTCGCTACCGCGAACTTCGTTTCTATATCCGGGGGTGGATCAACTACTTCGGTCTTTCAGAATATTATCGGCCCTTACCGGGGCTGGATGAATGGATACGGCGACGCATACGCATGTGCTATCTGAAGCAGTGGCGTAAACCGCGCACTCGTATCCGCAATCTAATCCGGCTGGGCACCAGGTCACGAACAGCTGTGTGTCTTTGGTTAAGCTCTAAAGGCCCTTACCGTTTAGCCAGAACGCTGGCGACACAATCTGGAATGACCCTTAAGTGGTTGGAGAAACAGGGTCTCGTCTCTGTGAGAGAACTATGGATTAAGTTTCACTATGCCTGATGAACCGCCTGGTGCGGACCCGCATGCCAGGTGGTGTGGGGAGGGAGGGTTAGAGACCCTCCCTTACCCGATTAGCTCTAGTTTCTGTATATATCGACATCAATCTCAGCTTTCACGAAATTCAGAAACTGAATAGTTGAAGTATTGAAGCCTAATGCGGGAGTGCTGGTTTGCTCATTCATGGAAATATGCAGTACCACCACAAGCGCAGCGTAAAGGCTATGCCTATCGATAAACTCGCGAATTACTTCTTTCTTCTCTTCGATTCGTTTGATTAGTTTATCGGCTATTTCATCAACTAAGACCGTTTCGCCTTCGACGGCTTCTTCGCCAATTTGCCAATATCCGAATCTGTAATGCTCAACGTATCTGCCTTTTTCTCCTTTCTGCCAGCTTTTTGTCGGCTTTAAACCAGACTCAACAGTGAAAGAATCAGGATCGAAATCTTCTCCTTTAAGCGCAAAGTACACTTCAGCCTTGTTTTTCATCGGATATTCTTATTTTGAGAGCTAACGCTCAGTATCACCGGCTGACAAAAGTGGTGTGGCTGTAGCGTAGCGAAAGCCGCGCCGCTTTTGGCGGTCCGTGTGTATGCTTTTGTTAGGGGTCTTTATGCTCGAGTAAAGATAATTTATTCTCAAGCTGTCTTATCTCTTGAAATGCAACTCTTAGTTTTTGATTTTCGTTTGCTTGCTCCTCATCTATATCTTCTGAATCTTTGGGTTCAATAAAATCTACAACTCCACCTTCTTCCACAAAATTGACAAGATTCTTAACCGCTGTATCTAATGCTTTTACCTTATCGCCTTCACCATTTTTTTTAATTTTAAGTTCACCTGATATATTTCCTGTAATTTCTTCTATGCCAGATTTCTTTTCATTCTCCGCTTCCTGTTCTAAATCCTTTATGACTTTATCGTTTTTCAATTTTAGCCCTTTTAGTTTCTCTGCCTTCTTTCTAATATCAAGTACCTTTTCGGCAACCTTTAATGCCGCAAGAATAATTCCACTTGCAGTAGCAGCGATTTTAGCGATAACGGCAAGCTCAATTACAATTGATCCTTTTGTTGCTCCAACAATTTTCACTTCCTCAGGTGAAGCATTGTGTACCATTGCTATTCCACGACCTATGTCGTACCAAATATTACCCCAGCTCTTGAAATCTGACACATTCTTCATTAACGCATGACCTGTAAAGCTTACACGCATCAAGACTTCATTTTCTGCCTCATACTCTTCTTCAAAAACACAATCAGTTAAACCAGTCTGAATTTGTTTGGATTTTTGTATTCCTTCATTTAATTTTTGAATAATTTGCTGTAATTTAGATGCCGATGTAGCGACATCAATTACGTTTTTATAAAGAATATCCTCAATAGTTTCTATTCCCTGAGCTCCTACAGATTCGGCTATTCCTAAATGGGAAAGAAACTCAATTTGATCTCTCGTTAGCTGGTTAATAGGGACGTTATTTAATACCTTAAATAGTTCTTCTTTCTGAGCTTCAAAAGGCTGTCTTTGTTGATTAGGCTGGGCATGCTGTTGAAGTATTGTATGCAGAGCTTGGTATTTTTGCGGAATTTGAGCTTGCTCTATTTCACGCGTGATCCATTGAGTAAGATCATATAGTTCCGATACGTTCATATTTTCTCCATTAAACCCCTAACGTTGCCTTCAGCGGAGCAGGCGCGTTAGCGACTGTGTCCGCTGGAAGGCCTTGTTATGTGAGCCATTCTGGTAAGCAGTTAGTACACGATTTTTCATCACCTTTCGCTTCAAATTGTTGGCCGCATTGCTCACAACTACGAAACACCCTTGCAGAGACACTGTCACTTACAGACACGCTCTCTTCTAAAATGATACGTTCTTCCTCTTGCTCTTCCTCTTTAGTGACTGGTATTTCGAATTCACGAAGAGCAATAGACAGCTTAGGGCATAATATTATTTTTCGTTTTTTGTGAATTCGTTCTTTAAACTCTTGCTTCAACCAGTCATTCAAAAAACCATTATTATCTTGGGTTACTCCATAATCACCATCTCTTGACACGATCCATATGTCAGCATTCTTTTCCTCCGCTACATAAATCAGCCACTCCCAGTTGATGGCATCGCCGATACTGGTATCATTTTTCTTACGTGGCGGATAGCCTAGTATAAAACGCTTCTGAGCAAGCTCTCTGACCTCATATCGTTTTTTATGCTTCCGATACAGGTCGATGTCTTTTTTCTTTGAAAATAGGCGCTGTAAAACTTGATAAACTTTATCGTAACGACCTGGGTTCTCCAGAACACTATCAAGACGAGTTTTCAGCTTTTTTATTCTCTTTTGTATTTTTTGTTGATCTTTGTCTAATGCTGTTGCCGATTTGTCGTTTTTTAGTAGAGTTATAACTGAATCTGGTGTTTGACTGATTTGAAAAAAGGCGGCGTATCTGGTTGATTTGTAGTTGCGACACGACAAACAACCTGAGGAGATACGCCACCATGAAGAAGAATACCGTTGTTGGCCTGGCAGGTCGAGATACGATTGCTGACCCGCTGACAGAGATGCTCAAGGCAGGGGCACGACAGTTGATCCAGCAGGCAGTCGAGGTTGAACTGCAAGAGATGCTTGAAGACTACTCAGGACGACGCACAGAGGATGGCAGGGCCGGTGTCGTGCGCAACGGCTACCTGCCTGAGCGAGAACTGCAGACAGGCATGGGGCCTGTAACAGTCCGGATACCCAAGGTTCGCGCCAAGACGGGCAAGCCGCTGACCTTCCGCTCTTCACTGGTACCTCCCTATGTGCGGAAAACGAAGTCACTGGAGGCAGCGATTCCCTGGTTGTATCTGAAAGGAGTATCCAGTGGTGAGATGGGAGAGGCCCTGAAGGTTCTGGTGGGGCCAGAAGCACAGGGGCTGTCAGCGAGCACTGTGTCACGGTTGAAGCAAGTCTGGGCTCAGGAGTATCGGGCCTGGTGCGATGAGCGGTTGGATAAGGATGCTTGGGTGTATGTCTGGGCAGATGGCGTTTACAGTGGATTAAGATCGGAACAGACCAAGCTGTGTTCGCTGGTGGTGATCGGCGTGAATGAGCGCGGCGAGAAGCGTTTCCTGGCGATTGAGGACGGTGTACGCGAATCAACACAGAGCTGGCGTGAAGTATTGCTGAAATTGAAATCACGGGGAATGAATGTGCCGGAGTTAGCGATTGGTGATGGTGCCATGGGGTTTTGGGCGGCACTCGAAGAGGTCTACAGTGAGACACGCCAACAACGCTGCTGGATGCACAAGACCATGAACGTGCTAAATTGTCTGCCAAAATCAGCTCAGGCGAAGGCAAAACAGGCACTGCATGCGATTTGGCAGGCGGAGACCAAAGCAGATGCCGAGAAAGCCTTTGATCTGTTCCTCAAGACCTATGAGCCAAAATATCCGAAGGCCGCAATCTGTTTGCAAAAAGATCGCGATGAACTGATGGCATTCTATGATTTCCCTGCACAGCACTGGCAGAGCATACGGACCAGCAATCCGATTGAATCAACGTTCGGCACGATCCGTCACCGGACCAAGCGTTCAAAGGGTTGCCTGTCTCGGGACGGCATGCTGCATATGATGTTCAAACTTGGACAGTGTGCCGAGAAGAGATGGAGGCGCCTACGTGGTTTCGATTACCTGGCGAAGGTGATAACCGGAATAAAATTTAAAGATGGTGTCGAAGTGACAGAAATCGGCCAGGCTGCCGCTTGATTCAGGTTGGCAAACACCACTTTTGACAATAACTCTATCCGGTAGAAGTCCAGATAGATATTAGTGTCTATGAACAAGAGTTTTGGCATTGTCTTATTTACACATAACGTTTGAATATGCGGCGCGCGTTAGCGCGTCCGAACGAACGTAGTGAGTGGCATGATTTTCTTGTTAGGGCTATTTACCATAAACCCAATGCTTGCAGCTCTTGCTTAAGCACCTCTTGCTCTTGCCGCACAAGTACATTCCATTTTTCACTTCCTTCCGACTGCTCAAGGACGGCCTTGGCCAATGCTTGCGTATCCTGACTCATGTCTAGAGTGGATACATCAAGACCTATGTCTGAATCACCTACACCATCTTGCCAATCAGCGAGACTTATATAGCCGGTTTTCAAATGCTCTTTTATTTGAGGATCAGTGCTTAGATTTAGTGCTGCAATCAAGGCTTGCTGTATTTCTTGCTTTGAATAGGGAAGGTTCTTTGAATCAGACACACATCCTGGTGCTGGGGCTGAATTTTCTAAAACTCCGCCATATTCTTGTACGATTGTTTCAATATTGTTTGATGGGAGATCCACACTTCCATTACTTGAATATTGCTGTAACCAGATATTCCCTGCCTCCTCGGGGGTATGCCCTTCTTCCACCAACTTGGCTTCGAATGCAACCCGAGTTTTATTATCTTCAATGCCACGAGTTAGCCATTTAGCAACAACGCTTATTCCTACTGCCCAAAAGAAATTTGACCATAGACCATCAGAGAATGCCGCTACAGCTAGAAAATATAGTGCAGCAAGTGATGCTATGATCCACACCCAGCCAAATAAGCCTGACATCAACTGCAAAATCGCTAGCTTCGAATTTGTTTTCATCTTCGTTCCTTCTTGGCCCTAACGCCTACCGTAACCGGCGCCCTGCAGCAGCTTTGAAGACACCACCAAGTTTGCAACGAAGTATCGCGTGTGAAGCCCACTCGAAACTTTCAGGCGTCCGCGTTGACGGATTTGTTGGGCTTCATTTGCAGCGTTACCCAAAAAGCCTTTTCGCCGTTTCTAATTCTTCCCTGAGAAATGATAACATTTCATTGCAGTCCTTCCTTAGGCTACGATCTGGCATTTCCATCTGGCAGCCTGCCTGATGTAAATCTTGTAGCTTTTCAAGTGCAATCTTATGCGTCTCACTGTAAGCTAATATTTTCTCCTCGGGACTTAGCCCCGTTGTATCTGTTCCTGATTCAGTTGCAACGCCGAAAATTTGAGAGGCGCGTTTGAGGGCTTCTCCCATAGTATCGTCAATATCAGAGCCTCCCACTGACATTAGTGTCAGAACTGTACCGATTTCTGTTAACGAGTTTGACAGTTTGCGCAGGTTCGATTCCACAAGTGCGAAATAGTATCCTATGGGATTCTCCTCTATACTGCGATCAGTGATCTCACTAGCTTTACCCATTGTTCTTTGCCTTAGAGATAGCGCAATACGTAGGCACTTCGTATTAATGGACAAATAATTTCTATACTCATTTGATTTGGTCCCGAGAGTGTTCTTAGAAACAACCCCCTTAATTTTCGTTTCATCAATTTTGAATGGCTCAATATCAACTGGATCGTCCATTGATGCGCTGAAAAAATTGCTGAAAAACCCCATATGATGTGTCCTCCGATGATATTTTCTTGGCCCAACGCTTGCCATAACCGGAGGCAAAAAGCTGTATAGCGAGGAACGAGCGGCGCAGCTTTTTGACGTCCGTGTTTATGGCTTTGTTAGCTGACATCATAACCGTATATATTCAGAAATAGCTTCCCGATTTGTCTCGTTTTCAAACCAATGTCTATGCTGTGGAGGAATTTCACCTGATGACATTGAGTGAAACGTAACTATTTTTCTATTTCTTTTCCCATAAAATAGATTGGCCCATACAAGAGCTTTTCTGGCTGGATCTTTGTGAGGTCTTTCCAGGATTTTTTCTAGATCACCATTAGACAATTTGAATGCCATAGGTTTTTTGTGATGTATAGGATTATTTATGGAGTTGATAACAGCCTCCTTCATTCCTGGTACTCTGCCTGCAATGCACTGGCAATATCTTCGGACATTCCATACTAATTCATCAAGCTTATGCATTGCATCAGGAGTATTGTAAGAACTTTTTGTTAAGTATCTATTAAACCCGCCTAACTCTGCCAAATACCCCATATATGGTTGTGCCCAATCTGGCAGCTCGTATTTTAGATAATCAATGTTACAAACCTCATGATTTAGCATGATAAGATTGTGGCCAAATTCTTTTTTCTTTGAAGAACCTTCTGGAATGTAAAACCTCGCACTCTTACCATTATATAGAAGTATTCCTTTCAGGTATTTTTCCAATGCTTGTTGCGCAGACCACAAAAACTGCTGCCTTAATTGACGTGGTCCAATGGACAGGTACACCCCAGTTAAGCATCATTGACTTAACTGAGGTAGAAAAATGAAAGAACGAAAGAAATATTCGAAGGAATTCAAGCTAGACGCGGTCAGTCTGGTTCTTGAGCAGGAATATACTCGAAGGGAAGCAGCAAACAGTCTGGGCATCAATGCCCAAATGCTGGGGCGCTGGGTGAAAGAACATCAGGCAGAAGATGGGCAGGCATTTCGAGGCAATGGCAAGTTGAGTTCTGAACAGGAAGAAATCAGGAAGCTCAAGGCTCAGGTTAAACGCCTTGAGATGGAGAAAGAAATCTTAAAAAAAGCAACGGTATTCTTTGCAGCAGAAACGAAGTGAAATATTCGTTCATCACCCAGCATAAGAATGCCTATCCAATCAGCTTGCAATGTCAGGTTTTGGGTGTGAGTCGTAATGGTTACTACCAGTATCAAAGGGGCTTGGGTAACAGGCCAGACCGAATACATCAGGAGATGCTGGAGTGGGTTGAGGATATCGCCAAGAGTTCAGACTACACTTATGGCAGTCGCAGAATGAAAAAAGCCTTGAATGTCCTGGGCTATCCGGTGAGTCGGAATAAGGCAAGGAAGTTAATGCGTGAAGCCAATGTACAGGCGCGTCAGCGCAGGAAATATAAGGTTACGACAAACAGTAACCACCAGCAGTCGGTTTTTAACAACCTGCTCAAGCGAGAGTTTGCTGTGGCCCAGCCCGATCATGTCTATGCGGCGGACGTGACTTATGTATGGACCCAGGAAGGCTGGTTATACCTGGCGGTAGTGATAGACCTGTATTCACGTAAAGTGGTCGGCTGGAGCATGAGTTCCCGGATGAAGGCAAAGCTGGTCTGTGATGCATTGCAAATGGCGATCTGGCGACGTCGACCGAAGGGCGGATTGATTCACCACTCAGATCGTGGTTCTCAATATGCCAGCAAGGCTTTTCGGCGGTTACTCAAAGCCCATGATATCAATGGCAGTATGAGCAGGAAGGGTGACTGCTGGGATAATGCTGTAGTGGAAAGCTTCTTTGGCAGCCTCAAGCAGGAACGGGTGCATTGGAGAAGCTACCAGACACGTTACGAAGCCCAGCAGGACATATTGGAATATATTTCCATGTTTTATAATAGTACGCGGCTGCATTCATACCTGGATTATATGAGTCCGAATGATTTTGAGCAGCAAATGATGGCGCAGAAAAAAGCGGCTTAACTGGGTGTAACAAAATCCTTGACCACGTCAAGGGCACCTCTTTAATATCAAGAAGTCTTCTATTGATTTTAAGTTTTGCGTAGGTACTTGTGGGCCAATTGTGATGGATGTGATTTTGCTGATATCTACTAGTGATTTGTGATACGAAGTCAATCCCAGCCTATGTGGGCGAAATTCAAATTGTGCATCAGCGTCTGTTAAGCCATTAAAGTTGTAAACCCACCTTACTTCCTGCTCTGGTTTGAATGATGCGTTTTTGAAACGTACTAGCGTTTGAATTATTGATTTAATATAACTTCTTAGTCCTTCTTGAGTTTGGATGGTTCTCATCATTGTTTCATCGTTAGACTTTAAGTGTTGATCTGCCACTATTGCTGTTTTTTTATCATCAAAATCATAAAGACATTGCACTTTTTGGGCTTTCGGGTCAACGACGAATCCATCAGTAAACTCTATGCAAACACCTTGACCCAATTTTGTATATGCGCGCCATTGACTAATGTCATCTTTTAGAGTGGATGCGCTAAAACACATTTGGTGTCTTAAGTACACTTGGATAAGGTCATTAATCCATTCAAGTGTGTTTTTACATTGCTCAGATCCATGCTTTAGCTCTAAGACCTCACTCAACACAGAATAGAGATCAAATCCTTCCATTTCATCATTCATAAATGCAAGGCTGCCAAACCAAACAGATTTGCATTTTATGATGTTAAAAAGGGCTTCAATATTAGTGTAGTGGTAGTACATATGTCAGCGCTTCATATATTTACACATAACGCCAGCCGTAACAGGCGCAAAACTTGTAGCGCAGCGGAGAGTTTTGCGTCCTTGTTGACGGCATTGTTAAGTGCTTATTTGCCATCGTCCCAGCTATTTAAATACTCTGCCAATACATCACCATGACAGGCAGCAGGCTTGCAAAAGCAGCCTAAACGCTTGCCAGCCAAATCATAAACTTTTGATTTCTCGATGTTTATGAATTTGTCAAACTCAAAATCATATCGGTATTTTCTGATGACTTCGTCGCGATCATCACCTTCTTCATACATGGAATAAGGATTCCCCCAGTATGAACCCCTTCCGATATATTCAAAATTTGGCGTTGATTTGATACCTTGGTATTTTTCTTCTTTTTTGATATTAACAACCCGAGTGATACTAATATTTATTACCCGTACTGGTACGCTGTGATTTTTCAGTTCGGCCAATTCTTCAGGAAACACTTCGCCATCGTCAAACACAATGGCATGCGTAATGGAACTTATATCCCAATTTTTGTTAGCTTCAAGTGTCACATTCTCTCTATTCTCAAAAAGTTTCTGAACTAATTTATTGTTATCCTCTGGATAAACAACTGTAAACTCAGAAAAGCTTTGAGTAATACGATTTACCTTTCTTTCAAACTTAGAAAAGCAATTGAATTCACTCGGAACAAGAACTAAGACGCGTATCATTCTAAGTTAAATGCTTCACTTGCAATTCAAGGCCGGTATGTTCATTTAAGTATTCAACTACGAG
This sequence comes from Gammaproteobacteria bacterium (ex Lamellibrachia satsuma), assembly GCA_019623805.1. Taxonomy (NCBI): domain Bacteria; kingdom Pseudomonadati; phylum Pseudomonadota; class Gammaproteobacteria; species Gammaproteobacteria bacterium (ex Lamellibrachia satsuma). Next base: position 3,191,963 of record CP053680.1, read on the forward strand.
CCTTCTATGACAGTGGTGTGGCTCGTGTTCGCTACAGAGCAAACAGCCTTGCTCTAAAATTTTTTGATCAACATCTTTTTCTATCGAACGACGGGCCATCAAGTTCAAGAACTTATCTTCATAGGAATCCCAGGTGACGTGGTCAAGGATTTTGTTACACCCAGTTAAGCCGCTTTTTTCTGCGCCATCATTTGCTGCTCAAAATCATTCGGACTCATATAATCCAGGTATGAATGCAGCCGCGTACTATTATAAAACATGGAAATATATTCCAATATGTCCTGCTGGGCTTCGTAACGTGTCTGGTAGCTTCTCCAATGCACCCGTTCCTGCTTGAGGCTGCCAAAGAAGCTTTCCACTACAGCATTATCCCAGCAGTCACCCTTCCTGCTCATACTGCCATTGATATCATGGGCTTTGAGTAACCGCCGAAAAGCCTTGCTGGCATATTGAGAACCACGATCTGAGTGGTGAATCAATCCGCCCTTCGGTCGACGTCGCCAGATCGCCATTTGCAATGCATCACAGACCAGCTTTGCCTTCATCCGGGAACTCATGCTCCAGCCGACCACTTTACGTGAATACAGGTCTATCACTACCGCCAGGTATAACCAGCCTTCCTGGGTCCATACATAAGTCACGTCCGCCGCATAGACATGATCGGGCTGGGCCACAGCAAACTCTCGCTTGAGCAGGTTGTTAAAAACCGACTGCTGGTGGTTACTGTTTGTCGTAACCTTATATTTCCTGCGCTGACGCGCCTGTACATTGGCTTCACGCATTAACTTCCTTGCCTTATTCCGACTCACCGGATAGCCCAGGACATTCAAGGCTTTTTTCATTCTGCGACTGCCATAAGTGTAGTCTGAACTCTTGGCGATATCCTCAACCCACTCCAGCATCTCCTGATGTATTCGGTCTGGCCTGTTACCCAAGCCCCTTTGATACTGGTAGTAACCATTACGACTCACACCCAAAACCTGACATTGCAAGCTGATTGGATAGGCATTCTTATGCTGGGTGATGAACGAATATTTCACTTCGTTTCTGCTGCAAAGAATACCGTTGCTTTTTTTAAGATTTCTTTCTCCATCTCAAGGCGTTTAACCTGAGCCTTGAGCTTCCTGATTTCTTCCTGTTCAGAACTCAACTTGCCATTGCCTCGAAATGCCTGCCCATCTTCTGCCTGATGTTCTTTCACCCAGCGCCCCAGCATTTGGGCATTGATGCCCAGACTGTTTGCTGCTTCCCTTCGAGTATATTCCTGCTCAAGAACCAGACTGACCGCGTCTAGCTTGAATTCCTTCGAATTGACGTGGTCAAGGATTTTGTTACACCCAGTTAAGCCGCTTTTTTCTGCGCCATCATTTGCTGCTCAAAATCATTCGGACTCATATAATCCAGGTATGAATGCAGCCGCGTACTATTATAAAACATGGAAATATATTCCAATATGTCCTGCTGGGCTTCGTAACGTGTCTGGTAGCTTCTCCAATGCACCCGTTCCTGCTTGAGGCTGCCAAAGAAGCTTTCCACTACAGCATTATCCCAGCAGTCACCCTTCCTGCTCATACTGCCATTGATATCATGGGCTTTGAGTAACCGCCGAAAAGCCTTGCTGGCATATTGAGAACCACGATCTGAGTGGTGAATCAATCCGCCCTTCGGTCGACGTCGCCAGATCGCCATTTGCAATGCATCACAGACCAGCTTTGCCTTCATCCGGGAACTCATGCTCCAGCCGACCACTTTACGTGAATACAGGTCTATCACTACCGCCAGGTATAACCAGCCTTCCTGGGTCCATACATAAGTCACGTCCGCCGCATAGACATGATCGGGCTGGGCCACAGCAAACTCTCGCTTGAGCAGGTTGTTAAAAACCGACTGCTGGTGGTTACTGTTTGTCGTAACCTTATATTTCCTGCGCTGACGCGCCTGTACATTGGCTTCACGCATTAACTTCCTTGCCTTATTCCGACTCACCGGATAGCCCAGGACATTCAAGGCTTTTTTCATTCTGCGACTGCCATAAGTGTAGTCTGAACTCTTGGCGATATCCTCAACCCACTCCAGCATCTCCTGATGTTCGGTCTGGCCTGTTACCCAAGCCCCTTTGATACTGGTAGTAACCATTACGACTCACACCCAAAACCTGACATTGCAAGCTGATTGGATAGGCATTCTTATGCTGGGTGATGAACGAATATTTCACTTCGTTTCTGCTGCAAAGAATACCGTTGCTTTTTTTAAGATTTCTTTCTCCATCTCAAGGCGTTTAACCTGAGCCTTGAGCTTCCTGATTTCTTCCTGTTCAGAACTCAACTTGCCATTGCCTCGAAATGCCTGCCCATCTTCTGCCTGATGTTCTTTCACCCAGCGCCCCAGCATTTGGGCATTGATGCCCAGACTGTTTGCTGCTTCCCTTCGAGTATATTCCTGCTCAAGAACCAGACTGACCGCGTCTAGCTTGAATTCCTTCGAATATTTCTTTCGTTCTTTCATTTTTCTACCTCAGTTAAGTCAATGATGCTTAACTGGGGTGTACCTGTCCATTGGACCACGTCACAGGTGATTGTATTTTTCTTATAGGCGTTGAGAATTTCTTTTGTCGGAGCCCAATCTGGCATGTGAATATATGATGCATCACACAATTCCCTGAGGAAAAAACGTAAGTCATCTTTTTTTGCGAAGCCCGCGAGTTGCGACACGTTGTTCAGCCTTACATCAATTAAAGTGCTGATGTTCGAATTACGGACAAGTGTAAAAAATCTCTCCGCTTTTTTCTGGGTAAACCCGATAGTGTAGACATTCATAGTAATTTCCCAATTCTGCTATAAGATGGTTGCAGCGATTTTATAATGCCGCCCATTATACTCCTCACCTAGTTCTACTTTGTCAGATTAGATCTATAAGTAACTCACTGAATAATATAAAATATATGCTGTGAATTTCTTGGCAATCATCGTAAGGAAGAGCATCAAATGACAAGCACCAAGGTCATTTGAATTACCTGATACGCGCATAAGTAGAATCGATCGCATAGCGGAGCGATTCCAACGTTTCCAGTACCGCTTTGAATCCCATTTTCGAAGCAAGACGAGGTCGGTGTTTCAACCGGTCACACACTATCTCAAAGGCCTGATGCAAGCGCAGAGAAAGAACATGGAACGCATGGAAGAGGTGGTTGCAGGCGCAGATGATCAGCGTCTCCAGCATATGCTCACCGAGTCCCCGTGGGATCATCGTGCGGTGTTAGACCAAGTGGCGCTGGAAGCCGATCAATGGCTGGGTGGAACCGCGGATACCTGTCTGTTGCTCGATGAGAGTGGCCTTGCCAAGAAGGGTAAACATTCAGTGGGGGTTAAACGCCAATGGAATGGCCGCCAGGGCAAGGTGGATAACTGCCAGGTTGGTGTATTCGCAGCACTGGGTAAAGGGCACTTGTCCACGCTGATAGATGAACGTCTCTATCTACCCAAAGAGTGGGTATCGAACCCGGCTCGCTGTCGCAAGGTGGGTATCCCGGAAGTTGAACGGAAACATCAAAGCAAGTCAGAGTTGGCGCTGGAGATGGTGCGTCATCAGAGGACGCTTGGCCTGCGTTTTGCCTGGGTGGGTGCAGATGGGGGATACGGGAAGGATCCGGCTTTTCTGAGGGGTTTGGAGGCGATGGGTGAAACCTTTGTGGTGGACATCCACAAAGACCAACAGGTCTACCTGGAAGATCCACAGCCGTTCATACCGGAGAGCACGACAACGCGCGGTCGTCGTCGAAGTCGTCTGCAAGCCCAGGCAGCCCGTCTGCGCGTTGACCAGTGGCTCAATGAGCAACGGGACAGCGAGTGGCAGCAAGTGGTATTACGGGATAGCAGCAAGGGCAAACTGCGCGTCGAGATCCTGCATCATCGGGTTTGGCTTTGGGATGGAAAAGAAGCCCAGGCACATCAATGGCACCTGATTGTACGACGAGAGGTCAATTCACCGGAGACGATTAAATACACCTTGTCGAATGCACCGGAAGAAACGCCATCCCATTGTCTTGCAAAGATGCAGGCGCAGCGGTTCTGGGTTGAGCGTTCGTTCCAGGATGGTAAGAGTGAATCAGGTCTTGCTGATTATCAGGCCCGTAAATGGAAATCCTGGCATCACCATATGGCCTTGGTCATGATGGCGATGTTATTCATGCTCGAAGAGCGAATTGTGCAAAAAGATGATCACCCCTTACTCAGTTGTTCAGACATCGAATCGCTATTGCGTGCCTTCCTGCCACGGCGAGATATTGAACGCGATGAAATACTACGGCAAATGACGAAACGGCATCGTAAACGACAAGCGGCTATCGACTCCCAATATCGAAAACAGACGCTGGAACAGTCGGTTGCCGGGTGATGGAATCTGACAAAGTAGAACTAGACTTGCGCAGATGAATCCATGATTTTCCTTCTCTCCACTTAATAGAGCATCAAAATTGGGGTCAGTCACCGGGAAATCGTAGTTTGAGCCATTGTAGGAAAATGCGACCCTCCTTTTATTATCCTCGTTTCTGTATAAATTCAGGTCTGGAGCATATATTAGATAAAGAGATTGCTGGATATTAATTAACCCAATATTTACCAAGTTTGCATCTACGGCATGCCCGTGCCCCCATAAATTATCTGGAGCATCTAGAAAAGGTGGTACTTCGTGTGGCTCAATTTTGTAATGTTGTGACCACTCTCTGTCAGTGATTAAGTAATTTTCGGGTTGATGGGTTAGGGGTACATTAGCACCTAATTCCATCTGTATTTTTTGAAGTGGTTTTACCAAGAATCGGCCATATGGATTTCGATACTTCGCTTGTTCATGATCGAGTTCTTTTCCATTTGCGTCTGCGACCGGCCGAATCCATTGCCTCGAAGCTAAGCTTTTACCCGCCACGCAATGTTGGCCATGTTTTACAGAATTGGCGAATACAACGATAGTTTCCATTTCCTCAGATCCTTTTTGCACTTAACGCCAGCCGTAACCGGCGCATTTGTAGTGAGCGCAGCGAACGAAAAATGCGTCCGAGTTTACGGCATTGTTAGGCAATTCTTACTTCCTCAATGTATTCCGTGACTTCTCTGCTATCGAAGTCACCTTTGTAGATGCGATAATGAAATCTGAGAAGCCTATCGTCACGCTCCAGCTTGTGTGCATAGTAAGCATTGAATATTGGTTCATGGCCATGGCTGATTGTTGTGTCCCCTATCATGTAACGCTCAATTCTGTATGGTGAATTTTTCCTGTTTTTCTTAAACGTGATTTTTTCATCAAAGTTAGCGAAACGGTCTACATATGCTTGTTCAATGTATTCAGCCACATAAGCGCTAGTTTTCCTCGGGCTTAATACTGCCACCAATTGCTTTTGACCGGAATGAAATGACTCCTCTAGAACGATCCAGGCTTTTCCGAGACTTACCATATCTGTTGTTTACCGCTTTGAGTTAGGCCTTTGCTCTAAGGTTACGAAAGTACTCCGATTCTTCTAACTCCTTTTTTAACAAATAGCTACCTTGAGCCATATATTCGATGGTGTCATCAAGGCTATCTTCATAGCCAAACAGTGTGCGATGGATATCTCTAATCATTGCAGATAGAACTGATGGATCAATGTCACGTTTTGACATGCCATAACCCATCATTGTGTAAAACTTTAATCTAGTAAGAAACGCCCCGCATTCTTCAAATTCGTAGATTTTTTCCTTAATGCATTTTTGCATGTGCACACGATCAGATTCATTTATGGCATTAATCAGCATATCTTGGAAGTTGAGGCCAGCGAGCATAAACGCAATAAGGCTTGGTGATTGATGTTTTTCAATTCCTTCGTTAATGACATCATTCCAATGCTCTCGAAAATTCTCTTCAATAAGGGGGGCTATTGAAGGGCCGGGCATATCGGGAAGATCGATGGAAAGGGCGCTAAGTATTACCCTCACCTTTTTTTCATACCGTTCACGTTTAGATAGTCCAAACATGTGTATTTCCTATAAATCCGGAATGTCGTGTCATTATTATGCCTAACGTTGTGGTAACTGGCGCGAACGAAGTGAGCGTCCAAGCGAGGTACGAGCGTTGTTGACCACCTTGTTATGTTTTTTTCTTTGCATGGATTTTCAGTAATTCTCTAACATTGCCTAGATCAAAGCCTTGGTTTTCTATATGGCTAGGAATAATGTGATATAGATTTGGTGCTTGATAAACCAAGACAAGCTCAGAACTTTCCTTCCAGTAACAAATATCTTTCCAGTGAAGCATCCCTTTACCATTTGCAGATTTGAAGATTATTCCTTCATCTGTACTTTTTACAGCTATTTGTTCATGTGCCGTTTTATGTTTTTTATATATTTTTTTTGCATTCCATGGAATATATAAATGCTGCTGAATTAGGTGGCCCAGGATGCCGCCAATGATTGCGAATATACACGCATATTTTAATGTAGATGAATCGCTAATAACTGAGACTACAAGCAAAATAGGTATTGCTACTGAGTAACGCAATTTTGCAGGCTTTTCCAATTGTGAATACAACTGGCTAGCCTTTACATAGTCCTTCTCAGATATTTTATACGTTGCTTCCATGTTTCTTATTAAACATAACGTCTAAGCTCAGCGGCGCGCGCCTTTGGCGCGTCCGCTGGAGCTTTTTGTTAGCTTTTTTGCTTTCAATTACCGATGTTCTCTACCGAATATGTTTCTTTACTTGAGGAACCGTCACTAAAAGTATCAGTTACTGTAATTGAATTACCGTTTATCTTGTAACGAACCTTTGAATCCATTGCATGTGTACGCCAACGCCCAGTATCAGACCCCCACAAAATTTGATTGCCATTTAATTTACACTTGTATTTCCATTTGGTTTTGTCATCCTGTCGGATATATGAAAGGTATATTGTTTCCCCGCTGGTGCGGTCTATTTTGATTATTGCAGGATCACGCCCCATTATCTTTGCGATGCCTGCCTTGCATATTTGATTTGTTGTAAATGTGCCCTTATCGGCTGCATGTGTAATTGAAATATTGATTAGGGCGACAACCACAAGCATGAATAGCTTTTTCATTTTCCCCCCTCAATTACAGTAAAGTGCATGTGGCAATAGGATGATCACCACTGTAAGGTGAAAATATTTGTAACTTCCATTTGCCATTAAAGCTTCTTGTTTGCTTTGCCATCATATCTACTACGCCTGAACATATTTTTCTGGCTTCACTGCTACTCGTTGCAATTCTTACATCAACGGTTGAACCCCATCCTTTAACCTCGCACTCAGTTGTAAGGCCAGTTCCTTCAAGGGCTGAACAAAGCCTATATGCGTCATCCACCACATCTGCGGTTGCAGAATTTTGATAGAGCAGTCCTAGACCAATAAGCGACATAGCCATAATTGTTGAGTTGCGTTTTGTTCGCATTGCGCTCTCCTTTTTTTGTAAAGCTAACGTTTAGGTTCACCCGACCACCGGATTAACCACACAGAACTTGATTGCATGACATAGCCAATTGAAACCAATGCGCTTGAAACGCCGCAAAAGTTAGGTGGGTCGGAGTGCAACCTTTTGTTATGTGATTGTTGCCTCATCACCAGACCTTGCTGCTTCTTTACGTGCTTTGGACTCCGCTTTTTTTCTTGCTTTGTCTTTTACAACTTGCTCAATAGACCTTACGTTTTCTGGTGCTCTTTTTTTGAAATGCTTGAAATATATTTCTTCAATAAACTCAGGCAGTGGGAGCTTCCACTGTTGCTGTTTTGTGTTACCAAGGCTACCAAATTTCTTTGGATTTAAACCAAGTTCCCTAGCCATTTGTATTTGGGCATGAGACAAACTATATTTCTTTCTTGCTTCAATCCATGGCTTTAACTTATTTGGAATGAAATTTTTCTTTGGCATTTGTTTTGATTCTTTTTTATGTTACTTGAATTTCAAGGATATTGTGATGATTTATGGTCTTATTACCACAAAATGCCGCCCAGTTTCTGTTGGAGCAAATTCTTCTTCTTTTAAATCATACCCAATTCTATTGGCAAGAGGATAAAAGCGATTATAAGATTCTTCATCAAATGCATATGCGCCACCACGCTTTAACCCTTGTATTATTTCACCAAACCTTGTTTTTTTAATTGTTGATTCTTCATGTGCTTCTTTTGACATTGATAGTAGATAATCACGCATGGACTTTTCAGAGCCTGAAATTATGCAAGCATCTCCGTCACAAGTAACTTCGGTTTTAGACTTGTACGAGAAGCACCCAATTACCTTTGTATCAATATCACGGGACATTTTGATTCCTCGTTTTGTATTTCATTTTTTCACATAACGCCTTGCTCAGCGGCTTTTGGTACTGGGTGGTTTTTGTGCTAAAAATGCCGAAGGCATGCACATAAAACCACCCAGTACCAAAAGTCCGCTGGAGCTATTTGTTATGTGTTTTTACATATATATGGTTTCAATTAACCAGTTCTCATATTCTTGACGATTCTTTGCTTCAACTCCAAGTTTTTCAGCATCTGCATTAGCCCTTTGAATAGCATAATAGGCTTGATCAAAAGCACTAAACTCCAATGTTTCTTCATCTCGATTATCATGATGCTTCAAACGATTTCTGTGTTCATTCCACTCATTAAAGGCTTCTTTTTTAGTTCGATCACCGGCATAAGCCATACCCGTATTAGCTCGCATCTCTTCAATATATTTCCACGTATCTTCAGCAGCATTTTTATCACCGCGCTGCTTTAATAAACCAGCAAATATTCCATCTGCTGCGCCAGCCAATGTAATAACCGATAGTCTTTTTCCTGTTATAAATAACTCAATAGCATCTTCCAATTGTGTAAGTGCAATTTCAATTTTACTAAGTACCACATTTTTTTCAAAACTCAGCTTTGATTCCGCAGGTTTCGTTTTTATATTTTCTTTAGAAAAAGTTAAATCTAGACTAATTTCTAACCAATCAAAACATGCTCTGAAATCATTTAGCAATTCTATATCTTTCTTTGATTTTCCTTCATCAGTGAATGTAACACCATCACCTTCTGGAAAAGGACTTGCCCAATACCCTTTTTTCCTTAACATCTCGAGAGAATTCGTGATTTCAGAGCTAAATGCACGAGCTTCAACAATATCCCAAAGAAGATTGCCAGTGTAAGGTTCTCTAGGAGGTTTGAATATTGCCTTCATTCTACTTTTCCTTTTTACACATAACGCTTTGCTAACCGGCCATTTATACAGAGTGCAGCGAAGCGAAACGGCGTATAAATGGTCGGGTTGAGCTACTTGTTAAATGTCTTTGAACCATGACGGCTTAATTGTTACTTCTTCACGCATTTGTACATCAACCCCTAATCTTAGGTTTTTAAGATGTTCAGCCAAATCATTGCCATCAATTAAATCAATTGGTGGCGCGCCATCACGTTGTGACTCCTGCTTAGCGCTACGTGTAAATGTGCCTGTAGTTATAAACACACCCTTGTCAGCTCTGCCAATCATAGCACCACGAAAATCTCTAATTGCACTCGATGATACTGATCCAGAATAACGCTTACTTTGAAATACAACATGAAAAGACAAAACACCGCCTAGTTTTATTACACCAACACCATCAATGCCACCATCACCTGTTTTGCCTGTAACTTCTACATTTGTGAAACCTAGTTCTCTAAGTAGCCGTTGACTCAATCTCTCAAAGGCATCGGGCTCAATTGTTTTTAATATTTCTATTAATTCTTCTTCCCAGGTTAACTCACTTAGCTCTTCTGATTCATCTACTGCTTCAGCTTCTTGCGGCTTTTGTTTTTTTACACCTGATAGCTCTTTAACGATTTTCTTTGCTTCATCTTTATCAATTTCTGTTGTCTTTAGCCCTTCTGCCGTTAAAGACCATACTGCGCGGCTAGAATTCTCTATTAACCCGAGTCGTTTTAGATAATTTCTTGCCCATGCTGACCTATAGGAAAGCTTTGTGGTGTTGCCCCTATGAATGTCTTCTATTTCTTCGTTTGAAAGATTGAGCAATAGGATGACTTGTTCTTCAATTTCAGAATTGGTACCAGAGCCACCAAGCTTATGCAAAGCCTGTAGCACTGGATTAAAAAGTTCATCGTATTTGTATTTGAATATTTCCACGATCTTCCTTTATGACATTTAACAGTTAAATATACAGCTTCCCAAATAATCCCACATATTGGGAGTTATCCTGCTTCGGGATATTGTTTTCAATTCTTCCTCAATGTAGTGTACTCCAATGGGAATTGGAATCCAGCCACGGAGGGCGGAGATGAATCAGGATGTCTTGCAGAAAGATCGGGTAAAAGTTGCTCAGTTTTGGGGTAACTATCAGAAGTTACTGAGAAATGAGTCTGTCGCTGCACGTGCAATGCCTTGGTACAGGAGGCATGTAGAGGCGTATATTACTGCCACCAAACCAGCAAGGCTTGCTGAACATACAGCGAAGCAGGTGGCTTCATATCTTGAGACAATCGGGCGGGATCAGCGGCTTGAGGCGTGGCGCTTTAGTCAAGCGGTAGATGCGCTGCGTATCTTATTCTGTCGGCAACTCGATGTGGATTGGTGCGGTTTGATTGACTGGAAGGGGATTTTCCTGGCAGCTAAATCGCTTGAAAATGATCACGCGACACATGGAAGAGATGTAATTACCACCGATCCGTTGCTGCTCTTCAATGTGGACGCTGACATCCACTCGCGCAATTTTGCAGCAAATGCTCCGGATCTGTTCAAGCGCCTGCTGACTGCTCTGCGGGTGAGGGGGCTTGCCTATAACACGGAGAAGGCCTACCGCCAATGGGTTGCCCGCTATCTTTCTTTTCACCAATGGGCTGATCCTGAAACCCTTGCCGCAAAAGGGATTGCCGCTTACCTGGAGCACCTTGCTGTTCAGAGGAGTGTCTCTTCGTCTACTCAGCATCAGGCACTCAATGCTTTGATCTTTCTCTATCGTGAGGTTCTGGGTCTCGATGTTACTGATGCTGTTTCGTTCGTCCGCGCCCGGCCGAAACGGCGTATTCCTACGGTTTTGTCACATCGGGAAGTGAAGGCCTTGCTTGACTGCATGAACGGTCGTACGCATCTGATGGCATCGCTGATGTATGGTACCGGAATGCGTGTTATGGAGTGTGTCAGGCTGCGTGTTATGGACCTTGATTTTGACTACCGGCAGATTACAGTACGTCATGGAAAGGGCGGCAAGGATAGGGTCGTGCCACTACCGGATAGCCTCAGTAACACCGTCCGGGAAAACATGACGGAGGCGGAAAAACTACACGATGAGGATCTAAGAAAAGGTTTCGGCGAGACCTACCTGCCGAGCGCTTTGAAACGTAAGTACCCGAATGCGGCGAAGGAGTGGCGTTGGCAATATCTGTTTCCTGCCAGCCGTATCTCTACGGACCCGAGAAGTGGTGCTGCCCGGCGCCATCACATGCATGAGTCTGCGCTACAGAAGGCGGTGCGACGGGCAGCATTGGAAGCCGGTATTGACAAGCGCGTAACCAGCCATACCTTACGTCACTCCTTTGCCACCCATTTGTTGGAGTCGGGGCAGGACATCCGTACTGTACAGGCCCTGTTGGGGCATGCAAATGTCTCTACCACTGAGATTTACACTCACGTCATGCAGCGTGGCGGACATGGTGTTCGCAGCCCGGTCGATCTGTTGGCTACCTGATCCCGTTCTGAACACGGAGTGTGTTCATCGGGATACTTCTGCTCAGAGGTAGAGCAATTCTGACCAGCGATTTTCATCCTTCATTTTTTGTCTCATCACATCCCAGGTTTCCGTGGAGCCTGCAAGCTGGGCCAGAATTTTGTCTAGCGCGTCATTGGCCTTGCGAGTGCCCGCGAGAAATACATGGGTCTTCGGATCCTGCAGCATATCCCAGGCTTCTGTTGCATGTTCCTCCAAGGTCAACTCCAGTGCTTCATCAGCATTTACACCATATTTGGTGCTGATGCTCTGGTAAGCTTCAAAGGTCTCATTCACATAGTAGTTGGCCAAGTCGCTGTCGACGTCATTCATATAGAGCAGATCAAGTCCGTTCATATCGCCGAAAAAGAGTCTGACTTTTCCATCCCATCCCTGGTGTGTGCTGTAGATACGTTGGATAAAGGCGCGAAAGGGTGCGATGCCGGTTCCACTGCCGATCATCAGCAGGTTGCTATCGCGCGTCTTCGGCATATTGAAGACGCTTTTGTAGGGACCTGTGAGTGTGATCGGGTCGCCGGATTTTGCATCACAAAGGTAATTTGAAGCGATGCCCGGAAACTGTTCGCCTGAGATCTCATCGATATAGAAGCAACGACGAACAATGATCTGGATCTCGATCTCATCGTCGGCCTGCTTGTCACGTGCATTGGCGATGGAGTAGTAGCGATGATGGGGCTTGGTTCCAAAGGCGTGGGGGCCTGGCACCAGCACGCCGATGGTTTGTCCTTCCAGGAAACGAAAAGCGGGATCGGCGATACCCAGCCTGATGACCCTGATTTCATCGGTATCGTCGGGCGAGATGCGCCGGCTGTCGATTACCACGGCAGGGCAGGTATTGCTCAAGGCGTAATCTGGTGTGGAATTATTCATGATTTGTTTCATGTCCGGTGGATCAATCTGGGTAATAAAAAGAGGCGGCTCATGTCGCCTCTTTTCATTCCATAATTACAGGTTACTTGTTAGCCCGATTCTCGATCAGGTTTTCAACCACTGAAGGATCAGCCAGTGTGGATGTATCTCCCAAGGCATCGATCTCATTGGCTGCAATCTTGCGCAGGATACGGCGCATGATTTTTCCGGAACGGGTCTTGGGCAAACCGGGCGCCCACTGGATGATGTTGACCTTGGCGATGGGGCCAATCTCTTTGCGTACCAGTGCGACCAGTTCGGCTTTCAGCTCCTCGACATACGCTTCTCCGCCCATCAGGGTGACATAAGCGTAGATACCCTGGCCTGTGATCTCGTGGGGGTAACCCACCACGGCGGCTTCTGCGACCTTCTCATGCAGTACCAGTGCCGATTCGATCTCGGCGGTGCCCAAGCGGTGCCCGGAGACGTTGAGTACGTCGTCGACACGCCCGGTAATCCAGTAGTAGCCGTCTTCGTCGCGACGGGCGCCGTCGCCGGTGAAGTAGTAGCCGGGGTACATCTGGAAGTAGGTCTCGTAGAAGCGTCGATGGTCGCCATACAGCGTGCGCATCGAGGACGGCCATGGGTGTTTGATCGCCAGGTTGCCGGAGGCCGGATTGCCGTCGATCTCATTGCCTTCATCATCCAGCAACACGGGTTGTACACCGAAGAAGGGTTGGGTGGCAGAACCGGGTTTCAGCGGGGTGGCACCGGGCAGGGGGGTCAGCATGTGGGCGCCGGTCTCGGTCTGCCACCAGGTATCGACGATGGGGCAGTTATTGTCGCCCACCACACGATTGTACCACTCCCAAGCCTCGGGGTTGATCGGCTCGCCAACGGTGCCGAGCAGACGCAGGCTTTTGCGGCTGGTGGCTTTCACGAGGTCTTCACCACAGGCCATCAGGGCGCGGATGGCAGTGGGGGCAGTGTAGAAGCTGGCCACGTTGTGCTTGTCGCAGACTTGCCAGAAGCGGCCGGCGTCGGGATAGGTGGGGATGCCTTCGAACATCAGGCTGACGGCGCCGTTGGTGAGCGGTCCATAGACGATGTAGCTGTGGCCGGTGACCCAGCCTATGTCGGCGGTACACCAGTAGACTTCGCCGTCCTTGTAGTCGAAAACGGTTTTGTGGGTCATTGCCGCCTGCAGAAGGTAGCCGCCGGTGGTGTGCAGTACCCCCTTGGGTTTGCCGGTGGAGCCGGAAGTGTAGAGGATAAAGAGCGGGTCTTCGGCGTCCATCTGTTCCGGCTCGCAGACAGGGTCGGCCCCCGCCAGCATTTCGTGATACCAGACGTCGCGACCTTCGGTCCACTCGACAGCCTTACCGCCGTGCTTTACGACGATGGAGGTGTGTACGTCAGGGCAGTTGGCCAGGGCTGCGTCGGCGTTGGCCTTAAGGGGCAGATGCTTACCGCCACGGATCGACTGGTCGGCGGTGATCAGGCACTGGCAATCGGAATCGAGGATGCGATCTTTCAACGCGTCAGGAGAGAAGGCGCTGAAGACGATGGAGTGCACCGCGCCGATGCGAGTACAGCCCAACATGGCCACAACCGCTTCGGGGATCATCGGCATGTAGATGGAGACACGGTCGCCTTTTTTTACGCCGCGGGATTTGAGCACATTGGCGAACTTGTTTACGTCGGCATGCAGTTCACTGTAGGTGATCTTTTTGTCGACTCCGGGATCATCAGACTCCCAAAGAATGGCAGTCTGGTCGCCGCGGGTCTCCAGATGACGGTCGAGGCAGTTGTAGGAGACGTTGAGCTTGCCGCCCTTGAACCACTCTATGTGGAGATCGTCTTCCGCGAAGCTCCAGTCCAGTGTCTTGTCCCACTTGCTGAACCAGGTGAGGTACTCTTCAGCCTGCTCGCCCCAGAAGCCCTCGGGGTCGTCCACGGAGCGTTGGTACATCTCCTGATACTGTTCTGCTGTGATATTCGCCTGGGCGGCGAAATCGGCGGGAACTGGGTAGACCTTCTCATCAGCCATCTTTTTCTCCTCGATTCAGTGGTTCTTTCATTGCGTTTATAAAGCACCTGGTCCGAAAGGTCCATATTTCCGGATAGTATCAGCCAGTGTTACTGATTATGAATCAGGCTGCCGATAGCTCATCAGGTGTGAGGGCGACAGCCAGAAAAGGGCGGCCTCCTCATCTTCGGTAAGTTCGCGTTTGAGAACGACCTCTCCATGGTTCGTGCGCCAGCGAACGATGCTGTCCGGGGCAGGGGAGGTCACCGCCGCTCGGCTTTCGTCCTCGGCCTCCCCCAACTGCTGGAGCAGTTGGATCTGTAATTGCTCATGGTAGCCGGGATGATATATCAGTTTCAGGGCGCTGATGCGCTGGTCGGCAAAAAAGAGTGTCAGATATTTTGCCGGGATGCCGTTGAAGGTGCCGATCAGTGTCAGGCAGAGACGGTCGCCGAAGCTGGTCTCCCGCGTTTCGCACTGCCAGGTGATATCGGGATAGACGGTTTTCAGTTCGGTCTCGGTGAGTGCGGCATCCAATTCCTTGAGATTGAATTCGATTGTGTTCTCTCCTTTGAGCCAGAGAAAGACCGAATCGGAGCGGCGTTGTCCATCATCGGTAAATACCAGCCAGAAGATGGGGCCGATGACTATGCCCAGCAGGATGAGTTTTTTGTAGAGTTCTAACAGCACGGTCTATTCCTCAGCGACTGTAGGTACTATAGAGGGGAGCTAAGCCTCTAATAGGGAAGGCAAAAATGGAGAACCTAGAGATGACATCAACCAAAAACCCCTAAAGGAGAGTATTACATCTGTACCAGCAGTTTTATACCAGGCAATTGAACTGAACGTGTACGAATGGTAGTTGCTGTTTAGCTACGCGGGAAAGCAGCGTCAACGTATGATCGTGGCTCGTGACCTGAAGGTGCTGCTGGTAGAGATTGGGCAGACACGGGTAAAGTTGTGGTTTCCTGCGGAAGCGTTGGTGGTCAGTTGTACGGAGTAGGCAGAGAGGGACATTGGCTCCATTGTACCCTGCAGATAGTACATGTCCCGAGTGAACAAGATGAGGTGGAGATAGGCTTGGCCTGGGAGTTGGAGTATGAACGCGATTGTCGGATTGCCGACGGTTCGGGCAAGAAACTGGAGCAGGTCAGGCGGACAATGCTGTTGAAAAGTATTGGTCACATTTCAGCCTGGCTGCTGGAGATGGAGCTATATGGCTGGTGCAAACTCCGCAATAGGTCATACCGGCGTATTGAAAACCTGGCTAACACGAAGGCAGAACAATCAGATAGGTCGATAAGGACGGTGCGCGTACATTTCATCGAGGCCGGGGGGGGATAATGTCCCCATCAACAGGCTGGATATGCGTAAGAAATCCGGTTCCTATTATCAACGGTGCACAGTCTTGCAAACTTGCAAAGTGGGAGGAGAGCTTATACGGGCTATAGTCGCGAAACACTACAAAACTTGAATCAGATATAGTCGTTTGCGCGTGGTGTAGCCCGACAAATAGTCTAAGCGTTGCCTGCGGCTTTCTCCAGACGCTCTTTCCAGAAGACAGTGGCCCCGGCCACCGCCGCCGGCATTGCGACAAAATTCAGGATGGGCACCATCATCAATAGCGTGACGCTGCCACCAAATGCCATCGCAGTAAAACGGGCCTTTTTCAGACGTTTGTGCTGATCCTTGAAGAGCAGGCTGTGATTGCCCATCGGGTAGTCGCTATACTCGATAGAGAGAAACCAGGCACCGAAGGCGATCCATAAAAAGGGTGCAACGATGTTGAGCACCGGGATCGCGAAGAGAATCAGCAGTGGGATCGCCCGCAGCAAAAAATAGAGTATCTTGCGCAGTTCAGAAAACAGGGCAGGAAGAATATCCTTCATCACCTGTTTGATGCTGCCGCTCTCCTCCTGCAACCGGCCGCCGAGATAGAGCTCCACCTTCTCTGCCAGCAGGCCGTTGAATGGCGCGGCGATCAGGTTGGCGATGACGGTAAAGGTGTAGAAGATGATTAGCAACAGTGCCAGAGCGAAGATTGGCCAAAGCAGCCAGCGCAGGTAGGAGAGCCAGCTGTCGTCGGCGGGCAGAAAGTGATCCATCAGCAGATCGAACTGGCTGATTCCTATCCCAACCAGCAGGCTGAAGACCAGGATATTGATCAGCAGGGGGATGAGTACGAAACGTCTCAGCCCGGGTTTGCTTATCAGGCTTAAGCCGCGCAGCAGATAGCCGACGCCGGAGAGGGGATTGTTTGCCATGTTGCTTCGGTCTGTTTTGATAAAAGCTGGATTTTAACAGAGTTAGAGATTCAATAACCAAAGGACAGAACCAATGAAGTTTGTAGGCGCCCACGTCAGTGCTTCCGGTGGTGTTCAGAACGCCCCGTTGAATGCTGAAAAAATTGGTGCGAAGGCCTTTGCGCTATTCACCAAGAACCAACGTCAATGGAAGGCAAAGCCGCTGACCGATGAGGCGGTAGAGGGTTTCAAAGTGAATCTAGAACAGGTCGGTATCGCCCCGGAACATGTGCTGCCCCACGACAGTTATCTGATCAATCTCGGGCATCCGGAAACCGAGGAGCTGGAGAAATCCCGTGCCGCCTTTGTCGACGAGATGCAGCGCTGTGAACAGCTCGGTCTGAAACTTCTTAACTTCCATCCCGGCGCCACCCTGCGAAAGATCGGTGAGGAGGCGAGTCTCGACCGCGTATCCGAGTCGATAAATATCGCCCTGGAGCAGACGAAAGGGGTGACAGCGGTGATCGAAAACACTGCAGGTCAAGGCTCCACGCTGGGCTACAGGTTTGAGCAGTTGGCCCGAATTATTGAAGGGGTGGAGGACAAACGCAGGATAGGTGTCTGTCTCGATACCTGTCACACATTTGTCTCCGGCTATGATCTGCGGACCAGTGACGCCTGCGGGCAGACCTTCGATGAGTTTGAGCGCATCGTCGGCTTCAACTATCTGCGTGGCATGCACCTCAACGATAGCAAGCCTGATCTGGGGGCCAGAGTGGACCGGCACCATAGTCTCGGCCAGGGAAAGATCGGCTGGGATGCCTTCAGCTTTATTATGCGGGACCCACGTTTTGACGATATTCCCATGGTGCTGGAGACGATCGATGACACAATCTGGCGAGAGGAGATACAGGCGCTCTATCGGTTTTCCACCGAATAGAGAACCAAGCTTGAGGTCATCAACAACGCTCTAAATCAGGCTCTGGCCCCTGCCAAACAATATCAACAAGCTTATAGAAACTGCGGAATTTGCGTTTACGCAATGCATGCCTGCAGGTAATTGTGGATGCTGTAGCCTTTAAAAACCGGTTACAGATTCTCTCCGTTGAGCTGAATGCAGTAGCTGCTTACCGGAGAATTCATTATGTCTAACCCATCCCGATTAGAGAATTTCCCCATCTCCTTCTTTTCCATTGTGATGGGGTTGTGTGGGCTTACGATTGCCTGGAGCACGTTTCAACGTGCGTTCGGTTTGCAGTTGAATGTCGATGGAGCGCTGGCGCTGTTTGTCGCCGGTCTGTTTGTGGTGTTGCTTTTCTTCTATGTGAGAAAAATCCTCTATTTTCGTGATGCAGTTATTCGGGAATTAAATCATCCTGTGAAGATGAATTTCTTTCCCAGTATCTCCATCAGCCTGCTACTGCTCTCCATTGTCTCTTTGCATACGCTGCCTGTGGCCGCAGAACCTTTATGGTTGATGGGTACTGTGATGCATATTGGATTTACGCTCTATATCATGAGTGTCTGGATTCATCATGATCAGTTCGAGATTCATCACATAAATCCTGCGTGGTTTATTCCAGTGGTTGGGAATGTACTGGTGCCAGTGGCAGGGATGCAACTGGGATATACAGAGGTTTCGTGGTTTTTCTTCAGTATTGGCGTCGTTTTCTGGATCGTCCTGATGACGATCATCTTTTACCGGATCATGTTTCATAGCCCGATGCCTGAAAAACTGATGCCGACCCTGTTTATTCTTATTGCACCGCCGGCGGTGGGTTTCCTCTCATATATAAAATTGACGGGAGACTTCGATGCGTTTGCCAGGATTCTCTACTATGTGGGGCTTTTTCTGACGCTCCTGCTGGCAACCCAATACCGGTTTTTTATCCGGATCAACTTTTTCCTCACATGGTGGGCCTACTCCTTCCCTATCGCCGCGATAACCATTGCCACCCTTGTAGTGTATGAACATACTGGATCAGTCGCGCATGCGGGATTGAGTTGGGTGCTTGTCACTCTGCTGACACTGCTGATCATTATGTTGCTCTACAGAACAGCGCGTGCCGTGAGCCGTCATATGATCTGCCGCCCGGAAGATTAACAAGTAAGATAACTATTCACCCTCCTGATATAAAGTCCCTCCACGTCCTTGTGGAGGGTGTGTCATCACTGACTTTCCTTGCCTGTCCAAAGTAGGCAATGAGATTGTATTGGAAATTTATGACGATTTGATGACAACATAAAATCCCGACGAAGCAGGGTTGTGGTGCTCGATAAGTTTTGGCGACCCAATCCTACTTGCAAACCCTCCATTTTGGTAATTCTCACGTCTTCAGATGAGGGTAGATCAAAGCGAGAGATAGATTAACTATTGTTACGACAAGCCAAAATACCAACAACCAGTTTGCAAATCCCATCTTACTTTGGCTGGTAGACCAGCCTAGATCATCCAGCTCCATCCATTCTTCGACTCTATGTAGATATCTGTGAATCCGCTGCGCGTAATAATGGAGGATGATCGCCTTCAAAGAAAACAATATCGTAATTACAAAAGGTGCCCAAACGGCTAAATTCTGAGGTGACTTGGTTGAATCAGAAAAAATCCAAGCCCAAACCGCACCTGAAAAAATCAGGACGTAGCGTTGTAGCCAGACAGTATCGTCAACTAACTGCCGATACCTCGCCTGGAGTTCTTGGAATTCCAAGAGTAGAAACTGCTCCTGTTTTCCCATAGTGGAGTTTTTCATGTGGAGCTAACGATCCTGTCGAAAAAAAGACATATAAATTGAACCATAGTACATTTGACCGTATTTAATGCATGGTTATTGTATGTATGACCGCTTTGGGAGTTATGGCTTGCCAAAGTTTTGGGATGACTGTTGAGTGCGCATTCGTCTGATTCCCTTCCTCTCCTTCAGGTTGCCAATAGCCTTTCGGGCAATATTTGTTATCAGCTGCAGTCGCAGCTTTCTCTCTCATCAGTCTCATGCGTGTAATGTCATCACTTGATGAGCCTGGCGATGTCTTTTTGATCCGGTTATCTGAAGTGAGAGTCTCTGGGAACGCTGGTTAATCTGCGTTACTTTCCACACAACTGAGTCAAATGACACAAAAAATACCCTAACTTAGTCGAACGTCGAAAAAAATTAACAAATTGTATTGTAAGTGAGTGTTCGTCTTGATATATAAGTTCCAACTAATGTTCTGGAGCGAAACACCTCGCGAATATCCGCACCCCTGGCTCAGGCGCTTGTATGGCTAGGCATATTTAAGAATTTGGTCCTAAACAATAACAATCCATCAAAAGGAGTTCCCATGAAGCAGTATATGCACCACTATCGGCGCCCCCTACTAATCACGTTGGTTGCCGCCGCGGCCCAAGGCCCGGTATTCGCCGAGGAGGTACAGCTTCCAGCAATTACGGTCACTGAGTCGTCGCCGCTCAATGCTCAGCTACCGAACGCCATGGATATTGACGCGAAAGCGCTACAAACCCTGCGCCCTGCCACCTCGGACACTGCCAGCCTTTTGAGAAACATTCCCGGTGTTAGTATCCAGAATGCGGGCGGCGTTTCCAGTCTCCCCGTCATTCGCGGCATGGCCGATGACCGTCTGCGCATCAAGGTAGATGGCATGGATTTAATCTCCGCCTGCGGCAACCACATGAACCCTCCGCTCTCCTATATCGATCCGACCAGCGTTGACAGCGCCACGGTATTCGCGGGCATCACGCCGGTCAGCGTGGGTGGTGACAGCATCGGTAGTACGATCCTGGTGGATTCCCCCGCTCCGGAGTTCGCTTGGGCCGGCGAAGGCACGCTATTCAAGGGTGAAGTGGGGATGTCTTATCGCTCCAACGGCAACGCAATCAGCGGCAATGCAGCCGCGACGGCCGCCAACGAAAAATTTAGCGTGAGCTATCGCGGGTCGACGACCAAGGCGGATGATTACAAGGCGGGGGAAGATTTCAAACCGGCTGGACCCGCGGCCGCTGGGCGGGAGTGGCTGGATGGCGACGAGGTCGGCTCCACCATGTACAAGTCGACCAACCACTCACTTGACTTTGGGATGCGTCATGAAAATCATCTGCTTGAACTAAAGTTTGGAGTTCAGGATATCCCCTACCAGGGTTGGCCCAATCAGCGCATGGACATGACCGGCAACGACAGCAACCAAGTCAATCTGCACTACGAAGGGGAATTCGACTGGGGTTCCTTGGATGTGCGCGGCTATCGTGAACATACGCGTCACAAGATGCAGTTTTTCGACGACAAGCTCTTCTGGTATGGCTCAGATACGAAAACCACGGCTCTCTTGGATGGTATCCCGTGCACGCCGAGCGGAGGAATGATGGGCTGCGCCGCAGGCATGCCCATGGACACTGAGGGAGACAACACAGGTCTGGTCGTCAAGACCAATATCGTTCTTTCCGAACGTGATCTGCTCAGGGTGGGCGGTGAAGCCCAGAATTACCGGCTGGATGACTGGTGGGATCCGTCCGGCAGAGGGATGTGGCCAGATACCTTCTGGAACATCAACAACGGCGAACGCGACCGGTTGGCGGCCTTTTCCGAATGGGAAGCTCAATGGAATCCGCAGTTATTGACGCAACTCGGTGTACGCTACGAAAGAGTCCACATGGATACGGGAGAGGTGCAGGGGTATAACGTAGATAAGTACGGGGTTGAAGCCGATGCCTTTAATGCTGCTGACCGTAAAAAGAGCGATGACAATATCGATCTGACCGCGCTGGCTCGCTTCGCACCGGACGCCACCCGCACCATCGAACTCGGCTATGCGCGGAAGACTCGCTCGCCCAACCTGTACGAGCGCTATGCATGGTCGACCGGCGGTATGGCTATGCGTATGATCAACATGACCGGTGACGGAAATGGCTATGTCGGCAATCTCGACCTGGAGCCGGAAACCGCCCATACCGTCAGCGCGTCCTTCGACTGGCATGACGCTGGCCAGGAGGAATGGGGTCTGACGTTGGCGCCTTACTACACTTACGTCAATGATTACATCGATGCCCGCCGCATCGACCCAGCCGACACTTCTACCGACGCCTTCGTTTACCTCCAGTTTGTCAATCAATCCGCGCACATGTATGGCGTGGATATCTCCGGCCAACGGGTTCTGGCGGAAAACACCCAGTACGGTGATTTCACCGCAACTGGCATGTTGAATTACGTCCGTGGCAAGAACCAGACTACCGACGACAACCTCTATAACATCATGCCGCTGAATGCTTTACTGGCAGTAGAGCATCGTACGGGTGGCTTGACCAGCATTATCGAGCTTGAGCTTGTGGATGAGAAGACGCGCGTCTCACAGGTCAGGAATGAACTCCAGACTGCGGGGTATGGCCTGTTCCACCTGCGGAGCAACTATCAGTGGAAACAGGTCCGCTTCGACTTCGGGATCGAGAACATTTTCGACAAGTTCTATAACCACCCGCTGGGCGGCGCCTATCTCGGCGAGGGCAAGACAATGACCGGAACCGACGTTCCTTGGGGCGTCCCGGTTCCGGGCATGGGGCGTTCGCTCTATGCTGGAGTGAACGTCACGTTCTAGCGGAAATTGTTGTCTGCACCTTTTTAACGCCGACGTCATTCGGCGTTTTTTTTTGGATCAATCCGGCAATTGAAAAGGCACAGAATTTCTAACAATCCCAATCGCAGTTCACTGAAGCTGGGTTAGTGTTACCGATATGTGCTGGTTCTGTGCAGCCACCTTATTCCACACCCCCGCGTTTTCCACTAGGTATGGATTTGTATAAGGCGCCACTGGATCATCATATCCGGAGAGACCAACCTCCACCTCTATAGCGCCATCCACCAAGGGCGGAGCAGTATCCAGATAATTGCTAAACTCAATGGTCTGTACAATGGTTTGCACTCCATCAGTTGCCGATATATCACGAGAAAAAATACACTCGCTCATCTTTGTCCCGGCATCTGCCAAATGCAGTAACTCCTGATCACCTCTTTGCAGGCAAAAATTACCCATATGCGCTTTCAACGAAAGGGTTCCCCGAAATCCAGCTGCAGTCAGATGATCCAGCACCTGTGAAAGCCAGGAAACCCGCTTATCACCAAAGGGTACGTGATTATATGCAAATGCACCCTCACGGTTCATCGCCCACTCCAGTGCATGCACAAGCGCTTTATTTTCCTGTGCATTCTTCGCATTCAATGGCAATACCTGCTGAGACGCAAGACTCTCTTGTTTGGCAGTCAACTTCTCAAGCATGTTCACCTGATTGGCAAGCCTCCCTCGCTCCTGTTCAAGCGCAGTCAGTTGGTTGGCATATTTTATCTGCTCCAGATTGCTCTCTTTGCCGATGGTCCAATAGAGCAGTGCACCGAAAAATAGCAGCAGTACCAACAATCCTCCATTCGAAAGCCGGCCAGCTTTTTTATCCAGCGTGAGTCTGGCTTCCGATAATTTCCCATCGACATCATCAAAACGCTGTAACAGGTTTTGCTGGGTCTCTTGCGATGTGACCTGGAATTCCTGATTAATCAACCGATGCTGATGTGCCAGCATTCGCGCTATCCTCTTCCTTGTCTGATCATGGTTCCGGACTGACTCAACACTATTGACCGACTCCACCAACCCTGTGTCGCCCACTGAGACTTCATACGTGGCGCTGCTCTCTACATCGAAGTCTTCCACGTGATCCAGAACCACTTCCGTGGACTCGTGCGCCGTGAGCAAATTGAGTTGCTCCATTGCGCTTTGCACCTCTTCTTTCCCCATCAATTTTGGTAGCACACCAACCGCGCCAAGAGCGCGTGCCTGGCTGACTGTCAGCCCCTCCTCTCGGGAGGTGTACATCATTACAGGGATTTTCGATGTTCGGGCATTCGACTTGAGCACTCTCAAGGTCTGGTAGCCATCCATTCCCGGCATTTCGAAATCCATGAAAATGGCATCGGGAAGTTTTTTTACTAAATAATCAACGGCGGTGCCGGCAGATTCAACGCTATCGATATCAACATCGTACGTGATCAGCTTTTTTTTCAGGACTTCCCTGGCAGTGCGGGAATCGTCCACGATGAGAACGCATTTTCGGGTCATGGTCAGTCCGTGTAAATTAAGACTACTTCCACGCAGAATATAAGTATTAATATCGCGCGGACTATCGAATAGCTCACATTCTTGCACTGCAAACCAACAGCTTGTATGGGGAGAAATACCCAAAGATCAACTGGATTGAAGTTAGATTTGAGGTTCAGTCAGGTGACAGAAAGTGGAAAAAGAAATTATTTGAAAGGTGTCTTGTTTTGGAATCTCTGATTAATCCGGTCTCTGTCATCTCGACCGCAGGGAGAGATCTCAAACTACGGAGCTATCAAAGGCTTACGTAGGTTGAGATTTCTCGCGATGCTCGAAATGACAATAATTTAGAGGTTCCTTAGGTTTTGGAGCAATGCAGGGAGAGCTGGATTCACCGGCTATGAAACGGGAACAGGCGGGGATGAGTCCGGCCGTGGTGTTTGTGCAGCTGTATTAATCCTCAATTTAACGTTTCATCTATCACCCAAAGACAATAAAACCAAAAGCCGGCACGCGAACATGAATGGCTGATCCATTGCGCGCTTGTATCGGTATCTTCTGCCCTTGCTGCC
This sequence comes from Gammaproteobacteria bacterium (ex Lamellibrachia satsuma), assembly GCA_019623805.1. Taxonomy (NCBI): domain Bacteria; kingdom Pseudomonadati; phylum Pseudomonadota; class Gammaproteobacteria; species Gammaproteobacteria bacterium (ex Lamellibrachia satsuma). The sequence continues at coordinate 3,216,464 of CP053680.1, forward strand.
TCGAATCGGTTGAGACAATACAGGTGAGTTCCCCGGCTGCTTGATGGGCGGGGTGGTCGAGGGTAACCCAAACTTCCAAATCCTTGTCCGCAGTGTTGATGGCACAGAGGCATTCGCTGCTTGCGAACATGCGTGACCAAGCCACGACCCATTTCAGTTGCTCACCCACAAGTTCAGGGTAGTAGAAGTGCTTTCCATCCTGCGAAACCTGCCGCAGGTATTGACGGCCACGGCGCAGAGCGATGTGTTTTTTTCGGGCTTCACTCAGTCGTCGGATGAACTGATAGGTTTCATGGTTTTCTTTGAAGAAGTGCCTGCCGGTGCTCTGAAACGAACCGAAGGAACCACCAAACATGCACTCTCTCAGGAAGACGTCACTATAGCCGTCCTGCTCTTTGCGCGGATCGGAACCATTGAAGTTCTGCTCCGTGCCGTAGTAGATGCAGGGGATCCCCGCCGTGGTGAGATTTAAACCCAACGCCAGGGGAAGGTAACGGTAACTCTCCGGGTGGTCGCCACAGAAGCGATACTTATGCCTGGTGCCCACCTGATCGTGGTCATCGAACATGGTGACGATGTGCTTTGCGTACCATTGGTGCGTGTGTTTGTCGTCCAGAAGGCTGTTGCGGAACAGGTCGAAGTAGCCTTCATGTTCGTCGGTATCAGGGTTGCCCGGACTGCGGTAACCTTTGGCCAGGTATTCCAGTTTGTCCGGGATGTCGTTAATGCCCAGGGCGGCATCGATGCCGGTGGTGTTGACCAGATTCACTGCGTGACCACGCCCGCCGGTGATTTCTCCGATGATGTAGAAGTTCTCCTTGCCGAGGGACTGGGCAAACTCGTGGGTAACGTTGGCGAAGTAACGCACAGCGCCAGGCTCCATGTGTTTTACGGTATCCAGCCGGAAGCCGTCGATATCGGCGTAAGCGATCCAGAATTGGTAGACCTTGCAGAGTTGTTCCAGGGTTGGGGAGTGGTGAAATTCCCGGATACGGCGCTGAACGTCCCAGGCGATTGCCGGATCTTTGTTGGCCCGGCCATGATTAAGCTCCTTCAGGCTGAAGAAGTCGCCATCCAGGTACTCAGGATAAGCATCCCAATTCCGGATTTGTCCCTGTGCGGCCCAGCTTTCCGGGGGGTGGAATTCGCTGGGCCAGACGGCACTGTCCGGCCAGGCGTCGGGATGGGTTTCCAGATGCCCGAATGGGACACTGCCGGGGTCGCCCTGCCTTTTCCGGTAACCCTGAACCGGCCAGCGTCTCCCCTGGTGATACAAATAGGTATGGTTATCCCGGTAGGTAAAGATATCCCCGGCATGATTGAGGATGATGTCGAGAATCACCCGGATACCGGTCTCATGGGCTGCCGCCACGAACGCTTTTAGTTGCTCGCGGGTTCCATAGTGGGGATCCACGTCGAGAAAGTTTTGAATGCCGTAGCCGTGGTAGTCGTCACTGTCCGTTACCTGCTTGAAAACCGGACTCAGCCAGACTGCGCTGATGCCGAGGCGCTTGAGATATCCCAGTTTGTCCTTCAGGCCGGAGATGGAACCACCGCACCAGCCCCGACCATCCCGAAACCATCGATCCCAATCTGCCCTGAAAGCGTCATGTTGGAGCTTGAAGAGCGGTGTGGAGCGATTGCCGTCCCGGCTTACCGGATCTCCCTCAATGTTGGAGAAGTCCCCGAACTCCTTTCCGTCGGAGAAACGGTCAACAAACAGAAAATAGAGTAGTTCATCCTCCCAGGCGGTGGGAGAGGGGTAGTAATTGCGTTTGTTGGTAAGGTCGGCAAAATCGATCTCCGCCAGACTCTGTTCCACCTGAGACTGAATAGGCATGTCGGATACCTCCATAGTTGACAGGATAGACTATCCTTATGCTGACTGAAGTGCTGCCACATCAGAATACAGTTTGTGCCTCTTAGGCAATTGATTATGAAATTCTCAGTCTGGGTTGACGCCGGGAAAAATTCGGGGTTCAAGGTGGCCGGCGGGTTTCCAAGTCGGTCAGGGTGATCAACAAAACATATGGATGGATAAGATTATTTTGTTCGAGGGGTTGGGTAAAGGAGAAGGCTGGCCCACATTTTTCATAGAGAATGAGGATAGGGATTGCTTTTCTGCAACGGTTTGGGTTAAGTGGACCTATTGTGGGGGTCAGTTCTGCAGAGTCCTGCAACATGGGTAACGGACTCCAATGTAACTCATGGAAAAATAAGGGTATTTGTTCTCTTTCCCAATTCTAGCCCATTGGTCGAAGGTTCAAATTCTTCTTGGTCTCCAGCGTCCTATTCTGAAATACCGTTTCGAAGGATTTGACGCAGCCTTCCGTAATTAAGCTCCACAAGCTGCCAGGACGCCCGGGCTCGCTTAATGGGACCCATGAGGTTGAGTGCCTGTATTTTTCATAGGAATACCCGTTGACTATGGGAAAAAGCTATATATAATCGATAGAACCTGAAAGTACGTCTTATATTTATGTTTATGCACGCTTTTTCGATGACAGTCTTTAGTACCTCGTCCTGTTTTTCATAAGTAATAGCAAAGCTTCCAGTTAAACGGCCTGTAAAAAGGCTTCAGTTACTCTTGATTTAATAGGATATGATTATGTCTACTACCACCGGTACCGTTAAATGGTTCAACGAATCTAAAGGTTTTGGTTTTATCGAGCAGGAATCCGGCCCCGATGTGTTCGCACACTTCAGCGCCATCACCGGCTCGGGTTTCAAAACTCTGGTTGAAGGCCAGAAGGTCGAGTTCACTGTTACCCAGGGTCAGAAAGGTCCCCAGGCAGAGAACATCGTACCACTCTAAGTTGTTGAGCTGCGATTTGGCATTGCATTGAACGCAATGCAGGTCACATTCCCTTTTGGGAGTTGATGACTGGAAAAGGCAGGACCTGAGGGTTCTGCCTTTTTTATTGCCTGAAGGTGTGGCTCGCTTTGAGCCTGTCGATGTCTCCTTGAGTGAGTGCTGGCAGGTTATAGGATTTAGTGCTAAAAGTAGAATAATTCCTTTTTCCGGTACCCTGGGTGTCTGGGTCATGATTACTGAGTGCGACATGAAGTCGCTTAAACAATTGTTTCGACTGGAGAAACATTCCAGTAAGGAAACCTGTTGTTTCGCCAACAGTAGCCTAGCGGCACATGCATTTCTGGTAACAAGAGTGTGTGAAGCTGCCGCGACAATGTAGCCCGGCCGTAAGGCTAAGACTGAACCGTGAGGGGATGTCTGCATCTGCGAGCGTCAATGTGGATGGGGCGCTAGGTTGGATGGTATGACCAACAAATGTGAACTGCCGATAAACATCGTCACGTGTGTACAAGCCAAAGACGCTGACAGGCTTGGGCCAAAATGGCAACGTAGCAAGGCTGCTCTCCTTTTGTATGAGGGCACGCGAATACTCAACGCTACCGGTGGATAGGCAGGGTCTAACCCATTCTTGTTGTTTAAGTGGAACATGGTAAGCCCGTATTTCCGCCCAATTGGGCAGGTGAACCGCAAGGAACACTGTTGGGAGTGCGGGTAAAGGAACGCGGAGAAAGCGAATGCCGATCTGTAATCGATTGGATAGAGATTGAGCTGCGAGGCGACATCATCTCCCGCGAAAGCGGGCAGACTTCCGTATGGTCTTTCATTACAAGATAGTTTGGAGAACTTTTACAGGAGGGAATGCAAATGACTACGCAAGCAAGTTGCGCGGGTGCGCCCTTCGGCGAACCGATACATTGGCATGGCATTGATTGGGCCAAATGTCATCGGGAAGTCAGAAGGCTGCAAGCGCGTATTGTAAAGGCAACACAGGAAGGCCGCTGGGGCAAGGTGAAAGCCTTGCAATGGCTGCTGACCCACTCGTTTTCCGGCAAAGCACTCGCCGTGAAACGGGTGACCGAAAACAAAGGCAAGAACACTCCGGGAGTAGACAAAGCAACATGGTCTACCCCAGAGGCAAAATCTCAAGCTATGTTGTCTCTTAGCCGCCGCGACTACCAACCGCGTCCATTGCGTCGGGTGTACATACCGAAAAGCAATGGGAAGATGAGACCGCTGGGTATTCCAACGATGAAAGACAGGGCCATGCAGGCACTTTATCTGCTTGCCCTGGAACCCATCTCGGAAACGAAAGCAGATCCGAACTCATATGGGTTCCGCCCTCAACGGTGCACTGCGGATGCGATCGAGCACTGTTTCAAAGCACTTGCTCGTGGCAATTCAGCGCAGTGGATACTAGAGGGTGACATCAAAGGCTGCTTCGACAATATCAGTCATGACTGGATGCTAGCAAATATCCCACTGGATAAAGTAGTGCTCCATAAATGGCTGAAAGCTGGATATATGGAAAACCGCAAACTTTTCCCAACAGAGGCGGGAACACCGCAAGGTGGAATTATCTCGCCAACCTTGGCCAATATGACTCTAGATGGACTCCAAGCTGCGCTGGACAAAGCGTTCCCTTGGACAACCCGCCGTGGTCAGAAAGTCAAAGTAAATCTGGTGCGTTATGCAGATGACTTCATCATCACCAGTGTCTCGAAAGAGCTGCTGGAAGATGAAGTTAAACCGCTAGTCGAGGATTTTCTTACAGAACGGGGATTAACCCTTTCTGCTGAGAAAACCAAGATTACGCATATAGAGGAAGGAGTTGATTTTCTCGGGCAGAATATTCGTAAGTATGGTGGGAAGTTGTTGATCAAACCATCAACGAAGAACGTTTCGACGTTCTTAGATAAAGTCCGTGGAATTGTGAAAGGTAACAAACAGGCAAAACATATCAGTTTGATAAGACTACTCAATCCAGTAATTCGTGGTTGGGTCAACTATCATCGCCATGTCGTAGCCAAGGATACCTTTCAGCGCGTTGACCGTGAGATTTGGCGTAGTTTATGGCAATGGGCTAAACGCCGACATCCAAAGAAGAATCGTCACTGGATTAAGGATAAATACTTTAAGCATGTGGGGAATCGGACTTGGGTGTTCGCAGCAGAAACGGGTAATTTGAAGCCCAATGGGAAGCCAATATTGGTAAAGCTGGTGTATGCCGGTGAAACGCCAATTCGGCGCTACCGCAAGATCAGGGCGAAAGCCAATCCTCATGACCATCGTTGGGAGTCCTACTTCGAAGACCGTGTTGGGTCCAAGATGCAGAATAACCTCCGTGGTCGTCGAAAACTGGTAAAGCTCTGGCTCGATCAGGACGGACGATGTCCCGTTTGCCGACAACGCATCACCAAGGAATCAGGTTGGAATGTTCACCGACTGATTCAACGCGTTGACGGTGGTAAGGACAACATAACCAACTTGGTCATGCTGCATCCCAATTGTCATAAACAAGTTCACAGCCAAAAGTTGGACGTTGTGAAGCCGGTTCCCGTGAGGGGGCTATGAAAAGGCTTGAGCCGTATGAGGGGAAACTCTCACGTACGTTTCTTAGGGGAGGGAGTGGCGGTAACGCCACTTCCTTACCCGACAAGGAGTCAGGTAAATGCCACTTGAGTTGGGTGATCTTTGTCTCTATATGGGACCGCAAGAACTGGGCGGCCCGGATGATCTTGAATCTCCCATAGTGGAGTTTATCGAGCAGGCGCAAAAAAGGCTCGATGTGGCCATTCAGGAACTTGAGTCTGAACCCATAGCCCGGGCTTTGGTTAATGCAGCGCAAAATGGGGTTAGCGTCAGGCTTGTGCTTGAGGGGGACTATCTCATCGAGCGCGAAGATCTTGATGACGTGTTTGTCCGGTGTGGTAAAAAAGAGCAAAACCGTTCGATGTTAAATGCCCTGCATCGTGCAGGCATCAACGCAAAACTCGACTATAACCCCAGAATTTTCCATCAGAAGTTCATGGTTCGGGATCGTAGCGCTGTACTCACAGGCTCCACCAACTTCACCCCTACCGGTACTCAGAAAAACTTGAATCATCTTGTCGTTGTCCAGGATGAGAAAGTAGCCAGGGAGTATGCCAGCGAATTCCGTGAGATCTGGAGTGGTGCCTTTGGGCAACGTCATTTCAAAAGCCGTAAAGCGCCGAAGGAGGTCGATGTGTCGGGTATCAGGGTCAAGGTCCTGTTCGCGCCCGATCACGGCCCCGAGATGGAGATCATGAAGCAGATGCTGAAGGCGCGAGAACGGATCGATTTTGCGATTTTTACCTTCTCCAAGTCCTCCGGTATTGATGATGCCATGATTGCACGCCGGTTGGGGGGGATTCCGATCAGAGGCGTCTTTGATGCAGGGCAGGGCAATCAGTACTGGGCTGCGAGCAAGGGACTTGCCGAGAGTGGTGCCGAAGTCTATCTGGCGCGAAAGGGGCGGGGTTGGAGTCCGGGGCGACTCGGAAAGCTGCATCACAAGCTGATGGTTATCGATGACAGCGTTATCATCGCAGGAAGTTTTAACTACACGAAACCCGCAAATACACTAAACGATGAGAATATTATTATCATCGGTGATCTAGAGGAAGGCAGGGCGGCATCGCGTGACGCTCAAGCCAGTTTGTGCCGCTATGCCAGAAAGGAGATCGACCGTATTATTGACAAGCATGGACATAAACTGACAAGTGGATAGTTTGTCTGGATGACTCTTCTGAAGCCTACCGAACGCATTGCTTCTTAACCTGAATCATTAATTCTACTTTGTCAGATTCCATCACCCGGCAACCGACTGTTCCAGCGTCTGTTTTCGATATTGGGAGTCGATAGCCGCTTGTCGTTTACGATGCCGTTTCGTCATTTGCCGTAGTATTTCATCGCGTTCAATATCTCGCCGTGGCAGGAAGGCACGCAATAGCGATTCGATGTCTGAACAACTGAGTAAGGGGTGATCATCTTTTTGCACAATTCGCTCTTCGAGCATGAATAACATCGCCATCATGACCAAGGCCATATGGTGATGCCAGGATTTCCATTTACGGGCCTGATAATCAGCAAGACCTGATTCACTCTTACCATCCTGGAACGAACGCTCAACCCAGAACCGCTGCGCCTGCATCTTTGCAAGACAATGGGATGGCGTTTCTTCCGGTGCATTCGACAAGGTGTATTTAATCGTCTCCGGTGAATTGACCTCTCGTCGTACAATCAGGTGCCATTGATGTGCCTGGGCTTCTTTTCCATCCCAAAGCCAAACCCGATGATGCAGGATCTCGACGCGCAGTTTGCCCTTGCTGCTATCCCGTAATACCACTTGCTGCCACTCGCTGTCCCGTTGCTCATTGAGCCACTGGTCAACGCGCAGACGGGCTGCCTGGGCTTGCAGACGACTTCGACGACGACCGCGCGTTGTCGTGCTCTCCGGTATGAACGGCTGTGGATCTTCCAGGTAGACCTGTTGGTCTTTGTGGATGTCCACCACAAAGGTTTCACCCATCGCCTCCAAACCCCTCAGAAAAGCCGGATCCTTCCCGTATCCCCCATCTGCACCCACCCAGGCAAAACGCAGGCCAAGCGTCCTCTGATGACGCACCATCTCCAGCGCCAACTCTGACTTGCTTTGATGTTTCCGTTCAACTTCCGGGATACCCACCTTGCGACAGCGAGCCGGGTTCGATACCCACTCTTTGGGTAGATAGAGACGTTCATCTATCAGCGTGGACAAGTGCCCTTTACCCAGTGCTGCGAATACACCAACCTGGCAGTTATCCACCTTGCCCTGGCGGCCATTCCATTGGCGTTTAACCCCCACTGAATGTTTACCCTTCTTGGCAAGGCCACTCTCATCGAGCAACAGACAGGTATCCGCGGTTCCACCCAGCCATTGATCGGCTTCCAGCGCCACTTGGTCTAACACCGCACGATGATCCCACGGGGACTCGGTGAGCATATGCTGGAGACGCTGATCATCTGCGCCTGCAACCACCTCTTCCATGCGTTCCATGTTCTTTCTCTGCGCTTGCATCAGGCCTTTGAGATAGTGTGTGACCGGTTGAAACACCGACCTCGTCTTGCTTCGAAAATGGGATTCAAAGCGGTACTGGAAACGTTGGAATCGCTCCGCTATGCGATCGATTCTACTTATGCGCGTATCAGGTAATTCAAATGACCTTGGTGCTTGTCATTTGATGCTCTTCCTTACGATGATTGCCAAGAAATTCACAGCATATATTTTATATTATTCAGTGAGTTACTTATAGATCTAATCTGACAAAGTAGAATTAATAATGGTATTTTAAAGTCGGTTGATTTCTCTCCATTTAGCTAAACTATTCGTATGAAAGAACAGAAAGAGGATAGTGCCAGCCCTGCGCTGTTTCATCCTGATACACGGGATCAGGCAGGTGAGTTTTTTCGCTTGGCCATCCCTCTACTCGCCAAACATCAGCTTCCCATAAACCCCGTCAACTTCTCCCTCTTCTACAATTATATGGCGGGAAGAGATGCTCATTTGAAAGAAAAACTCGACAGGTTTATGGAGGATCAAGGGACTTGGTCACAGGAGGATGCAGATAAACTCTTCCGGCGTTTCCTCTACAGTTGCGATGGAGATGCCCTGGACGACCTAAGAGAGGAACTGCTTGCCATCGTCGCCCAGACTATCGGTGGGCTGGTGGACCTTGCAGGCAAAACCGCAGTCTCAAATGAAAAACTTGAACAGCATATCAACCGGTTAGCCGAGAGTCAGAAGGCTGAAGATGTGCTTGCTGTCGTGACTAACATCATGTCGGATACTCGCGAGCTCGCACGGGAAAGCAAGCAATTTGAGAGCCAGTTGACGACCTCTTCCGATGAGATGGACAGGCTCAAGAATGAGTTGGAGTCTGTCAAGAAAGAGGCATACGTTGATGTGCTGACGGGTGTCTTTAATCGTCGGGGTTTTGATCAAACACTGGATCACCTGATTGCTGATGCAGAACGCCTCCAGGCAGCTAACTTTTCGCTGATACTGGTGGATCTGGATCACTTCAAGGAGATCAATGATACACATGGCCATATCGTGGGTGACAAGGTGCTGAGCGTACTCGGGAAACTTCTGAAAAAACATACCAAGGGGAGTGATAGCAGTGCCCGCATCGGGGGAGATGAGTTTGCGCTCCTGCTTCCGGAAACGAGCATTACCAATGCCTTTGGCCTTGCGGAAAATCTACGGAAAAACATCAAGAAGCTGGTGCTTAAGCGCCCAAGCACTGGCGAGACGTTGGTGGATGTCTCTGCCTCATTGGGTGTTGCAGCGTTTAGGTTGGGGGAATCCGCTCATGGCTTTCTTGATCGATGTGATAAAGCGATGTATCGGGCGAAGAAGCTCGGGCGGGGTAGGGTGGTTCTGGCTGACTAGAGATTTTCCCCAAACCTGCAGAGAAATTGATACGGTTTTCGTGTTACCTGTAGGTTGATAACTTCATGATTAATAAAATATTTGTTTGGCGCATGTGTCTGTAGGCTTCATTTGTCCGGTCGGTAAAGATGGCAGGCCAATTTTTTTGCTAATCCGTACGCAAAAAACTACAATCAGAACGTTAGCCTACTGTTTGAGTGGGCTGTTTTACTAATATTACAGAGGTTCTTCAAATGTCTGAACAGCAAACAGGCACCGTTAAATGGTTCAATGATGAGAAGGGTTACGGATTTATCCAAAGGGAAAATGGTGCCGATCTCTTCGTTCATTTCCGCTCAATCGTAGGGACTGGTCGCCGGACCCTGGCGGAAGGACAGTCAGTTCAGTTCACCGTAGGTGAAGGGAAAAAAGGTCCCCAGGCTGAAGACGTAACGCCGCTGTAATTTTTTCAACACAGCCTTTTGGAAGACCGGCCAGGGTTGATCTGGCCGGTCTTCTCTACAGTTCAACACAATCCACCAGCGGGAAATTGCCTCGCCGGTCTCTCTCTTTCGTCTCGAAACTTCCTCAACCTGTCTTATTACTCCAGCTTTGGCGTTCGGTGATGGTCGGTATAGGGTAATGTGACGAACGTAGGGTGCGCCATGCGCACCAAAATAAGCGCGGGTTGCACCCTACCAACGGATGCTTATGTAATCCAGTGGGGCTTTTGCTCCGATAGATCGAACCCTTCTGGTCTTTTCGATGCATCTCCGGCGGTTTCACGCACCAGTTTGGGGACCATATACCCCGGCAGCCGGGATAGCAGGCCACTGTATAATGTATGGATACGCGCCTGCTCGACCTCGAAATGAGCGGCTCCCTCCACACGATCCAACAGATGCAGATAATAGGGCATGACCCCCGCCTCGAACAGACGTTCACTGAGTTCCACCAATACCGCAGTCTGATCATTGACGCCACGCAGCAACACGCTTTGGTTCAGTAGAAGTACGCCGGCCATCTGCAACGCCTTCAATTTCCCGGTCACTCTGCCGGAGAGTTCGCGAGGGTGATTGGTGTGTATCACCAGAACAGATTGGAGAGGGTTTTTCCGCAGATGGGTGAGTAGTTCAGGGGTGATGCGTTCCGGAAGGACGACCGGCAGACGGCTGTGCAGGCGCAGACGCTGCAGATGGGGAATTTCGCTGAGTTGCTGCATCCACCGGCCAAGCTTTTCATCGCCCAGCATCAGCGGGTCGCCACCGCTGAGAATGACCTCGTTGATTGTTGGATGTTCGCGTAGGTAGGCGAGCAACGCTTCCCACTGGCGAGGCGTGGCACTACCGTTTTCGTAGGGATAGTGGCGCCGAAAACAGTAACGACAGTGTATGGCGCAGGCGCCGGTGGTGATGAGTAGCGCACGTCCATGGTATTTGTGCAGCAGTCCAGTAACCGCATGGGCCTCCAGGTCGCCGACGGGATTGCGGGAGAAACCCTGGACATGCACCGACTCATTCTGAAGTGGCAGGACCTGACGCAGGAGCGGGTCCCCTGGGTCGCCTCTCCTCATCAGGTCCGCAAAACCTCTGGGCACGCGCATGCTGAATTCGGAGCTGAATTCCACTGGAATGCTGTCTTGTTCGATTCCGAGGTAGTCCAGCAGCGCCTTCGGTCGGGTAAATGCATCGCTGAGCGCCTGCTGCCAAAGAGGAGTCTGCAAAGTTAACCCACTCTCAGGTATGATATGCGCCGCAATCGATATGTTTCGTGAGGAAGTCATGGCAAGTTACAGCACCAGCGAGTTTAAGGGCGGTCTGAAGATCATGATGGACGGTGATCCCTGCTCCATCATTGAGAACGAATTTGTTAAACCAGGCAAAGGCCAGGCCTTCAGCCGGGTAAAGATCCGCAATCTGAAGACTGGCAGGGTGCTGGAGAAGACCTTCAAATCCGGCGAGTCGGTGGAAGCGGCTGATGTCATGGAGGTTGACCTGCAGTATCTCTATGCTGATGGTGAATTCTGGCACTTTATGGATCCGGAGAGCTTCGAGCAAGTCAGTGCTGACGAAAAAGCCGTAGGTGATGCCATAAAGTGGATGAAGGAGCAGGATCTCTGCACCATTACCCTTTGGAACGGTTCCCCCATCATCGTTGCGCCGCCGAACTTCGTGGTGCTGACTGTTACAGATACCGACCCGGGCCTCAAGGGGGATACCTCCGGCAGCGGCGGTAAACCAGCGACCCTTGAGAGCGGCGCTGTGGTTCGGGTGCCGCTTTTTGTACAGATCGGTGAGATGATCAAAGTCGATACTCGCACCGGCGAGTATGTTTCCCGCGTCAAGGAAGGTTGACCTCCGGCAATCCGGCAAATTCGGATTGGCGTCCTGTCGCCACGCAGGAGATGCTGCGGGCACGGGCAGGGCTGCTGGCGGATATCCGGACATTTTTCAGACAGACCGGGGTCTTGGAGATCGAAACCCCCGTCTGCTCCCGCTTTGGGGTGACCGACCCCTCCATAGAGAGTTTCACCACCCGTTACACCGGTCCCGGAGCGGCTCACGGTGAAACCCTTTATCTCCACACTTCACCGGAATTCCCCATGAAACGCTTGCTGGCGGCTGGCAGTGGGCCTATCTACCAGATCTGCAAGGTATTCCGGGGAGGGGAACTCGGTACCCGGCACAATCCGGAGTTTACCCTGCTCGAGTGGTATAGGCCGGGGTTTGATCACCTTGCTCTGATGGATGAAGTGGCGTCCCTGGTGAATGCCGTACTGCCATCCGCCCTGCCGGTGGAACATGTGAGCTATGGGGAGGCTTTTCAGCGTTATCTTGGCATCGATCCGCATGCTGCTTCGGCTGAATGCTTGCGCCAATGTGCCATCGATGCGGGCATTTCCGATGCTGAAACCCTGTCACTGGATGGTGCGGATGCCTGGCTCGACCTGCTGCTGACCCAGCGCATCGAGCATCACCTTGGCAGGGAGCGGCTGAGCTTTCTATTCGACTACCCGGCGAGTCAGGCGGCATTGGCAAAGGTGCGTCAGGGTACGCCAGCCGTGGCTGAGCGTTTCGAGCTCTATCTGGAGGGGATTGAGATTGCCAACGGCTTCCATGAACTGACCGATGCCCAAGAGCAGCAGCGTCGATTCGAGCAGGAGAATGCGATCCGTGAAGAGAGGGGCTTGCCGACAGTGCCGATGGACAGAAATTTATTGTCCGGTCTGGCGTCCGGGATGCCCGAATGTGCCGGTGTTGCCCTGGGTATAGACCGGCTCTTGATGCGAGTGACGAATGTGGCGTCTATCGAAGAGGTGTTGGCGTTTCCCTATCTGCATGCCTGATGCCAATGCTGGACACTTGATCCACTAGGCTTGATCAGGCCTACGTTGTGTTGCGTAGCTTAGTACTCCTTCAATGTGATAATTGCGGATTCAGCCAGGATGTAGGGTGCGCATGGCGCACCCTACATCCTGCACGGCGTAACCCGGCAATCAATAATAGACCGAGAGATAGAGCCGCATCACATTGGCGGAGAGTTCGTAGAGCGGTTCCTGTCCTACTGCTTCCGACTGGCTGATATCACGGAAATCCCGGTAGTTGAAATAGAGATAGTTGTAGGCGAGATTAAGGCTGGCACTGTCCAGTAGTTTCCAGCTCTCCCGTTGCAGTTTGTAACTCATTCCGAAGCCGACCGAGTGGCTGGAGTAACTGCTCAGCTCCTTGTCACGCGCCAGGTAGTTCTGTGACTGAACCCGCGGGAAAAGGTCGCTGTAGAAATCTGCAGCGTTCTGGGTGTAATAGCGGTAACTGAGATCGAAGGTCCAGTTGTCTCCCAACGGGTGGGTGTAGCCGAGTTCGGAATTGTGGGCTGTGATACCCCAAGTGTCGGAGAAATAACGATACTCTCCCGAGATTGCCGCACGGTAAGGCAGATGGTAACGCAGGCGGGCCGATAGTGCGTTGCTGGTGCGGGTCCGGGGGTAGATTTCGGATTCGAAGCTGTAACCTGCCGGGCTGGATGCATCCAGATAACGCACCGAGCGGTAGGGGTTATTGAGGAAACCCTCGTCAGCGATGGTCTCCCAGGAGAGGGCGAACAGGGTGTTGGCGGTGACCACCTGATTCAGGGCGAGACTGAAGCTGTTACGCGTCACCTCGTCGCTGAAGTCAGCGTCACCGTTGCGCCGTACTTCATCACTGCCCCGGCTGTAACCCAGGGTGACGTTGGTGAGGTCTCCAAGCAGATCCTGGCCAATACTGAAATGGACTGCATCGGCGCTGTAGTCGCTCTCCTCGCTGCTGGTATAGCCGAGGTTCATCTGCGAGTCGCCATACAGGTAGTCCACCGATGCGCTGATTTCAGTGCGATTTTCGGTGTATGGGCTGGCGGTGGTCACCACGTCAATGGAGGCACTGGAGATGGCATCGACATAGTAGTTGGCGGAGGCAGATATGCTCTCGCCGAACTGCTTGCGTACCAGGATGGAGGGGCCGCTGACTGTCACCCCGCCACCGTCGTAGAGATGGTACATGGCATCCGCCCGTTCCTCAGGCAGTTGTGCCGCCAGTACCGGCAAGGCAGCGGTCAAGCTGCCGATCAGCAGCAGTCGGTTTGTCTGTTTGATCTCAGTTACAGCCACAGCCGCCTCCCTGACTACTTTCGGCACCGCGTGCTGCCTCTCGTGCCTGATAGACATGGTGCAGGTAGCTGTCTGCCACCGGATTGCGACTGAAGCTCATGATCGGATCGGCCAGCTTTGCCCGTTCGTAGGGTTTGACCCAGGGTTCCACGGCGCAACCAGCCAATGACGTCAGCACCAGGAGCACCGCAGAGAGGTTGATCGCTTGCATGGTCTACTCCTTCACCAGCTGCCGAATCTGCTCTTGATAGGCTTGCTCGTAACCGGGCCGAAAACCTTGATGCAGGAATCGTTGATTGCCATCCCGGTCGATCAGCAGGGTGGTCGGCATGGCGGATACGGCATAGTCTTTGCTGACCCGGTTGTCGTTGTCGAACAGGATTGGAAAGCTCACCCCCAGCTCCTTGGACAGCTTGCGTACCTTGGCATCATCCTGCTCCACATTGATCCCCAGCAGGGTAAACCCGAGCGGCTGGTAGCGTTGATAGAGCTCTTCAAGCAGCGGCATCTCCTGTCTGCAGGGGCCGCACCAGCTTGCCCAGAAATTGATCATCACCACCTCTCCGCGCAGTTCGCTGAGACGCAGATTCTCGCCGTTCAGACTCTTCAGGGTGAAGTCAGGGGCCAGCTGAGTGGCCGCCCACAGTGGTGTGAAATGCAGTGATAACATTAGCACCAGGGTGGCCAATATGTGGTGCTGTTTGGCTGTGTTTATCATTCTTAAGGCTCCTGATTTAAAAGAACAGGCTCAGACCGGCACTCAGTTCGAGGTTGTGAGTGGTTTTATCCTCTCCAAGCAGGTCGCTGTTGAAGAGGTGGTCCCGCACGTCAAGATGCAGGGCAAAGGCATCGGTGAACAGGAAGCGGTAACCCAGTCCGAGATTGGCGCTGAAATGGTCGTCACCCGCGAAGGTGACATTGCCGACGCCGCCGATCAGATAGAGATGGGTGTTGAAGGCCCGTCCCTTTCCAATGAAAACCTCTCCGGGTAACAGGTTGTAACCCAAAGAGAGGTTGTAGTAGGTGAAATCGCGTTCGCTGTCGGTGAGCAGCTGTGCACTACCGCTTAACAGTTCATAGCTGGTCTTGCTGGCGCGGGAGTAGCCTGCATCTGCCTCCAGGAAAAAATCTTCGCTGAGGTGGTAGTTGAGACGCACGCCGTAGACCGGGTTGGTGCCAAAGTCCTCAATGCTGAGTGCGCCGGCAAACAGGCTGATCTCGAAGTCTTCGGTATCGATCTCAGGCTCGACGATCTCGCGTCGATCGAGGTCGGGCAGAATTACCGGCTCCCTGCCGCCCTCCATCTCCCCGGCTGCTGACAGGGATTGCCAGGGCAGCAGTGCTATCAGCAGCCAGAAGCCGACAGATCGTCTGGTCGGTCGGCTTTTCAGAAGAAGAAAGCGATACCTAATTTCCATTCCGAGTACTCCTCGTTGTCGTCACGACTGGTGAACACCAGTCGGTTTTTGTATTCACCGCGCAACATGAAACGGCGCCCCAGGTAGAAGCGCGCCCCGAGTCCCACGTTCGCGGTTTGGTCAGTGCGGTCCTCGCTCTGCACCAGAGTGCTGCGTGGCCGCGTGTGGATGAGGCCGGTGCCGATGGTGAAGAAAGGCGAGATTCTCCACTCAGGAAAAGGCTGGGCAACAAGATTTATGTCTGCCATCAGTTGGCTTGAGACGTCCCCCAAGGCATGGGAGAAGGCGAGCTCGGCACTGAGATTCTGCGACAGGGCAAAGCCGCCATATGCACTGAGCAGGGCGGCGCCTTCAAAATATCCCCCCAGCAGGCCCGCTTCCCAGCGGCGTCCGTTGAAGTCGTCCAGTCGAGGTGCATCCAGACGCAGCGGCTCACCCTGGTGGTCGAGGTTTCCACTGAGCTGATCCAGATGGACCCAACCTTCAACGCCTTTGTGGGTACGCAGCTTGAACCAATCGGTGCGGCGTTTGAGGATCTCTACCCGCTCGCCTCGCCCCACGGCATGAATAGCGGGGAAGGCGCGTCCCGGGCCGGTCTGCAACTCAATATAGGGCGCACTGATCTCCACCTCCCGGTAACGCTCTTCCGCTGCTGCAAGCGTACTCAACAGCCAAAGTGGAAGCAGGTAGATCAGGGATAAGTGAGGGCGGGCAGAGGCCATCGGGTTCAATTTTCGACGGGTATGTCGAAGGGGTTGTTCCAATACTGGGCACCGACGTCGAGCCATTCGGACAACAGCCGCAGTTCGGCCGGACTCAGATAACCTTCGTGGGAGCCGCCCACCGTGAAACGGTCAAAAAAATAGCTGGTCTGTGAGGAACCGGCCCGCATCGAGGGGCCGGGGGCGCGTACCGTCACCATAATCGGGATCGGCAGGCCGTCGGCGTCGAGGATAAGATTGCCTTGTGCGTCGGTTTCAAACAGGAGATTGCCATCGCCGTCGGTGTCCTGTACCACCTGGTCGAGCAGCAGACCGTTGATGATCTCCTGCACATTGTCGGAAAAGAGCAGTTCCCGGTAGGCCTTGAAATGGTCGGATTGAGCGTCCGAAGGACCGTCACTCAGGTCGAGCTGGCCGGCGGAAACCTGCAGGGCGCCGTTTTCGTCGATGGTTCCATGGCACAGGTTGCAGCGGCGATCTTCGATCAGCTGACCGCTTTCGTCCAGCAGCGGACGTGGGACATTCCAGAGAGGATGGATATGTTGTTCATAGTGGATCACCGTGCGGCAAAGACGGGACCAGCTCTGTTGGCAGGACTCGGTGGTGGGCGCTGGAGCATTCACGTCGGCGTAGCGATAGCTGAAAGCGGGATCTTTTGCCCGCACAGCGGGGTCGGTCCAGTGATCCTCAAACAGCAGGTCGACGTTGGGGCTGAGGGCGGCACAGTCACTCTGGCAGCTGATACGGCCGCGGGCCTGGGCCATGGTTTCACCCTGGTTGGCCCAGATCGCCGGATCGCTGTTGGGAAAGGGCAGGCCGTCACCCAGAGCGCCGACGTTGACTGCGACCGGCAGGGCATCCTTGCGGCCGTGAGGTACGGTGTCGTCAGGGTCGTGACAGCCGTGACACGTGAGTGTTTCTCCAGGGCGCAGATGCAGCCAGTGGTCATGGCGATCGCCGATCCTTTGCCCATTCCGGTCGAGCAGACTGAAGCTGAAAGGGGTGTCGGCCGGAACCTTGATATTCACCGAGCCGTCGGGTTCGATGGGGGCGTAACCGAGGATCTCTCGCATTCCCAGGCTTCGGTTACGGCCGAAGGCGCTGCCGGGTATATCCAACAGATCGTCGGGGGGGAGTGCCACCGGTTTGAACAGACGCAGGAAACGCAGTGGACGCTGATCGGCTGTGGTCAGCGCCGGGTCCGCCAGGCTGGCAAGGTCGGGAACGGCAGTGTCCTGGCCGTCCAGATCGTAAACGCTGCGGATCTGCAGCAGCCCTACGCCCTCTTCCGCCAGCAGGATATCGGGAATATTGTCAAAGATTATGCTCGGGGCTTTGCGCGCCTGCAACGCCACCACCTCTTCGTAGACCACTCCGTCGGTGGGGCTGAGCACCGGCATCTGGGTTGTCTCGTCAGGGTCATAGACGTAGATGCCGTAGAGTGGGGAGGCTTCCTCGGCGCGGGGGTCGGCCAGATTTTCCTCTGTGCAGGGCAGGGTAAGGCTCTCGATTCGCAGACGGCACTGACTCCAGCTCAGTAGAAGCCGGTCTGTGCCGTCCCGGAGCGGAAAAGCGTCACGATAGCGGCCGCCGGTGGAAGGGGCGCTATCGGTGCGCACCGGGTTGATCGTCGCCGGCGGCTGGGCTGTGCCCGGCAGGGTTTCGCCGCCGCTGAGCGGACGGTTGTGGTCGACGAAATTATCGATATCGATCCGCACCAGATCGCCACCATCCAGATTGTTGAAGGGTCGCAACAGGGCCAGCAAGCCGCCGTCAGGCAATTCGCGGGGGCGGAGGAACTGCACTGCTGCCCCGTCAGTCCCCGTGGCGTGGCTGTCTGCGCCATAGAGAAGTTGCAGATTGGTGCCATCGGGGTTCATCTGATAGAGGTCGATTGCCTCGTCTCCGCTGCGTTCCCAGCGGCTAAATACCACCCGTCCGTCACTCAGTACCGTGGGGTCCAGGTCGTGACTCTGGTTGAAGGAGATCTGCTGGATGTCGCTGCCGTCCGCCTGCATCACATGCAGCACGAATATGGGCTCCTGGCCGGATTCGTTGATCGCGGCGTATTGCGGCTTGCCTTCGTCCAGCAACAGTGCTTTGGCACTTTTCTGCCGGCTGGAACTGAACAGTATCCGGTCGTCCGGCAGGTAGTGGGGGGCGATGTCATGGCCCGCTTCTGCATGGGTATCGGAGGTGATGACGCGGCGCAGACTATTGTCGGCATAGCTGTATTCCCAGATGTTCCAGCTCGGCTGGTCTGCCTCGTCCAGACCTTCGATCAGAGGCAGGCGAAGTGAGAACAGCAATCGCTCGCCATCATAGGAGACCTGCAGATCCCGAACGTCCCCCCCTCCACCAGTGAGCTGACGGGTGAGGTTGTGCTCACTCGCACTGGGTGAAGCACGCTCGCGCAGGTAGAGATCGGCGCCTGCATTGAAGGTGATCAGGCGGCGCATGTCCTCCTGTTCGATACCGGTGACAGGACGTTTTACATAGGCAACCGGGTGGTCCACTACCACAGGGTCTGCTGTCTGCTCAGCTCCACCGCAAGCAACCAATAAGATTGGAGCCAGGATGCCGGAAATGTATCGGCATGCAGCCGGATGTTTCTTAAGAAAAGTAAACAAGAACATCAGTCGATGATTTCCATAATCCATTATTAAATACTCAAATTTCAGAGTTCAAGCCATCCGGAAAAGATGGAAGGTGGCGTTTAATTCATCTGGTAGGGTGCACTGCGCACACCTACGCTCTTCACATTTAGAGAAGCCACACTCCATGCCAACCACCACCATGAACTCCGAAACCTGAGTTAAATAAATGATTGGTCCGATCTGTTGGGCAGAAAAAAATCAAACGAAATGTTTTTTCGGGTTGGTAACAAAGATCTGTCACTGCTTTGTTTTTTGCATTCGTCTCTTTTTATTTGTGCTCAACCAAGTGAGTTCATTATGAATGGGAGAGCAGTATAAAAACTGCAAAGGTGGTCACATTGGGTGTGGTGGGATTCGTATCCAAGTCACAGAAACAACTCATCCATGCCTGCATTATTTAGTTCAAGAGATATTTACAGGTCTTAATTCTGAAGATAAAAGTGCTTCCGACTATTGATAATAAAATAAGCACCTACCAATAAAAACATTGGGAAAATGATAATTTTAATACGATAAGCTGAGCATATATTAATCGAAAAATATCGCTGGCCAATGTAGTTGGCTTCAAGAATGAAAAGCAGTTCCGTTTATTGCGAAGAATAAAATATTTTGTCGTAAGGCAATCGATATATATACAAGGTAGGGATAAAAATGGGTCTACATATAAGGAGGAGATTGTTCGTCAGTGATGCACTGATGATGGGTTGTCTGGTTCTATTCCTCGTTATCTCCCACCCGTTGCTGGCGGGTGCAAAGGAACAGGCCCGGCGGATGCACGATCGCATTGCGGGGGTGCCGCCGAGTCAATTGGTGTTGGACCAAATGGAGACGGAGATAAATGCCAACGGCGACCCGGTTGCCGCGGCTTATATCGCCATGGAGAACCCGGCTTTCTACAATGTGACCCTGAAGAATTTTGCCGCTCCCTGGAGCAATGAGGAGCAGAGCGGTTTCGTGCCGCTCAACGACTACACCGCCACGGTGATCGGCATGGTGCGCGACGAGGTTCCCTTCAATCAGTTGTTGTCGGCGGATCTGCTCTATATCGGTGATCCGGCCCTGGACCTGCCCGGCTATTCGTCCGCAAACAATGATCACTACGAGGCGTTGGAGCAGCGCGGAATCGATCTCAAGGAAGGATTGGTGGCGACGCAGCAGTCGGTGGCCGGTGGTTTGCCCGCCTCTGCCACAGCCGGCATCGTGACCACCCGGCAGGCGGCCATGGCATTCTTTTCCGCCGGGACCAATAGATCCATGTACCGATTCACCCTGCTGAATCAGCTGTGTGTCGACCTGGAGCAGATCAAGGATACCACCCGTTCCGCTGACCGCATCCGTCAGGATATTCCCCGCAGTCCAGGCGGTGACAGCCGACTCTTTCTCAACAACTGCATCGGTTGTCACACCGGCATGGATCCACTGGTTCAGGCCTATGCCTACTACGACTTCGATGAAAGCGCAGGTCGCCTCGTCTATACACCGGGCGTGGTCCAAGCCAAGTACCTGATCAACGCCGACAACTTCAAATATGGCTATGTGACGACGGACGATCGCTGGGACAACTACTGGCGTACGGGACCCAACGCCCTGCTTGGCTGGGATCAGGTTCTGCCGGGTGGAGGCAACGGCGCCAAATCCATGGGCGTGGAACTGGCCAACAGCCAGGCGTTCGCCAGCTGTCAGGCAAAAAAGGTCTTCAAGAGCGTCTGTCTGCGGGAGCCGGTGGATGCTGCCGACCATGCCCAGGTAGAAACCATGAGCGCTTCATTCAAGTCCGATAACTACAGCATGAAACGACTGTTCGCCGAATCGGCGGTCTATTGCCGGGGGGATTGAGCGGTGTGGGCGGTCAGCGGAGATATGAGGCTAAAGATGGCAGTCGCTAAACAGAAAATGGCGTTGATTGGCGGCTTATGGCTACTTGCCGCTGTGTCGTTGAGCGGCTGCATGGAAGGGGTCAGCACCAGCGAGATCCCCTCCACCAGTGCTCAGGAGGAGAGCAGCTACAAGGGACCGGCGGCGCGTACCAGTGATGTCCAGGCGTTTCGGATCAGTCTGTGGGAGAACCTGCGCTCCACCAGTCGTTGCGGTAACTGTCATGGTGAAACGGGTCAGTCGCCCCTGTTTGCGCGCAACGACGATGTCAATCTGGCCTACACTGCGGCCAATTCGCTGGTCGACCTGGTCAGCCCCGGCGATTCACGCCTGGTGACCAAGACAGGTGGTGGACACAATTGCTGGCTTGCCAGTGATATTGCCTGCGCAGACACTATCACTGCCTATATCGAAGCCTGGGCCAACAGCAGCGGTATTGGTGGTGGCCGTCAGATCGAACTCAAGGCCCCGCCGATCAAGGAAGTGGGTGACTCGCGCATCCTGCCGGACGATTTCGGTCTTTTCTCCGTCACTGTCTATCCACTGCTTACCAGCCACTGTGCCGAGTGTCATAACGAAAATGCGGTCACCCCGGAGGCCCCCTACTTTGCCGGGCCCGATGTGGCGGTGGCCTACGAAGCGGTGGCTTCCAAGCTCGATCTGAACCGGCCGGAGGCATCGCGTCTGGTGGTACGGTTGCGCACTGAGTTTCACAACTGCTGGAGCGGCGAATGCCTGACGGATGCGGATGACATGGAGGCCCAGGTGGCCGCCTTTGCCGCCCAGGTACCGATCTCACAGGTCGATCCCGCGCTGGTGTTGAGCAAGGCCCTCAACCTTGCAGACGGAGTGATCGCCAGCGGTGGCAGCCGTCATGAGACAAATCAGATCGCCCTGTATGAATTCAAGACCGGTGAAGGTGATATCGCCTACGACACCAGCGGTGTGGAGCCAGGACTCAATCTGACCCTCAGTGGCGAAGTGGCCTGGGTCGGTGGCTGGGGGCTGGAGTTCAGCGGCGGTAAGGCGCAGGGTTCCACTGGCGCCAGCAGCAAGTTGAATGAGCTGATTCAGGCCACTGGTGAATACACCATCGAGGCCTGGGTAGTGCCAGCCAATGTGACTCAGGAGGGACCGGCTCGTATCGTCAGTTATTCTGGCGGCACGGATATCCGCAACTTCACCCTGGGGCAGACCCGCTATAACTACGATTTTCTGCAGCGTTCCAACCAGACCGGAGCGAATGGTGAACCTGCGCTCTCCACCGCCGATGCAGACGAGCGCCTGCAGGCTACAGAGCAGCATGTGGTAGTCACCTTCGACCCGGTCAACGGTCGTAGCATCTACGTCAACGGCCGCTTTACCGATGATCTTGATCCGGTTCCGGGTGGCAATCTGAACGATTGGGATGACACCTTTGCCCTGGTGCTGGGCAACGAGGTTTCGGGAAACCGTCCCTGGCAGGGCAAACTTCGAATGCTGGCGATCCACAATCGCGCCATGACGCCTGAGCAGGTCGACCGCAATCTGACTGCTGGTGTGGGGGAGAAGTACTTTCTGCTGTTTAGCGTGAGTGAATTGGTGGGCTTGCCGGAGAGCTACATCCTGTTCGAAGTCACCCAGTACGATAGCTACAGTTATCTCTTCAACCAGCCCCGGTTTATCAGTTTGGATGCGGACGTGCAACCTACGGGTCTCCCCCTCGCCGGTATGCGCCTCGGCATGAACGGTCGCGAGGTGGAGGTGGGCCAGGCCTACAACAATCTCGATCTCACTATTGGAGGCAGTGCCTATTCGGCTGAACAGGGCCAACTGCTTTCGCCACTTGGAACGGCGATCGCCAGTGAGTTGGGCGTGGCGGGGGATGAATTCTTCCTCAGTTTCGAACGGCTTGGCAACCAGAGTAACGTCTATACGGAACCGCTGCCGCTGGCCCCACCGCCCCCTGCTGATGGCGAACCGCAATCGGTGATTGGACTGCGCACTTTTGATGAGATCAACGCCAGCATGTCAGCGCTGACCGGTGTCAGTTCGATCCGCCCGGAGGTGAGTACCACCTTCGAGAGTGTCAAACAGCAACTCCCGGCGATTGAGACCATCGGGGGTTTCCTCTCCGCCCATCAGGTGGCGGTGTCGCAGCTGGCGATCGAATACTGCAATGCTTTGGTGGACGACCCTGTCTTGCGCAGCGGCTACTTCCCCGGCTTCCCTTTCGACAGCGAGCCGCAGAGCGCCTTTACCACCAGCCGGGACTTGATGCTCGACCCTTTGATGACGCGGATGCTGGGCGGGGGCTTGGCTGATCAGCCCAGTGAGACAAATGTGCGCACCGAGTTGGATCAACTCACTGACCTGCTGATCGCCTGTGGTGCCGGTTGTGAACCGGGTCGCACCGCTGTGGTGGTCAAAGCCAACTGCGCCGCGCTGCTCGGCAGTGCAGTTCTGCTGTTGCAATAAGACGGATTAAAGCGATGAAACGACGAGTCAGAAACCTCTCCCCGGATGCGCCACTGCTCTACCCGGATCATCCACGTCCCGTCAGCCGGCGCGATTTCATCCGTCAGGGACTGGCCGCCGGGCTGGGTGCGGTGACCGCGCCCACACTGTTCGGCCTGTTCGCCAATCCCCGCCAGGCCAGTGCTGCCCTCTCCAGCGATCTGGAGAACCTGAAACAGTCTTGCGGCATCGCTGTTCAGGGGGCCGGCAAGATTCCCTTCATCTGTTTCGACCTGGCCGGTGGCGCCAATATTGCGGGCTCCAATGTGTTGGTTGGTGGGCAGGGGGGACAACTCGATTTCCTCACAACCGCCGGATATAGCCGCCTCGGTCTACCAGGCGATATGATCCCGCCGCTGGCCAACCCCCAGTCCGCATCCGGTGATTTCACCAACAGTGAGCTTGGGCTTGGTTTTCACTCCGACAGCGCCTTTCTGCGGGGTATTTTGGAGCGGGTCTCCCCCGCCACCGCCGCCAACATCAACGGTGCGGTGATCCCGGCGCGTTCCGATAACGATACCGGCAACAACCCCCACAACCCCATGTACGGCATCAACCGCGCAGGTGCTGACGGTGAGCTGTTGACCCTGATCGGCTCACGCAATTCCGAGTCGGGCGGCAATTCGGTGGCGCCAGCGGGAATGATCGACCCCAGCCTGCGTCCCACCAAAGTCGATCGCCCCAGTGATGTCACCGGGTTGGTGGACACCGGCAAGCTGGTAGGGCTGCTCAGCCAGGGAGATGCGGTAGCGGTGATGGAGTCGATCCAGCGCATCAGCGACATGCGATTGGACCGGGTGGATACCCGTATCAGCAGTGACGCAGTGATCAAGGAACTGGTGCGCTGCGGTTATGTGAAGAGTGCCGACCTGGTGGACCGTTACGGTGATCCCGCCGCCCTCAATCCCTCCCTCGATCCGGACATCATCGGGCCGATATTCAGCCAGGCGGAGTACGACGGGGACAGCGAATTCCGTAAGACCGCTTCGGTGATGAAGCTGGTACTCAACGGTTATGCCGGCGCCGGCACCATCACCATGGGCGGCTTTGACTATCATACCGGCAACCGGTCGGTGGGGGAGATCCGTGATCTGCGTGCCGGACGCTGCATGGGCGCCTGCCTGGAGTACGCAGCGCGGCTCGGGGTGCCGTTGATGCTCTACGTTTTCAGTGATGGTTCAGTAGCCAGTAACGGTGCGGTGGACAATTCCATCGAGGGGCGCGGCAAAGGGGTCTGGACCGGCGACAATGGTTCGACCGCAGCCTCCTGCTTCCTGGTCTACAATCCGGCGGGCCGCCCCGGGTTGCTTGGCGCCACCCCGGAACAGCAGGCGCAGCACCAGCAGATCGGTTTCTTTCGCGGTGACGGTTCGGTGGAGACCAGTGCAGCCCCCGCAGCCAATAACGTCAATCTGCTGGTGGAAACAGTAGTACTCAACTACATGGCACTGCATGGAGAACAGGGCAGTTTCAGCGGACGGTTTCCCGGCCACGGCCTGGGCAATGCGACGATGCTTGACCAGCTCACTGCCTTCCAACCCATCGTCAATGGAACTCTCTGATGAAAACCAGGCTGCCGAAAATCCTCCGGTTGTTGGCACTGTTGCTGCTGTCCCTGTCTATTGTGGGCCAGTCTCAGGCCGATGAACCCGCTGACCTGCAGAGCCAGGTGCGGTCGCTGAAGAAGGCGGTGGTGGCACTAAACCGGGATCTCTTTTTGTTGGAGGAAGAGCTGCTTTTTCCCGGCCATACTCAGGTCTCGGTCTTCCTCTCCCTCGACCTGGGTGAGTTCTTCACCCTTGACTCTGTGCAGTTGAAGATCGATGACAAGGCGTTGGCCAACCATCTCTACACCGAACGGGAACTGGCGGCGTTACGCCGTGGCGGGGTGCAACGGCTCTTTCTCGGCAATCTGAAGAGCGGTGAACATGAGCTGGTCGCTTTCTTTACCGGTCTTGGTCCCGCTGGCCGCGACTATCGTCGCGCCACCAGCCTCAAGTTCACCAAGGGGGTAAGCCCCAAGTTGCTGGAGCTGCGGATCGTCGATTTGGAAGCCAGGCAGCAGCCGGAGTTTGACGTCCGGGAGTGGGAGTGAGTCAGGCAGGTTTCATCTTGCGGCTGGGGGTTGGCCTGCTGGGGGCTTTGCTGAGCAGCGCGACGCTGGGTGGATCTGCACCGGCCGAAACCGGGGTGCGCGATTTGCACTACGGCGAGGCGTTGTTCCAGCTCTTCCAGCAGCGCAACTTCACTGCCATTACCCACCTGCAAATGGCCCAAGCCAAGGGGGTGATGACCGCCCAGGGTGATGAACCGGAGTTGGTCCTGGGCGGACTCTATCTCGCCTACGGTCTTTATGACGAGGCGGAACAGGTGTTCAACCGGCTGCTGGAAAAGGCGGCAAAACCTGCAGTACGTGACCGGGCCTGGTTCCAGTTGGCTCGGCTGCATCAGCAGCAGGGTCGGCCTAAACGGGCTGCCCTGGCCTTCGGACGTATCGGCGATGCTCTGCCCGAAACTCTGCATGAACAGCAGCGCGAGCTGGCCGGTCTGATCGCAATGGCGCAGGGTGACCACCCGCTCGCCATACAGCGGTTGGTGTCTCCTGATGGAAGGTCAGCGTGGCAGGGATTTCATCTCTTCAACCGGGCACTGGCGCAGCTTGGTCAGGGCAGTGAGCAGGAGGGCCGAGATCTGCTTGATCAACTGGCCGGGCTCGACGCCGATGATGAGGAGCACCGCGCATTGCGTGACCGCGCCAATCTGCTGCATGGACAGTTATTACTCGAAGCCGGGGAGAATGCTGCGGCACAGGAGCGCCTGCAGCGTGTGCGGCTGCAAGGTCTCCACTCCAATCAGGCGCTGTTGGCGCTGGGTTGGGCATCCTTTCGCCAAGACCAGTTTGAAGAGGCGCTGACTCCCTGGATGGCGTTGGCGTTACGTGACCCGGACGACCCGGCAGTACAGCAGGGGCTGCTGCTGGCCCCCCAGGCGCTGCAGCAGTTAGGGGCGGAAGCCGAGGCGCTCAGACGCTACCGCCAGGCGCTGCAATTTTACCAGACTGAGCTGACCGAGCTGGGCCTATCGTTACAGGCAGTGGCTAAGGGTGTGCTGCTGCCGGATCTGTCTATGTTCGACGGGGGAGGTGCAGCAGACGGGTTGCTTTTGGCGAGCGACCCGGATCAGCGCCGTCGTCTACGGGGACTCCTGGCAAAGCACCGCTTCCGGCAGGCCTACGACGACTATGTCGATGTGGGTTTTCTCAGCGCCAATCTCCACCGCTGGTCCTCCACCATCGAGACCTACGACCACATGCTGGAGGTGCGGCAGGCCGCCTATGCCGAGCAGTTGCCGAGGGTGGAGGCGGCGCTATCCGATCAGCGTCTTCAGGGCTTGCAGCAGCGTCGTGAAAAGTTGCTTGAGATGCAAAAAGAGCTGGCTGACAACAGTCTGCCACTGCGGTTGGCGAATGCCGAAGAGCAGGCCCAACTGGCCCGTATGCAGGCGATTGAAGCGGAAATGGACCAATTGGGTGACGCTGTTCAACTGGAGAGCAAACGTCAGCGGCTAAGGCTGATGATGGGGATGCTGAACTGGCAGGTCGAGACTGATTTCAAACCCCGCCTGTGGCAGTTCAAGAAATTACTCCGTTCGACGAGTGATGAGCTGGAGCGGAGTCGGCAACTTCGTGAAAGGTTGAAAGGGGCGTTAGAGCAGGCGCCCGGCCGTTTCGAAGGTTTTTCGGGGCGAATCGAATCTCTGAAAGTGCGCATTGCAGAGCTGCAATCTACCGTGAATGTGACCCTGAAGGCACAGGCCGGAGCGCTGAATCTCATGGCCAGCGAATCGCTGCAGCAGCGTCGGCAAGGCCTCGAAGCGCTGCAGGTCCGGACTCGCTTCGCGCTGGCTCAGCTGCAGGACCGGGCCGCTGCCCGCAGTGAGGCGGGACCATGAAGTTTCTGACTCTGATACTGCTTCTGCCTCTGCTGCAGGGGTGCGTCTCCTGGTTGCAGCGGCAACCCGAGCCACTCACTCTGTCCAGTCTGCCGAGCCGGGAAAGCGAGGTGGAAGTGGTACCGGTCGAGGCATTGACACCAGAGAGGGTGATGGATGACTACCGGGCACTGCTGCAGCAGTCTGCGCCTCCCGAGCTGACCCATGAAGCGACCCGGCGGTTGGCGGATCTGCAGCTGGGGCAGGGCGAGCGGCGGCTTGCAGGGGAGGCCCAAGGTTTGCCGGCGGAGGCTGTCTTCGACAGTGCGATCAAACTCTATCGGCAACTACTGGAGCTGAATGACGACATAACCGGGCGTGACCGGCTCTACTATCAGCTGGCCCGGGCCGAGGTGCTGGTCGGCCGCTTGGAGGCATCGCAGCAGACCCTTGATCGTCTGGTGCGGGAACATCCTGAGAGTCTCTATTTTCAGGAGGCTCAGTTTCGACGGGGCGAGTGGTTGTTCACCCGTGCAGACTATGCTGCAGCCCAGCGAGCCTATGCTGCCGCCGTGGCTGCGGGTGGGGATTCGCCGTTCCACCAACGTGCCCTGTTCAAACTCGGTTGGGCACTGTTCAAACAACAACAATTCAATGCGGCTCTGGATGCCTTCGTGGCCCTGCTCGATCTGCGTGCGGATACGCTCAGCCGCCTCGACAGCAACACCCTGATCCCCAGTGACCGGGAGCTGATGCAGGATACCCTGCGGGTTACCAGCCTCTGTTTTACCCAGCAGGGGGGTGCCGCAGGGATCGACCGGTATTTTCAGTCAAATGGCGAACGTCCCTGGCTGCATCGGGTCTATCGCAGTCTTGGAGACCTCTACCTCAAACAGGAGCGTATCCTCGACGGGGCAGATGCCTATCTTTCATTCGTGCGACGGAGTCCCAGCCATCCACAGGCGCCGTCGCTTCAACTGCTGGCAATCGAGAGTTACCAGACCCACGATTTTCCCGGTCAGGCACTGGCGGCGAAAAGAGAGCTGGCGCAACGCTACAGTCAGGATGGTGAGGCCTGGAAGGGATTGGAACAGGAGAGCCGGATCGCTCTCACCCCCCATCTGAGAAAGTATCTGCGGGATCTGGCGAGCCATTATCATGCCCTGGCTCAACAGCCCGGCAAGGTGAAAAAGGGCCAGCGCGATACCTGGTTCAGCGAAGCGGTTGTCTGGTATCGCCACTACCTGAGCCGTTTTCCCGGCGAGGCACAAAGCGGTCGGGTTAACTTTCTACTGGCGGAGTTGCAGTTTGAGCGGGGTGAGTTTGGCCAGGCGGTAGTGGAGTACCAGCGCACTGCTTACGACTATCCACCACACAAAGACGCTGCCGAGGCGGGTTATGCTGCGCTGCTCGCCTTTGATCGACAGAAGTCGCTCCTGCCTGAGACTCCGCGTCTGGAGTGGCAGCGTCAGGCAGCAGAGAGTGGTTTGCGTTTTGCTGACCGTTTTCCCGCTGACAAACGAACTGCCGGGGTGCTGAGTCGGAGCGCCCGGCAGTTGTTTCAGCTGGGGGATTATGTCCAGGCCAGAAAAGTGGCGCAGCGCAGTCTGGAGGGAAAAAACGGGCTGGATGAGAAGGGCCAAAGGGTGAGTTGGGCAGTGGCCGCCCACGCCGCCTTCGAACTGGCCGACTATGCTGAAGCGGAAACCGGCTACAACAAGCTGCTGCAACTGTCGGCGGGGGACAAGGCGGGGCAGGGGACTATCCGGGAAAAGCTTGCGGCTGCTATCTACCAGCAAGGGCGGATTCTGAGTGAAAAGGGCGAGGCAGCGGCAGCGGCCCAACACTATCTGCGCGTGGGCCGGGTGGTGCCCGATGCGTCGATTCGTACCACTGCTGAATACGATGGTGCGGCCAGCCTGATCACTGCGGGCCGGTGGAAGATGGCTGCCGAGGTGTTGGAGGGATTTCGTCAGCGATATCCCAAGCATGAGCTGACGGTCGATGTTGAGCGCAAACTGGCGCTTGCCTATCTGCAAAATGACCAGCCGCTGGAGGCGGCGGTGGTGTTCGAGCGGGTTGCCGTTGCGCCTCTGGCGACGGAAGTGCAGCAGCAGGCTGCCTGGCAGGCAGCGGAACTCTACCAGAAGGCAGGCAGTGACAAACGGGCGGTAAGTGCATTCAAGCGCTACGTAAAACGTTTTCCCCAGCCTCTGGAACCAGCAATGGAGGCCCGCCAGCAACTCGTGGAGCTCTATCAACGGCAGCAGGAACCCGCCAAGCGTGACTACTGGCTGCGCCAGATTGTTGCTGTGGAACGCAAGGCCGGTGCCGCCGGCAGTGAGCGCAGTCGCTATCTCGCCGCCCAGGCGGCGCTGAGACTGGCCGAACCGGAATACATGGCGTTTGTGAAAATCCCCCTTAAACGGCCGCTGGCGCGCAGTTTGAAGCGCAAAAAGCGCCAGATGCAACGCGCAATCAAGGCCTATGACCTGGCGGCAGGTTTTGCCCAGGCCGATGTGACCACCCTGGCAACCTTCCGCCTGGCTGAGATCTATCGGCTCTTCGGCGAGTCCCTGCTGACTTCGGAACGTCCCGCCGGGCTTTCGGCGGAAGAGTTGGAACAGTATGAACTGCTACTGGAGGAGCAGGCATATCCCTTCGAAGAGAAGGCGATCGAGGCCCATGAGCTGAACGCCCGCCGGGCGGCGCAGGGTGTCTATGACGACTGGGTTCGTCAGAGCTTCAGTCAGCTGGCGCAATTGAACCCAGCGCGTTACGCCAAACAGGAACAGGGGGAGCGGGTGTTCAATGAGATACGTTAGACCGATTACGGGTCTCCTTTTTTGCTCGTTGCTGCTGGCGGGTTGCGCTAATCAGGTACTGCACCGGGATCTGGCTTTACCTGCAACTGCAGGGACACCGTCATTGGAAAAAACAGAGCGGGAGAGTGCGCCGGAGTTGCCGGAACAAGCCCGGTTGCAGCTGAGCCAGGCGCTCATTGCGATGCGTGATGGCCAGGATGAGGAGGCCGAGCCACTGCTGAGGGCGCTGGCGGATGAGTTCCCCGATTTTGTCTCGCCGCGGCTCAACCTGGGCATCCTGCTGCTCAGGGGGAATCAGGCAGAGGCTGCGGAGACGGCATTGCGCCAAGTGTTGCAGATCGACGCGGAGAATTCGGTGGCACGGCACCAGCTGGCTATTCTGCTGCGCCGCCAGGGACGTTTCCAGGAAGCCCTGACGGTATACAGGAAACTGTTGGAGGGCAAACCGGACCATGCCCTGGCTCACCGTAATCTGGGCATCCTCTATGACCTCTATCTCGACAACCCCCGCCAGGCTCTGGCCCACTACAAGCAGTTTGCTGCGCTCTCGGCTGCTGGCGAGCAGGAGACAAAAATGTGGATTGCGGAGCTGAAAAGACGCATTGGCGCCGGGGAAAAACTGGCGGCAGAGGTGAAATGAGCATGAGTACAGATTTATTTCGATGGATGCTGTTGGCGACGCTGCTGAATCCGTGGATGGCCCAGGCAGAACAGCGGATGGAACTGGACGGTACGGCGGTAGTTGGCAGCCGGGAGTCTCCGCAGGTGCTCTATCTGGTGCCCTGGCGGAAATCGGGGCCGGGTGACCCGTTAGGCATGCCGCCGCTGGAGAACGGAGACGATCTGCTGGTCCCGTTGGAGCGGGCGGTGTTTCGGCGGCAGCTCGACTATTTTAGTGCCGCCAATGAATGAACAACCATGAACGAAACGCCGTACGACCTACAGAACAAGGTTTGTTAATAGATCAATCTGAATAATCGCTACAGAGGAACCATTATGGACAACTATCTTTTTATCATTCGATTTTTCCAGGAGGGAGGGATGTTCATGTACCCGATCCTGCTGATTTTTGCCCTCGGCCTGGCGATAGCTGTAGAGCGTTACATCTACCTGGCAAGCGCAAAATTGCGCAACAGCCGTTTCTGGGCGAGGGTGCTGCCACAGCTGAATGAAGGTGAATTCAAACAGGCGCTGCAATCGGCCAGCGATTCCGGCACCGCCTTGGGGCGCATCCTGGTCTACGGTCTGTCCCGTACCCACAATGCTCGGCGCCGGGGTGACATTGAGATGGCAATGGAAGAGGGACTGATGGAAGAGATCCCGCGTTTCGAGAAACGCACTCACTATCTGAGTACCTTGGCCAATATCGCAACGCTTCTTGGCCTCTTGGGAACCATTATTGGTCTGATCAAAGCCTTTACTGCGGTCGCTGCTGCCGATCCTGCGGAGAAGGCGGACCTGCTCTCCGCCAGTATTTCGGTGGCGATGAATACCACCGCTTTCGGCTTGATGGCTGCGATCCCGCTATTGCTTGTCTACACACTGCTGCAAAGCCGTACCACCCAGGTTGTCGATAGTCTGGAGATGGTTTCTGTGAAGTTCCTCAATATCGTCACCGAGCGGGCCGGGAGCGCAAAATGAGACGCCGGTCGCGTCGGTATGCGGAAGAGGCGGAGCTGAATATCACCGCCTTCATGAATCTGATGGTGATACTGGTACCCTTTCTCCTGATCACCGCCACCTTCTCACGCATGGCAGTGCTGGATCTCCACCTGCCGCCGGCCAGTGAGGGCAGCAGTACTGCCAAGGGAGAACTCCAGTTGGAGGTTATTGTGCGTCATGACGCCATCGAGATTGCCGATCGTCGTGGAGGTCTGATTCAGCGCATTGAACAGCAGGAGTCGGGACAACATCTGCAGCAGCTTTCACAGGTGCTGCAGGCACTCAAGGCGCGTTATCCCGAAAAGCGCAACGTATATATCCTGTCGGAGCCGGAGGTCTCATATGACGATCTTGTGCAGGTGATGGACCGGGTGCGGATTACCGATCTGGTGCAGGCGGGTTCGGTGGTGCAGGCGGAGCTGTTTCCCGATATCTCTCTGGGCGATGCACCTCCACTGCCAGGGGCGGCAACCCGGGGTAAAGGCTCATGAAGATGTCACGTCGGGCGAAACGCATGCAGCGGCACCACAAGCGCAACCGGGGGCGCGGTGGCATCAACCTGGTATCGCTGATGGATATCTTCACTATCCTGGTCTTTTTCCTGTTGGTGAACTCCTCAGAGGTGCAGGTGCTGCCCAACGCCAAGGCCCTCAAGCTGCCTGAGTCGAGCGCAGAGCAGCGTGCAAAAGAGACCATGGTGGTGATGCTCAATACAGATGAGATTCGGCTGCAGGGAGAGGTTGTGGTGCAGCTCGACCGGCTGGCAGACTCCACTACGGAGATGATCGAGCCGTTGCGGCAGGCACTGGATGAACGAGTGAAAATAGCGCTTCCTGCTGCGGGGAAGGATGCTGATGGCATAGGTGAGATCACCATCATGGCGGACAGGCAGGTCCCTTACAGCCTCTTGAAACGGGTGATGCTGACCTGTGCGGAGAGCGAGTTCGGAAATATCTCCCTGGCAGTAGTGAGGCGCCCGGAGGAGGGTGAGTCAGAGGTGGCGCTATGAGTGTGATGACACATCGACTGGAACTGCCCTGGAACAGTGCGCACTGGGAAGACCGGCAGTTCCGCCGGTTGCAACTGGTGATGGTGGGTGCAGCGCTGCTGCTTGGGATGGTGCTCTCCCTGGTGGAACTGCCGCAACAGGAACGGTTTACACGCGTCACCCCGCCGCGGCTGGCGAAACTCATTCTGGAGCGCCGTCCGATAAAACCGGTAGAGCGCAAGCCGCCGGAAGTCGAGATACCCGTGGTTAAACCAAAACCGGTTGCCAAGCCGAAACCCAAGCCCAAGCCGGTAGTGAAAAAAAGGCCGAAAAGAGCGCCTTCCAAGGTGGCAAAGAAACCAATAAAGAGTGATCCGGCCGCAGCAAGACGCAAGGCCAGCCGGTCGGGTCTGCTGGCTGTCGCCGACGAGTTGGCAGATCTGCGTTCCGCACCTGCGGTGAGCAGCGTGGCCTCATCCCGCAGCCTCTCCAAAGCAGGTAACAAGGCAAACCGGGTGGAGCGCTCGCTGGTAACTGCGGGTGCCTCCCGCGGCAGTGACGGCATCAACACCGCGAAACTAAGCCGGGATACCGGCTCTCAAGGGTTGAGTGGTCGAAAAACGACCCAGGTGCGATCCGCAGTGCAGGGCAACGGAGGTGGCGGCAGCCGGGCTAAAAAGGTGGCGAAAGACTACTCTGCCCAGCGTACTGAAGAGGAGGTTCAACTGGTGTTCGATCGCAACAAAGGGGCGCTCTACTCCATCTACAACCGGGCTCTGCGAAAGAACCCCTCATTGATGGGAAAGATGTTGCTGGAGATTACCATTGCACCCTCGGGCAAGGTGACTACCTGTCGTTTGCTCTCCTCTGAGCTGGAGAACCGGAAACTGGAGCGGAAGCTGCTCGCGAGAATAAGGATGTTCGATTTTGGCTCTAAAGAGGTGGAGACCACTGTTGTCTCCTACCCGATCGATTTTCTTCCCTCATGAGCGGTGTAATGGTTCGGGTGCTGGCGGTACTGCTGGTGCTTGCCAGCCTCGGTGTCGAGGCGCAGTGGTTATGGCGAAGCGCCGATATCATGGGTACCCGAATCACGCTGCAGCTGTGGTGTGAATCTGCGGAACAGGGTGAGGCTGCCATAGAGGCAGTGCTGAAGGAGACGCACCGCATCGACCGGGCGATGAGTCCGTTTCGCTCCGACAGTGAGTTGTCACGGGTCAATCGGGAGGCGGGTCAGGGAGTAGTGGCGATCAGTGGTGAGTTGTTTAGGTTGTTGGAGAAGTCACGGCGGATATCGGAACTGACAGAGGGGGCCTTCGACATCACCTTTGCCAGCGTCGGTGACCATTACGACTATCGTCGTGGCATCAAACCCAGTGACGCGACACTGGGAGGGCTGTTGCCCGCCGTCGATTATCATCATGTTTTGCTCCAGGCGGACCCGGCCGGCGTGCAGTTTGCTCGACCGCAGGTACGCATCGATCTTGGTGGGATCGCCAAAGGTTATGCGGTTGACCGGGGGATAGCGATCCTGCGGCATCACGGTATCGAACACGCCACTCTGAGCGCTGGTGGCGATAGCCGTTTTCTCGGCGACCGACGTGGCCGTTCCTGGCAGGTGGGTATCCGCGATCCGGATGACAAGAAGGGCATTAAGGCGTTACTGCCTTTGGATGAATCCGCGCTCTCGACCTCTGGTGACTATGAGCGTTTTTTTATGCTGGATGGTGTGCGTCACCATCACATTCTGAATCCCAAATCGGGCCGCTCGGCTGAAGGGGTTCGTAGTGTCTCGATTGTGGGGCCGGAGGCGGTGACTACGGATGCGCTGGCCACGGCGCTGTTTGTTATGGGCGAACCGGCTGGTATGGCGCTGGTGGAGCGGCTGTCGGGTATTGAGGCGGTATTTGTGGACCCAACGGGTGAGATTCGTTTCTCCTCCGGATTAGAAACGCAATAAAACAATACCAGATAACTGCGTTGTTATGACCGCACATCTGATCACGCCAGCTTGCATAGTGTCCGTCCGGAAACGTCACTATTCCTCTCGCAAAGACGCCAAGAAAATCGTATTTAATCATTGAATAACAATGGCTTATAGTCCCGTAATCTTGGCGTCTTGGCGAGAATTGTTATTTCCGGCCGTTCACTGGTTTGTGAAATGTTTCGATGCTGTAAGGAAATAAGGAATATGCTCACAGTTTGGATAAAGAATCATTTATTTCGTTTTATAATCATTGGATTTAGCAAGCCGTCACATTTTTTATCAGTAGTGATGGATGGGTTTCACATCTTTTAGGAAGACGGCTTTTCTCTGTTTTCTTAACGACTAGACTCACCCCCATTGAATTGATTACCAATGGGTTGACGCAGATGTTTGCGAAAATTGGAAAGCTCGTATTTGTTGTAGTTACTGCTCTTTCTCTTGCTGCATGTGGCAGTGGAACTGGGGATACCTCCTCTGTTTCAGATGCAACTGGAAGTTCTGCGCTGAAGACGTCAACAAGTCGTATTTCATCATCAATGGATGATGTTGAAGAAGAGGTCAGTGGAGCCATCTACTCAAACAGCAGTGACCTGGAATTGATCAACGATGATCAGGACCAGGTAATAGGCATGCGGTTTATGGTGGATGTTCCGCAGGGTGCCGTTATCGATAAAGCGAGTGTACGGTTCACCGTTGACGAAGTATCCACTGGAACAGGTGATCTTGAAATATCTGCAGAACATGTTACCGATGCGGAAAGTTTTTCAAACAGTAGTTATAACGTCTCTTCCCGGACAACTTTTACCGAAACCGTCAGCTGGAAACCGGGTAACTGGAATGTTGTTGGTGAGTCCGGTTCTGAACAGGAGACCCCGGACCTTACTACGTTGATTCAAAAAGTAGTGGATCAACCCCAATGGCAGCCGGGACAACATGTTGTTCTTGTCGTCAAGGGTAGTGGAAGAAGAACAGCGTCATCCTATGATGGCGATGCAGCCAGTGCGCCTTTACTGAATGTCGATTATTTCGATGGCGGGAATACCGGCGACACCGGGACAGACCCTGTGCAGCCCAACCAGCCGCCTGAATTGTCGGGAACCCCAGCACTTACAGTAGCGGAAGGTGAGGGTTATGTTTTTACGCCAGTAGCCGTGGATGCAGATAATGACGCATTGGTATTCTCGGTAAGTAATTTGCCTTTATGGGCGAATTTCAGTGCGGTAAACGGCGGACTGTCTGGAACGCCGGATTTCAGTCAATCAGGTACTTATACCAACATCAGCGTATCCGTAACCGATGGGACTGAGACTGTGTCTCTTGCACCTTTTTCCATCACCGTAACTGATGTGAACCGTGCCCCCGTAATCAGTGGCCTGGCACCCACCCAGGTAGTGGCAGGTAGCAGTTACCAGTTTACTCCCAGTGCTGTTGATCAGGATGGAGATTCGTTGACATTCTCTATTACGGGAAAACCTGCTTGGGCAACCTTCGATTCATCGACGGGCCGTTTGTTTGGGACGCCTTCGGTATCAGATGCCGGAAACTATGAGAATGTCGGAATTGCCGTTTCCGATGGCGTACACAATGTCTCGTTGCCCAATTTTGCGATTAGTGTGAGCCTGGCAAATAGTGCACCGACGATCAGTGGTACCCCATTGAATGAAGTGACTGAAGGCACGCCATATCAATTTACGCCTGTTGCCAGCGATGCTGACAATAACCCGCTTGTTTTTTCTATTATCAATATGCCTTCCTGGGCTGTGTTTAACAGCGCAAACGGCAATCTCAGTGGTACTCCATCCGGGGACTACATTGGTGAATACAATGATATTCTTATCAGTGTAAGCGACGGAGTGGCGAGTGCAGCACTCGCGGCATTTTCCATCAATGTGCTGGGCATTAACCATCAACCTGTTGCGAATAATGATCTGGTATCTGCAACAGCGGGAGAGGTGGTGCCGATCGCTGTACTGAATAACGACAGTGGGCTTGAGGATGGGCCGATTACTCTGAGCGTGCTGCAGAATACAACGGAAGGGACTCTCTCGATCAATGGGGATAATACCTTTTCATACCTCCCGGATGCTGGATACAGTGGTTTGGATTCGTTTACCTACCAGGTTGTGGATATTGACGGTGAGAGTGCCACGGCAACTGTGACCCTCAGCGTGACTTGCGAGGGAGAATGCACTACACACATGGCCAGAATCAGCTGGAGTCAAAGCAGTGGTGTGGGAGTTCAGGAGTACCGTGTTCACTATGGAACTCAGTCAGGTGTTTACACCCAGTGGGTCGTGGCTGACACTATGACCTCCCATGATGTGACGGTTCCTGGTGGTGGCGCCTGGTATTTCTCAGTGACTGCGGTTGATAGTCTTGGTGTTGAATCCGGTTTCGCTGATGAGGTCAATCTGACCTTTTAATATCGATAAATTCTTTGTCATAAATCTAGGGAACCTCCGATAAATTGAGTCACTGTCATCTCGACCGTAGGGAGAGATCTCAAACCACCGAACTGTCAATAAGTTACTTGATTAGAACTAATGTTCAGCCAGGCTCACGGATTGAGCCACCAGTGACCACATAATATCACCAAGATCAGCAAGAGGAGTCCGATCATGGCGATGAACCCGATTCAGTTTCAGGCCGGTATGAGTTTGAACGAGTTGTTTGAACATTATGGCGCCGAAGAACAATGCGAGGCGGCACTGGAAACTGCACGCTGGCCCCAAGGTTTTGTTTGCGCACATTGTGGTGGCACGACCCATAGCCGATTTCATGAAGGACAACACACATACTGGCAATGTAGCGCCTGCCGCCACCAGACGAGTTTGCGTTCGGGCACGATTTTCCATGGTTCGAAGTTGCCACTGCGCAAATGGTTTCAGGCGATGTTCCTGATCAGCCAGTCGAAGAACAACATATCTGCATTGGAGTTGAAGCGTCATATCGGTGTGTCCTATCCGAGCGCGTGGCGGGTCAAACACAAGATCATGCAGGTTATGGACGAACGCGAGGAAAGACGCACCTTGCAGGGTGATATCGTGGTGGTGGATGATGCCTATCTTGGCGGTGGACACCAAGGCAAGGCAGGACGGGGATCAGAGAACAAAGTTCCTTTCGTGGCGGCGGTTCAGTTGGATGAGGACGGTCACCCGCAGGTTGTTCGCTTTGATCCAGTGCCTGGATTCAAGCAGATCGATATCCAGAACTGGGCCGAACGGTATTTGGTCGCCTCAAGCCACGTACTCAGTGATGGGCTGAATTGTTTTACCGCTGTTGAGCAGGCTGGTATGACCCATCAGCGAGAGGTGGTTGGAACGCATAGGCGCAGTACCGATATGCCTTGCTTCGCATGGATCAATATCCTGCTGGGCAATCTGAAAACGGCGATTACGGGCACCTATCATGCGTTTGGATTTCGCAAATATGCTCATCGTTACTTGGCCGAATACCAATATCGATTCAATCGCAGATTCGATCTGAAAGCCATGCTACCCCGCCTGATTCGGGCCGCTGCTACGACAGTGCCGCGATCTGAGGCGTGGCTTCGGCTGGCTGAACATTAGTTCTAATCAAGATAAGTTATGAGGGTTGAGATTTCTCGCTATGCTAGAAATGACAATTTATCAGAGGTTCCCTAAAGCGCAAGGTCGTAGAGTTTTCTCTCTGTGTCCTTGCGTTTTTGCATTTAATCTGCCTGTTATTCGCACGGAAATTAACCAATATTCTATTGGTTGATTTCGTTCACAAAACCATAAAAACAATCGGTTTGTTCTAATAATTTATGCATAAATCCGGCAGGCATCACACATTGAAATCAGTGTGAAAAATTGTGTCACATGTTTGGTTTTATGAACTGTTCATCCGTCCCATGATTGCCAACAATGTAGCCATAACGAGTTGTGTTGTGGATTATAAATATGTTGTTGGAAAATTTATTTTGTAAGCGTTTCTCTTTTTCTTTGATTATCATCCTATGTGTGTTTTTAGTGATGCCGATTTTCACGGATTTGCAAGCCGCTGATGCAGGTGTTGTGTCAACACGTATTGAGCAGAGAATCTCGGCCTCCATGGATGACGTGGAAGAGGAAGAGAGTGGCAATATCTACGCTAACAGTTCAGACCTGGAGCTGGTATACGATGGTGAATATCAAGTTATTGGACTCCGCTTTGCTCTGAATCTGCCACAAGGTGTTCGTGTCGACGAGGCAAAACTTCAGTTTACCGTTGATGAGGTTTCAACCGAACCGACAAGCCTGGGGATCTATCTGGAAAACAGTCTGGATGCGCAACCATTCAGCAACCTGAGTCATAACGTCTCCTCCCGCACATTTTTTCGTCAAAGCGTGCCATGGCTTCCTGCGGATTGGACGAGTGTAGGGGAAGCGGGTACAGCACAGCAGACGCCCGATATTTCAGCACTGATACAGGCGGCAGTCGATCAGCCTGACTGGAAATCCGGAAGCCATGTTGTAGTTGTGATTAAAGGCAGTGGGCGGCGTACTGCATCCTCTTATGACGGCGAAATGAATAAGGCGCCGCTGCTGTCTGTTTTATACACAAATAGTGAGACTGCTCCTGTTCCCGAGGAACCGGTGATAGAAGAGCCTGTAGTTTCAAAACAGTTCACCAGTCGTATCTCCTCATCTCTTGATGATGTGGAAGAGGAAGAGGATGGAAATATCTATGCCGATAGTTCTGATATAGAACTGATATACGATGGTGAGTATCAGGTTGTCGGACTTCGCTTCGCTGTGGATCTGCCGCAGGGCGCCCGCATCGATGATGCGAACCTCCAGTTTACTGTCGATAAGGTTTCCCGTGGTGACAGTAGCCTTCAAATTGGTGTGGAGCAGACGCACAATGCAGCGCCGTTCCAGAAAAGCAGTTATAACGTTTCATCACGCACGCTTTTTGCAAAGTCTGTTGCATGGTCTCCATCAGTTTGGAGGAAAAGGGGGCGCGCAGGTGCCAGGCAACGGACGCCGGATATCTCTGCCCTGATACAGGCTGCGATCGACCAACCGGATTGGCAGGCCGGAAATCATCTGGCGGTGGTCATAAAAGGTAGCGGACGCCGTGTGGCCTCTTCTTTTGACGGCAAGGCAGATAAAGCCCCTCTTTTGGTTGTTAACTACCAGGCTAGCGAGGGCGGCGGCACTACAGATCCACAACCATCGAATCATGCGCCGACCATTTCCGGTCTCCCTGCATCGGTTGTGGCAGAAAATACGCCTTACTCTTTTGCGCCTGCAGCCGACGATGCCGATGGCGATAAACTGAACTTTAGTGTTCGCAATCTGCCTGCCTGGGCAGGTTTTGATCCTGCAACCGGGATTATCTCCGGTACCCCCGGCTTTGATTCGGCAGGCAACTACGACCTTATCAGCATCAGTGTAACTGACGGCGCGGAGAGCGCTACGCTGGCTGATTTTTCCATTGCTGTCAGCGACACAAACCGAGGGCCTGCAATCAGTGGCTCTCCTACAGGCACTGTCGATGAAGGCTCGGTCTACAGTTTCAGCCCCAACGCATCTGACGCAGATGGCGATGTGCTGGTATTCAGTATCAGCAACAAGCCTGCCTGGGCTAGCTTCAACACCACCACCGGGCAGTTGTACGGTACGCCTGGCACAGGTACGGCGGGCAGCTATGGCAATATCAGTATCAGCGTAACTGATAGCGCAGACAGCGCCTTATTGGACAGTTTTACCATTACTGTTATCGCCAGCGAAAAGAACCAGGCACCGACCATCGTGGGTTCCCCTCTCCCCAGTGTCGCCGAGGGATCAGCTTATACTTTCTCTCCGAGCGCATCCGATGCGGACGGCGATACACTGAGCTTCAGTATCACCAGCAAACCGGACTGGGCCAGTTTTAATACCACCACCGGACGCTTGAACGGTACACCCGGTTACGATGATGCCGGCAGCTACGGCAATATCCTCATCAGCGTGACGGACGGCACTGAAAACACCTCGCTACCCAGCTTCACTATCACCGTCAGCAACACAAACCGGGCGCCGACCATCAACGGGGTACCTGCCGAAAATATCGATGAAGGTTCTGCCTACAGCTTCACCCCCATCGCATCCGATGCAGATGGCGACGACCTGAGCTTCAGCATCGCTAACAAGCCAACCTGGGCGAGCTTCAACACCGCCACCGGGCAGCTCTCCGGCGCACCTGGCGTTGGTACCGCCGGCAACTATGAGAATATCCGCATCTCTGTTTCCGATAGCACCGAGAGTTCGACCCTGAATGCCTTCCAGATCCTTGTCAACACGGCAGCTCAGGCAGGGGGAGACAATCTCTATGTCGACCTGCTCATCGGTCCCTCAAGCTGCAACGATTACCATCCCGCCAGCCGTGCCTGTGGCGCAGGCTCAGACACGGCTTTTCGCAACCTGAGCGGGGCAGCCGCGGCTGCCGTAGCCGGTGAAACCGTCTTGATTCGCGAAGGCGACTATAATGAACCGCTGATTCCGCAGCGCTCCGGCTCGCCTGGCAACTACATCACCTATCGCAACTACGACTTGGAGCTGGCGACGATCACTGGCACCGACCTCACACCGGGCATAGATATCTCCGATCGCCAGTACCTTATTCTGCAGGGGCTGCGGGTACACAACGTCCGGCGCTGGATGTATGCTCTCAACGCCCATCACAACATTCTGCAACACAATAGTTTCCTGCGTGCCCTGGACACTAGCGGCAGCGCCAAAACCGGTCTGTTCTTCCAGGAAGCGACACATAACAAGATTCTCAACAACACCATCGGGGACTCAAACGAAGACAATCTCGCTTTGGTAAAATCCGATCACAACCTTGTGGAAGGTAACACCTTTGTGCGTGCAAACCATGTACTCTGGACTATCAAATGCGGCAGTTTCAATGTGATTCGCAACAACTATCTCTACAATGAGATCCAGAAGATTGGTGAAATCTACGACTGCGACAATGTGGGTTTTGATCACGAATTCACCATTCACGACGCCACCAAGCACAACCTTGTGGAGGGTAATACCTTCGCCAAAACCAGCTATTATTACAGCACCTCTGGTGGTAACGGCATTCAATACGCAGGTCAAAACGGCATTATTCGCCAGAACGTCTTTTATGAGAACAATACTGGCCTCAGTATGCAGCACTACACTCCTGAGGCGCTCTACGTCACCCATAACCGAGCTTATAACAACGTCTTCCACAAAAATAAGTGTGGAGGCATCGGCACAATAGATACCTCCTATGGCAACTATGAGGACAATATTTTCGTCAATAACATCCTTAGCTGGAATTCGGAGTGCGATGAGCCCAATACCCCCTATCAGCACGTTTTCCGCAACAGCATGTCGGGTTATAAATTCGACACCAACAATCTCTTCTCCGGCAACCCGGGAGATGATGTGATTGGACGCTGGGGAGGCTCCGGCATCACACTTGCCGCAGCACAGAACAATAACCCGGACTTTTATGCAAACAACATAGAGCAGGATCCGCAGTTTGTTGACGAGGCCGGACGTGACTTCACCCTCGAACCCACAAGCCCGATGATCGATGCCGGACGCTTCCTCACCATCACCGTGGGCAGCGGCAGCGGCACCACCCTGGTGGTCGATGATGCCGGTTACTTCTACGACGGTTTCGGGATCGCCGGTGAGGCCGGGGATGAGATCCAGCTACAGGGCAGTAGCGAGACCGCACGTATTGTAGAGATCAACTATGCTAACCACACCATCACCCTCGATCGCGCGTTGAGCTGGAATGCCAGTCAGGGCGTTGCCCTGAAATACAATGGCGCGGCTCCGGATATGGGGGCATTTGAGCATGTCGGCACTACAGATCCACTGCTACCGAATCATGCACCGACAATTACCGGTGAACCCGTATTGGTTGTGGCGGAAAATACCCCCTACAATTTTGCCCCCGCAGGTGCCGATGCTGATGGCGATAAACTGATCTTCAGTGTTCGTAATCTGCCTGCTTGGGCAAGTTTTAATTCCGCAACTGGAGTCATCTCCGGCACCCCCGGCTTCGATGGCGCGGGCAGCTATTCGGATATCAGTGTATCGGTAACGGATGGAAAGGCGAGTGCTGCACTTTCTCCCTTCAGCCTGGTAGTCAGTAATGTCAACAGAGCGCCTGTGATTGGCGGTGAACCCGCGGCTGAGGTCTCTGCAGGCAAAGCGTATAGTTTCATCCCCAGTGCCTCTGATGCTGACGGTGACAGTATGACCTTTACCGTCACTGGAAAACCAACCTGGTTGAACTTCGATCGCGCAACCGGCACCTTGAGCGGCACGCCTGCTGAGTCTGATGTCGGTGAATATATGGATGTTGCCATCTCGGTGAGCGATGGAACTATAACAAGCCGGCTGGCGCCTTTTTCCATTCAGGTCACGGGACTCAACCATCTGCCGGTAGCTGTCGATGATATTGCTGCAGTCGTCGCGGGTGAATCTGTCATGGTTGCTGTGCTGGCCAATGATACCGGTCTGCAGGATGGACCGATCAGTTTGCGCATTCTGCAATCCGCGACCAGAGGGGAGTTGAGTGTCACTGCGGACAATAAGGTTGTCTATCTGGCAGCTGCCGGTTATTCAGGCAGAGACAGCTTTGCCTACCAGGTAGTCGATCTCGA
This sequence comes from Gammaproteobacteria bacterium (ex Lamellibrachia satsuma), assembly GCA_019623805.1. Lineage (NCBI taxonomy): Bacteria > Pseudomonadati > Pseudomonadota > Gammaproteobacteria > Gammaproteobacteria bacterium (ex Lamellibrachia satsuma). The sequence continues at coordinate 3,259,558 of CP053680.1, forward strand.
TGGTGACAGTGCAACCGCTACCGTAAATGTGGATATCACCTGTATCACTTCATGCGAGACAATCAGTAATCGGGTGCAGATTTCCTGGACACCCAGTGAGGGAGTGAGTGTTCAATCATATCGCGTCTATTATGGTCAGGAACCTGGTAACTACCAGCAGTGGGAGGTGGCGGACAGTATGATATCCCACGTTGTTACGCTACCCAGTGACGGAGCCTGGTATCTGGCGGTAACCGCAATCGATAATGTGGGCATTGAATCGGCTTACTCAGAGGAGATAATAGTTCGGTTCTAAAGCGAAGATTTGTCTGTAGGCGTTGCGCCCCGTGGCGATGAGGTGTCGGTGTACCACCACCGCACCAATTTGCTTTGGGGCGGTGGCCCAATAAGAGATAAAGCCTACAATATTGCCTGCGCCTGACCGATCTGTTCACCCATCTTCAGCGGCATCTCCGGCGTTAGCTCATCCATCCAGTCCATGGCATCCTGGCCGAACAGCAGGATAACAGTGGAACCCATATTGAAGCGCCCCATCTCCTCTCCTTTTTCAAGAGTGATCTCCGTAGGTGCCGACTGTTCAGCGTAGTGCCATTCGCGTACCTGTTTTGAAACAGGTGTCACTGTGCCCGACCAGACGGTGTCCATACTGGAGACAAAGATCGCGCCCACCAGGATGACGGCCATGGGTCCAGCCTCGGTTTCGAAGAGAGAGACGACCCGTTCGTTGCGGGCAAAGAGATTGGGCACCATACGGGCAGTGGTGTTGTTGACGCTGAACAGGCGTCCCGGTACGTGGATCATCTTTTTCAGCGTACCGCTGAACGGCATATGCACACGATGGTAGTCTCTTGGTGAGAGGTAGATAGTGGCAAAATTGCCCTCCTCGAAACGGCGGCTCCACTCGATATCGCCACCCAGCAGTTCCAGCAAAGAGTAGTCGTGCCCTTTGGCCTGGAACAGATAGCCGCTCTCGATATCCCCTGCCTGGCTCAGTGTGCCGTCGGCGGGGGAGGTGATGGCGTCCTGTTCCGCAGCGACGGGTCTCGCATCCGGTCGCAGGACGCGGGTGAAGAAGTCGTTGAAGCTACGATAGACCGCCGGATCCGACTCCAGCGCCAGATTCATATCCACCCGATACCACTCAATGGCCTTGCGGATCAGCAGATCTTTGAAGGGTTTCCACTCCGAGCGGGTGATGCGGTACATGATTGCCGATAAAAGGTGGTGCGGCAGCAGGTATTGGAGACCCACAAAAAGTTTGTTGCCAATGGTTTCAGGGGCGCCGTGCCGGGCAGCAGGAGAATTTTTCATGGATTTTGGTTGCTGATAATTGCCTTCAGATCAGCTGCGATGGTAGCCGCATCCTGCACGTCGGTAAACAGTGCATGAATCCGCGCCTCAGGATCAATGAGGTAGAGGGTGAAGCTGTCAGTGATATCTGGCACGCCGAAGCGAGAGAAAGTTTCATCGACGTTCAGCTCTGTACCATGCAGCGCGAGAAAGTTGGGACCGAGTCTGCCAGCGCCAGCCTTGATGTCGTCACTGCTCTCTCTGGGAACGTAGATGAAGTGGGTCCGACCTTGCAGCTCCGATTCGATGGCCAGACGATTGTAGACCTGAACCATGCGGAAGAAAGCAGGGGAGGCGGTGCCGGACTGAGGGTCCAGCACCAGCAGGTTCCAGCTCCCCTGCAGCCGCTGTTGCGAAAAGGGTTCGTTCGACTGATCGGAAAGCTGAAACTCCGGGGCCGGGGTTGGAGGACGCATCACCACACCGGAGATTGGGACTGCATCACTGGTTTTATGGCGGTTACCCACATAGTAGCTGATGGCGAAGACGGAAATCGCCAACAGGAAGAAAACCGCGCGGCGTTGCCTTGGGCCGGGTCTGCCGATCATGTCTCTGCCTGCTTGAAAATCAGAAGCTCCTTAAGCCTGTAGCGCCTTCTGTACCGCAGCCAGGGCCACGCCTGTGTTGATCGGTGCCCCCACGTCGCTCAGGACCGCTTCCAGGGCGCCAACGCAGAGCAGGACGTTTTCTGCCCGGGCGCTGTGCCCCATAAGGCCGACACGCCAGACCTTTTCGGCCAGTGCACCGAGACCAGCTCCGATCTCCAGATTGTATTCGTTGAGCAGGCGTCCGCGGACGTTTGCGTCGTCCACTCCCTCGGGAATGGATACGGCGTTGAGTTGGGGCAGACGGTGTGCCTCGTCGACGATGAAGGAGAGCCCCATCGCCTCCAGGCCGGCCTTCAGCGCCAGATGCATCTTCCGGTGTCTGGCCCAAGCGTTTTCCAGTCCCTCTTCCTCAAGGATGCGCAGCGATTCATGCAGGCCGTAGAGCGCGTTCACCGGCGCGGTGTGGTGGTAGGCACGCTTCTGTCCACTGCCCCAGTAACCCATTACCAGATTGAGGTCGAGGAACCAGCTCTGCACTTTGCCTGAACGGTTGCGTACCTTCTCCAGGGCGCGTTCACTGAAACTGATTGGTGAGATACCAGGTGTGCAGGAGAGACACTTCTGAGTACCGGAGTAGATGCTGTCGATCTCCCATTCGTCCACCTTTATCGGGGTGCCGCCGAGGGAAGTCACCGCATCGACGATAGTCAGGCAGTCGTGGGCATGGGCCAGCGCCACCAGTTCTTTGGCATCGGACTGGGCGCCGGTGGAGGTCTCAGCATGTACAAAGGCGAGAATCTTGGCGTCGGGGTTGTTTTCCAGCGTTTCCTCGACCTTCTGCAGATCGACTGCAGTGCCCCAGTCGTCTTCCACCATCACCGGGGTGCCGCCGCAACGTTCCACGTTCTCTTTCATGCGGCCGCCGAAGACGCCGTTCTGACAGACGATGACCTTGTCACCCGGTTCGACCAGATTGGCGAAGCAGGTCTCCATTCCGGCGGAGCCGGGGGCCGAGACCGGCATGGTCAGCTCGTTTTCGGTTTGGAATGCGTACTGCAGCATCGCCTTGGTCTGCTCCATCATGCCGACGAAGGCTGGATCCAGATGGCCGATGGTCGGACGGGAGAGGGCTTCCAGAATGCGCGGGTGCACATCGGAGGGGCCGGGGCCCATGAGGGTACGGATGGGGGGGTTGAAGATAGGTGTGTTCATAGCGTCGCTGCCTGTAGGGTGTCGTGGAAACCGGTATCTGTTTTCGTTAAGTCGATGTTGAATGCGAGTATAAGTTGCGTATAGAGCCCGCTTCAAGGAACAACAACCGCTTTTTACTTCGGGGTTATCGCGTTTTACATATCAGCACTTGAAAAAAAATGGTGTGTCCCAATCTCTTCAGACAACAGCAAAACACAATTTCTGGAGAACGAAAAAATGAGCATTTTTCACGATGAGCCCTGGATCCAGTTGCACGACTTTGGCCGCGAGATGGACCGTCTGATGCAGGCGCGCAAACAGCAACAGGTTGCCGCAGCATCCGCCTGGACGCCGGCGGTGGATATTCATGAGGCGGAGGATCACTATCGTTTGACGATGGATATCCCCGGTGTTGCACCGGAAGAGATCGAGGTCTCCATGGAGGATGGCGTGCTGGAGATCTCCGGTGAACGTAAGGCGGTAGACGCCGGGAACGAAAAGCTGGACTACAGTCGCCGTGAACGGTTTCAAGGGGCGTTTCGCCGCAGTTTCAAATTGCCCGAAACGGCCGACGATACAGAGATCAGCGCGGCTACCAGTCATGGAGTACTGGAAGTGGTGATCAAGAAGAGAGCTGCACTGCAGCCGCGCCGCATCCCGGTTACCCACTGATTCAAGCACTATTCGGGTTTAATTGCGTTAAATGCAGGAACGCTGCCCCCGCCGCGTTTTATCTGTCTACGGAGTCATCGCGGCGGGGGCGCCGCTCCTGCCGGCTGCCCGTCCGGAAACGATGCTGAAAAAAATGCAGAGATGAATGCACCAATTGAGATTGCCTGCCACATAGTGTGTCGGTTACTCTTCCAACCCTCTGTGTCTTGGAATCAAAGCAATGTTGCTGCAGCCGATCAAATACACTCTGCCTGACGACCTGGGACTGGACGGCGTCGAGTCTGCGCTGGCCCAATCCCACCGTTTCCTGAAAGCTCCCAAAAGTGAAGATAGCCTGGTCTTTCTCGACAGTTTCGATTGGCGGGTTTGGCAGGCTGGTGCGGAGCTGACCTTCGAAAAGTCTTCGGCGGGTGGCCGTCTCTGCTGGATTGAACATCGTAGCGGGGAGCAAGTGGCGTGTGAGGCGCTGCAGCAGATCCCTGGATTCAGCGATTCCCTGCCGGTCGGCGAGATGCGTGAGCGACTCTCCCCGATACTCGAAATGCGTACGCTGTTACCTCTGGTCAGGGTGGATCGTCATATGCGAACCTTGCGGATGCTCGACAGGGAGGAGAAGACGGTCGTTCGGATTGTGCTGGAAGAGAACCGCTACAGCTCCCAGGATGGTAAACAGCAGGGGCCGTTGGAACCGACCCTCACCCTGTTGCCGCTTAAGGGCTACCCAAAACCGTTCCTGCGTGTGCAGGCGGACCTGGAGAATCTGGGATTAGAGGTGGCGGCTCAGACGCCGTTCATCGGTGCGCTCGACGGAATTGGCCGGCGACCCTGGGACTACTCATCCAAACTCAACTATCGGCTCGACCCTGAACAGCGCGCTGATGCTGCTGGCAGAAAGATACTGCTGGGTCTGTTGGATACCATGGAAGCGAACATTTCCGGTACCCGGGCAAATCTTGATTCGGAATTTCTCCACGACTTACGGGTCGCGGTGCGCCGCAGTCGTTCGTTGCTGGGGCAAGTCAAGAACATCTTTGCCGACACCGATATCGAACGTTTCAAACAGGGTCTGGGGTGGATCGGCCAGATCACCGGGCCGACCCGCGACCTGGATGTCTATCTGCTGAAATTCGCTGATCTTCGGGCGAGTCTGCCGACGGTGGTGCAAGCCGATCTCGATCCCTTTCACGACTTCCTGGTGAATCATCATCAGGGTGCGCAGCGTACTCTGGTGCGCAAGATCAACTCGCCTCACTTCCGGAAATTGATGAAGGATTGGCGTAGCTGGCTGGAGTCGCCACTGCCGGAGGCTCCGGTTGAAGTCAATGCCCGGAAGCCGGCGGCGACGGTGGCGGATCTGCGCATTCGCAAGATCTACCATCGGGTGTTGAAAGAGGGGTTGGCGATTACGCCGGACTCCCCGGCGGAAGCGCTTCACGATCTGCGAAAATCGTGCAAGAAACTGCGCTATCTTATGGAGTTTTTCCAGAGTCTCTATCCCAAGCGCGATATTCGCAAGGTGATCAAGGCGATGAAGATCCTGCTGGATAATCTCGGCGACTTTCAGGATCTGCAGGTGCAGGCGGAGAGCCTGGAGGATTTTGGTGAGCAGATGCTGAAAGAGGGGAGCGGCGCCCGGCCTGTGATTGCGATGGGCATCCTGGTGGGTGATCTTCTGGCGAAACAACAGCAGGCCCGGGCTGAGTTCGAAGCCCTGTTTACCGACTTTGCCGCGCAGGAAAACCGCGACACATTCAGGAAACTCTTTGGTGGCAAGGGGGCTGCATGAAGATCATCGGCATCTACAACATCAAGGGTGGGGTGGGCAAGACCGCCACGGCGGTGAATCTTGCTTACCTGGCGGCGAAGGAGGGCTACCGCACCCTGATCTGGGATCTTGATCCCCAGGCTGCAGCGACCTTCTATTTTCGCGTCAAACCGAAGGTAAAGGGCGGCAGTAAACGCCTGGTGAAAGGCAAGCTCGATCTTGATTCGCTGGTCAAGGCCACCGACTTTGACAACCTTGATATTCTGCCGGCGGATTTCTCCTATCGGAATATGGATCTGAGACTGGAGACTGCCAGTAAACCCACCAAACAGCTGCTGAGACTGCTGCGTCCCCTATCCCGTGCCTATGATTATGTTTTTCTCGACTGTCCGCCCAGTATATCGCTGGTCTCGGAAAACATCTTTCGTGCCGCCGATGGCCTGATGTTGCCCCTGATTCCGACTACGCTCTCCCTGCGAACCTTTGACCAATTGCTCGATTTTCTTGATGGCCATCGTATAGACGGGCTGGAGCTGATGCCATTCTTCTCCATGGTGGACCGGCGCAAGCGGATGCATCTTGATGTCATGAAGAACCTGCCAGCCTCGCATAGCGAGGTGCTGGAGACCCGTATTCCCTATGCCAGTGATGTGGAGCGGATGGGTATATTCCGCATGCCGGTGGCTGAGTATGCTCTGCGAGGACCCGCAGCACAGGCCTACGAGGCGTTGTGGGCGGAGACGAAACAGCGACTCAATGGAATTCCTGATTAATCGCTATTCCGGTATCTTGCTGCGAAGCGGCGGGGGTCAAACGATTCAACTCAATCTCAATTACCTGCCGTGCTGTCCGGTTTGACTCTGACCCCTGCTGGCCAATTATCTGTAGAATAGGCGGTCATCATCCATCTGCTGTAGTCCTGCCGTGAACGCCCTCTCCATTCGAAATCTGCACAAGAGATACAACAACGGCTTTGAAGCGCTGAAAGGTATCGATCTCGATGTAAAAGAGGGGGACTTCTTCGCACTGCTGGGTCCCAACGGTGCAGGAAAGTCGACTGCCATCGGTATCATCGCCTCCCTGGTCAACAAATCTTCCGGGCAGGTGGTGGTATTTGGCCATGATATCGACAGGCAGCGTGAGGCCGCCAAGCAGTTTATTGGTCTGGTACCTCAGGAGTTCAACTTCAATCAGTGGGAGCCGGTGGTGGAGATCCTGGTCAATCAGGCGGGTTACTACGGCATACCGCGGGGCGAGGCCTATCTGCGGGCTGAGAAGAGTCTGAAACGGCTCGATCTCTGGGATCGGCGCAGCGCACAGGCCCGTTCGCTCTCTGGCGGCATGAAGCGCCGCCTGATGATTGCCCGTGCTTTGGTGCATCGGCCGCAGTTGTTGATCCTCGATGAACCCACTGCCGGGGTGGATATCGAGATTCGCCGATCCATGTGGGCTTTTCTGCGCGAGATCAATGCACAGGGCACCACCATTATTCTTACCACCCACTATCTTGAAGAGGCGGAGAGCCTCTGCCGCAACATCGCCATCATCAACCACGGCCGAATCGTGGAGCAGTCTTCGCTTTCGAGACTGCTGAGTCGTCTGCACACGGAGACCTTTGTACTTAACCTGCGTGGAACGCTTGCCGCTGTACCGGAGTTGGAAGGGTATGTGCTGGAACATGTGGATGAGACTACGCTGGAGGTGGAACTCACCCGTGGGCAAACCATCAACGACCTTTTTGAAGCGCTCTCCCGCAACGGTATCGAGGTTGTCAGCATGCGCAACAAACAAAACCGTCTGGAACAGATGTTCATCAACATGGTGGACCGGGATCGCAGCCGCAGTGTGGAGGGCAAAGCGTGACCTGCTGGGGCCGCTACACTACCGCCTATCGCACCATTGTCATCAAAGAGGTGCTGCGTTTCAGTCGCATCTGGATCCAGACCATACTGCCGCCGGCGATCACCACCAGCCTCTACTTCGTTATCTTCGGCACGCTGATCGGTGATCGCATCGGGGAGATGGATGGTTTCCGCTACATCGATTTCATCGTGCCGGGACTGATCCTGATGTCGGTGATACAGAACTCCTACGCCAACGTGGTCTCCTCTTTCTACAGCGCAAAATTTCAGCACTATGTGGATGAGATGTTGGTGGCGCCTGTGCCGAACTGGGTGGTATTGGCAGGATATGTCAGCGGAGGAGTAGCCAGGGGTGTTGCCGTTGGCAGCGTGGTGACACTGGTCTCACTGTTCTTTACCGATCTTGAGATACACAGTTACGCTATCACGCTGCTGGTGTTCGTTTTGACTTCGATCCTGTTTGCCCTGGCGGGTTTCATCAATGCGGTCTATGCCAACACCTTTGACGATATTGCTATTGTGCCGACCTTTGTGTTGACACCCCTGACCTATCTTGGCGGCGTCTTCTACTCCATCCAGCTGTTGCCCCAATTCTGGCAGGATGTCTCCATGGCCAATCCTGTGCTCTATATGGTGAACGCCTTTCGCTTCGGCCTCATCGGCGTTTCGGATATCGATCTGGGTATTGCGATAGTGATCATTCTCTCGTTTATTTTGGCCCTGTCGGCCTATAGCCTGAACCTGCTGCACCGGGGTGTGGGGATAAAAAAATAGACCGGCTGTCTACCGGCCTTCCGTGCAAGAAATTGCCTGATTATTTCTGCCTTGGTGTGTTACTTCGACAAACATCGGCATGGTGGAGACACCAAACCCATCAAACGTCCTTATATCGCTAACATAGGATCTATAATGCCCTATCCTTACTAAGGAAACCCTGATTAATTGAGTCATTGTCATCTCGACCGTAGGGAGAGATCTCAAACTACTAGGCGTATAGCTATGTTTCGAGGTATGAGATTTCTCACTGCATTCGAAATGACAATTAATCAGAGCTTCCCTAATATCCATGAAACCAAGGTAGCTAAACCCGGTCTCCTGCCATTCGTGAATGGAGGGTGCAGACATGAAAACAGGTATTTTTTCAACCAGGGTTTCAACGGCAATCATGCCTTCAAGTTGCTGAGAAAGTGAGGTGAATAATGAACAATATCGATCTTTTTACCCCGCTCACGTTGGGTGGCCTGACACTGCCGAATCGTATTGTGATGGCGCCCATGACCCGCAACCGGGCCGGCGAGGGCAATGTGCCCACGGCACTAAACGCCAAGTACTACTCTCAGCGGGCCGCTGCCGGGTTGATTATTACTGAGGCCAGTCAGATCTCGCCCGAGGCTGTTGGCTATCCCGCAACACCGGGGATCCACAGCGATGAGCAAGTGGCGGGATGGCGGCAGGTAACCGATGCCGTGCATGCCGAAGACGGGCGTATTTTTCTCCAGCTCTGGCATGTGGGGCGCATATCTCACTCATCGATGTTGCCCGATAACATTCAGCCGGTAGCGCCGTCTGCCATTCGCCCTGAAGGTGATGCTGTGACCTATGAGGGCATGCAGCCTTTCGAGACACCACGTGTCCTGACCATCGAAGAGATCCCCGGCCTGTGTGCAGATTATGCGGCAGCCGCGCAAAGAGCCAGGGATGCAGGCTTTGACGGGGTGGAGATCCATGCAGCGAACGGCTATTTGCTGGATGAGTTTATACGCGATGGCACCAATACCCGGACTGATACCTATGGCGGCAGTATTGAAAACCGCATGCGCCTGTTGGATGAAGTGATTACAGCGGTGAGTAAAGTGTGGCCCAGCAACCGTATCGGTGTGCGCCTGTCACCTGAAAACCAGTTCAATGACATTCGGGATTCACAGCCGCAAGCGACGTTTAATGCGGTTGTTGATATGTTGCGTGGGCATCAGCTTGCCTACCTGCATGTATTGGAAGGCGATATGTTGGGTGGAGATCGTCTTGTGGATTATCATGAGCTCAAGCGCCGCTTTGGGGGCCTCTACACGGCCAACAATGGCTATACCCAAGCCAGGGCCGAGCAGGCGCTGCAACAGGGTGATGCTGATTTGGTTGCCTTCGGCAAACTGTTTATTGCCAATCCGGATCTACCTGAGCGATTTGCCCAGGGTGCACGACTTAACGAGCCAAATCCCGAGACGTTTTACGGCGGTGATGAAAAAGGTTATACCGATTATCCGTTTCTGTAGGGGTCATCGGGACAGGCCTTGAGGTGACAGCGAAAGACTATCTCTCATCCGATGATGGCTTCTGCATCTGCAGTCCGGTCAACCGCCATAGTGTGTCGATTTCGGCCCGCAACTGCCGGACTTCCTCCTCAAGGGCCGTCAGGCGATCAGCTTCACCGGTCGTTTCCGTCGCAGCAGCGGCCATAGACAGCTCCTCCTTCGGTTCATCACTCAGCAGCTGGACGTATCGGTCCTCGCGTCGTCCCGGCCCCTTGGGGAGGGTCGCCACCAATGAAGGTTCTTGCGCCATCAGCAGTTCCAAGGCATCTCGGACATCCTCCAGACCGGCAAAGTCCGCCAGGCGCGAACCGTGGGTACGCAGCTCACCCAGCGTCTGGGGTCCGCGCAACAGCAGGACGCAGAGTACTGCCTGTTCCTCCCGACCAAGCTCAAGATGCCTGCCGAGTTTCTGTTCATACCGCTCCGCCCGGCCGGAGAAGCTCGAACGGATCAGTTCCCGATCCCGCAGCAGGTTGACGGTGTGGCCAACCTCCCCCTGGGTCAGCTGCATCACCGGGTTGCGGCTGGTCTTCTGGTTGCAGGCCTGTACCAGTGCGTTGAGGGTGAGCGGATAGTTGTCCGGGGTGGTCCGCTGTTTCTCCATCAACACGCCGAGTATGCGGGCCTCAACTGGAGTAAACAGTGGTTCATTGTTGGCATCTGTATCAGGCTGGTCTGTCATGTCAGTGTTACCGGTACGTAGGGTTACTGTGAAAATAATCTCCGAAAAAGCTGAGCACAAGCGAAATTTGAAAAGTTGGGATGATGTGAAGCTCGAAAACTGAGTCAGAGAAAAATGGTACTGGAAAACCCGGTTTTACGCAGATCGGCCCCAGACACGCAATAATTTGTAGTAGTCGCAACCTGATCTGACAGTTACCGGTTTCGGTGGTATAAAATCACATTTTCTCAAGCGGACGTAGTGTAACGGTAGCACGCAGGCCTTCAGAGCCCGACATTCCGGTTGCCCCCGGGTAGTGCGGGTTCAAATCCCGTCGTCCGCTCCAAATTCCCCACTAAGCTTTACTCCCTCCGGGGTCGGAGTCGAGAGCGAGTGTGCTGGGGAGTGGCATAAAACAAGCTGGTTGCGAAGCTGGTGATGTTACTTTGTAGTTGATTCGACTCCGACCCCTTGCTCTACTTAGAAGGTCAGGAAATACAGCATGGCAAAACAACTCAGGCAGATCATCTCTCCTCTCTCTGCCTATATCACCACCCGCTTTCAACGCGCCCTTCGTTGGCCCGGCGCCAAAGACAATAAATTACCGGCACATCTGCAAATCGCCTTTATGCGGGGTGAAAGTCTGTTGCGCGAACGTTTCTTCAGCTACCTCGAAGGCCGGCACATGGACGATGCCGAAACCCAGCTCTTCTTCTGGCGACAATTGCGGGAGAATCCCGAACTGCTCACCGCTGTCTCGCAACAGAGTGGCCTGCATGACGCCTTAAAGCGCCAGGCAGATGCCGGGTGGCTGTCGCATACAGAGATAGAGATGCAGCACTATACGGCCTACTGCTGCCTGTTGTGGGACCTGAAGGTGCAGAAAGAGCAACAACTGCTGGTAATCGCCACAGACAGGCTTTTCGCCCACTTCTCCAGCAGTCTGTTCCCCTCTGAACGCAAACAAAGTGATCCTGAACAACTTAAGCGGGAGATCCGTAAGCGGCTGGCGCAGCAATGGAATATAAGGCCGGAGATCAAGGAGTCTTTCCATACGACTGACGATGCAGTCACCTTTACCCTGCTGGCAAGGCTGCCTGCGCATCATCCCGTTGAGCTGATAGTCCTGCAGGGCAAGCGCCTGAAACCCACCCGACTCAAGGCCTGCCAGGATCTGTTGCGTGATCTTGAAGCGGGTCTATTCAAATCCGATATGCCGGAAATGCGCACGCCGAAAAAGAGCAGTGCTACTGATCCGTTCTAGTGTGTATTTCAGGGGTCGGAGTCGAGAGCGAGACTGTTTGAGTGTGGCACAGAGTAAATGCGGAGCGAAGGCGCTGACGTTACTGCGTAGTCGAATCGACTCCGACCCCTACGCTCCTGCGCTCTTTCCTCCGGGGTCAGAGTCGAGAGCGAGTCTGTTTGGAAGTGGCACAGTGTTAATCCGGAGCAAGGGCGCTGACGTTACTGCGTAGTTGAACCGACTCCGATCCCTGGCACCCTATCAGCCACATCAAAAAAGACATTTCGCAATTGCTGCGGTAAGGTTGAGATTCTGTGGTCAACGTCCTGTCACCCACGTTGAAGCGCAGTGACAGGCAGCAACCCACCATTTCTCTCTCCTCACCCCTTTACTCTGCATTCAATAATCAAATGAAAAAATTCATCGCATGTTTATTATTTTTCCTGCTGATCGAAACGGCATTTGCCGGACAGCGACTTGCAGATATCCAGAGTGGATTCCCCTGCGATGAGATCGCACAGTTCGAGAAGAACCAGGGGTCAGTTGAGTTGGCTGCCTTGGATGCTAATGGCATCAGCAAGTACCGGGGTAAACAGGGAGGGCGAGAGGCGACGGTTGTTTATCACTGCGAGCAGGGACGGTTAACAGAGCAGGAAATCATTCTCACGTACGCTATCCGGAGTAAGGCCTACCAGGTTGCCAATGAACAGAGTATTGAACTCGCCAAGGCCCTGGGAAAACCCATTCATGATGGACTGAATCTGAAAACCTGGAGAAGGATCCTGTCAGGTATTCTGGGAGCGGATCTGGATTACCTGACTTCGGTAGTCGTCTGGGGAAAGGCAAAAGAGGATGCGATGTTGTTGGTCAGGGAAACAGCAGACAAGCGCTGGGAGGTCATCATTTCTCAGGGCAGTTCAAAACACGAATTCATTCTTAACTGAACGCTCCTGCGCTCTTTCCTCCGGGGTCAGAGTCGAGAGCGAGTCTGTCTGGGTGTGGCACAGAGTAAATGCGGAGCGAAGGCGCTGACGCTACTGCGTAGTCGAATCGACTCCGACCCCTACGTTCCTGCGCTCTTTCTTCCGGGGTCAGAGTCGAGAGCGAGTCTGTTGGGGAGTGGCACAGTGTAAATTCGGAGTGAAGGCGCTGATGATACTGCGTAGTTGAACCGACTCCGACCCCTGGTCCCGCCAGCCCCGTCCCTGACAACCCTCCGGGGTCAGAGTCGAGAGCGAGTCCGTCAGGGAGTGGCACAGAGTAAAATCGGAGCAAAGGCAGTGACGTCACTGCGTAGTTGACCCGACTCCGACCCCTCACTACACTCGACCCATCGAATAACGGTTAGGAGTCCTGCCCAACAGGCAATAACGAAAGAACATCCACCCGGTTGTCGGTCTGCCCGCAGTCTTATCCACTGTTACTGGCAGGCCGGGAAAGGGTGTCGCAACAGACTGGATGGCAAGTGCTGTCCCTGTGCTTTGATGCAGAATGGAGACGAGACTCGGTGCCCGGTGACGGGGTGCACACCGTTAATTAAGTTCATTAGGCGTCAGATAGCGAAGATAACAGGGGTAGGCGGAAGGCGCAGTGGTTGTGGGCACACGATATCGGCTCTGGGGGTTTGGGGTGTTGTTTGAGGGGTGGGGTGGATTATGTATTGACGGGTGATTGTTGGGTTGGTGTTGCTGGGGTTGGGTTTTTCGGCGGTGGCTGATGGGGCTGGTTTGAGGGAAGGGCTTGAACAGCAAAAGCCTGTTGTAGAGTTGAGGGAGTTGTATATTGAGAATGCCACTGAGTTTTTACAACAAAACTATCCAGATCATGCAGGGAATCATGAATTGATTGCTGTTTTAGCTGCGTGACAAGCTGAATATGTGAAAAATGCTTGAGATGGATTTTATTATGAATTAATTACTGATGTGGTTGTAAAGGAATGAAGAACTTTAGCAGGTATAGACGTAGATGATTTAAAAGATTTAGCTCCAAAATTATATAATGAGTTAGATATAAGAAGATTTAATCTTTTCGTACAGCTAAATAGATATTTTGATAAAGTAGCTGAGATAAAGCAAGAAGAGCAAGAAACAGAAGAAATGAGAAGATTAAGAAAGCAATTTGATCAACTTAATTTATCTCCACTTGATTTACTTCAGGGGTCGGGTTCAAAATAACGCAACCCGTTGATTCTAGATAATTTGATACCAAAGCAGACCGGAGTCGTTATGGCTGCCGGTTTTTTTGTGTTTCTCCGGGGTCGGAGTCAAACCGCGCAAGAGTGATGGGAATAGTGATGTGGTTAAGGCGGTTTGACTCCGACCCCTGTCTGGACTCGACTCCGACCCCTGCCTGATTGACTAGCCTCTGGCTCTTCGCGCAGACTTGACCACTTCTTCAGAAGACAACAAGGAGGTTGTCATGCCAAGAAGACCCAGGGTCTGGCTGCCGGATCAGCCGCAGCATGTGGTTGTACGCGGACACAATCGTGATCCTATTCTGGCCCGTCACGAAGATTTTCGTTTTCTCTATCGCTGCCTGCTTGAGGCGGAGGAAACCCATGGCCTGGCCGTGCATGCCTGGGTTTTTATGCACAATCATATCCACCTTTTGGTGACGCCTTCTGATGCGTTCTCCCTGCCCCGAACCATGCAGTCTGTGGGGCGGCGTTATGCTCAGTATTTCAATCGCACCTATCACCGTAGCGGTTCCCTCTGGGAGGGGCGGTACAAATCCGCATTGGTGGATACGGATCGTTATTTGCTGGCCTGTTATCGCTATATCGAGCTGAATCCGGTGCGTGCGGGTATCGCGGCCAAGCCAGAGGATTATCCCTATTCGAGTTATCAGGCGAATGGGGTGGGTAAGGCGGATGGGCTGGTGACGACGCATCCAGTCTATCTGCAGCTGATCAGTGAGGGGTCGGAGTCAAACCGTGAGAGAGGAGTGGGTAAAACGACAGGGGCGGGCGGTTTGACTCCGACCCCGGAGGAGGCCGACGTAGGGCGCTATGTAGCACTCTTTGCTCAAGCCCTGGATAGAAAGCTCTTGACCGAGATACGCCGGGGCACCGAGAAGGAGGTGGGTATTGGTCAGGCCGATTTTCTGCTCAGGATTGCGGGATTGTTGTCTGGTTAAGGAAAGGTCGGAGTCGAGAGCGAGTGTGGCATGAAGCAAGCTGGTTGCGATTCAGGTTGTGTCACTTCGTAGTTGACTCGACTCCGCCCCCTGGAGTTAAAAGCCATCAACGCTTGCCGATAATACTGCCAAGTATGCCACGGATGATCTGCCGGCCCAGGTTGGAACCGATTGCCCTGGCCACTGATTTTACGAAGGCCTCTCCCACGCCCTGACGTTTACGGCCGCCACGGCTGGGTGATCCCTTTGGAATCTTATCCTTACTCTCTTCCTGTGCCTGCTGTTCCCGTTGTTTGGCCAACTCCTCCTCACGTTTGATCAGCATCTCGTAGGCTGATTCCCGGTCGAGGGGCTTGTCATAACTACTCTTGAGAGGGGAGCGGCTGATGATCCGTTCCCTATCTGATTCATCCACCGGGCCGAACTTGGAGCGGGGGGGCGACATCAGGGTGCGCTCCACCATGCTCGGGACACCCTTGTGGTTAAGGGTTGAGATCAGGGCTTCCCCCACACCCAACTGCCCGATAACCTCCTCGGTATCGAACGCGGGATTCTGACGGAAGGTCTCCGAAGCCGCCTTGACAGCCTTCCTGTCCCTGGGGGTGAAGGCGCGCAGGGCGTGCTGAATGCGGTTGCCGAGCTGGCCGATGACCTCGTCTGGCACATCATTGGGGTATTGGGTGATGAAAAAGACACCCACGCCCTTGGATCGAATCAGTCGTACCACCTGGGTAATCTTTTCCAGCAGTGCTTTTGGCGCTTTGCTGAACAGCAAGTGGGCCTCGTCGAAAAAGAAGACCAGTTTGGGATGGTCGGCATCCCCCTGTTCCGGCAGCTCCTCCATCAGTTCGGAGAGCAGCCAAAGCAGAAAGGTGGCGTAGATTCGGGGCGAGTGGTAGAGGGTGGTGGCATCGAGAATGCTGATGACACCGCGACCGGAAAAGTCGGTCTGCATCAGGTGTTCTATGCGAATGGCCGGCTCTCCAAAAAAGATCTCTCCGCCAGCCTCTTCCAATACCAGCAGACGGCGCATGATGGCACCCACACTCTGTCTCGAAACACGGCCATACTCCCGTTCAAGTTCCTTGGCGTTGTCGGCCACCCAGTTGAGCATTGAGCGCAGATCCTTCAGGTCGAGCAGTAACAGACCCTCGTCGTCCGCCACGCTGAAGACGATCTGCAGCACCCCTCCCTGGGTCTCGTTCAGTTCCAGCAGATTGGCCAGCAGAGTGGGACCCATCTCGGAGATGGTGGTGCGCACCGGGTGCCCCTGTTTGCCGTAGACATCCCAGAAGATTACCGGATTGCCTTCAAAGTCGTGATCTTCGATACCTATATATTCAAGACGCTCGCTGACCTTGGGATGGGCTTTGCCGCTACCGGCCAGGCCCGACAGATCCCCTTTCACGTCGGCAGTAAAGACAGGCACTCCGAGGCGGGAGAAGGATTCAGCCAACACCTGCAGTGTGACTGTCTTGCCGGTACCGGTTGCGCCGGTAATGAGGCCGTGCCTGTTGGCCATTGCGGCATCGAGCAGGATCTGTTCCTTACCGTTTCCACCGAGCAGGATCTGGTTATCACTCATGGTCTGTTCCCTGATGCAGGCCCTTTTCGGGCTATGGTAGTTAACAATGGTTTACATTTTTCACAAGGCCGGTCCAAATCACTGGGTTAGACTCGACATCCGAATACCGGCCAAGGCCCTGTCTTTAGGGTCGCTACGGCTGGTTGGCTACTCATACCGGAGGTTTTAACATGATGGAACTGGTACAACAATTGATTGCAGGAGCCGGCGTGAACCAACAGCAGGCTGAAGGTGGCGCTGGTTTGTTGCTTGGCTTGGTAAAGGATCAGCTCTCCTCAGGGGATTTCTCCAAAGTGGCGGATGCCGTACCGGGTGTCGAAAACCTGATCGAAGGAGCACCTGCTGGCGATTCCGGTGGTCTGGGTGGATTGCTGGGTGGTGTGGTCTCTGCATTGGGTGGCTCAGAGCTTGGAAACATGGCTTCCCTGGTCAGCGGTTTCTCCAAACTGGATCTCGATGCCGGAATGATCGGCAAATTTGTCCCCGTGCTGCTCTCTTTCCTGCAGTCAAAAGGGGGGGATGGGTTGAGTTCACTGGTGGCTGGTGTTCTGAAGGGCGATTGATGGAGTAAAACGATGCGTTGGCGGGGAAATCGACAGAGCAGCAATATCGAAGACCGGCGCGGTATGCGTGCTCCTTCAGCCCGAGGGTTTGGCGGTGGCGGTGGCATGCTCAACCTGCTGCCGATGGTATTCAAGCTGTTTGGTTTCAAGGGCGGTTTGGTGGCGGTACTGGCCATCGGTGCCTATAGCCTCTTTAGCGGGAACCTGGACAGCCTGCTGGGCGGCGGCATGCAGGGTCTCTCCCCCGATCAGGGTCAACAGAGCCAGCAGATCGAACAGAGCGCCGAGGAGAGAGAGTTGGTGCGGTTTGTCTCTGTCGTACTCGCCGATACCGAGGAGACCTGGCATCAGCTGTTTCGTGAGAAGGGCAGTAGTTACAAAGAGCCCAAGCTGGTGTTGTTTCGCGGTGCGGTCAAATCCGCCTGCGGTTTGGGACAGGCGGCCATGGGGCCCTTCTACTGCCCTGCAGATCAGAAGGTCTATATCGACCTCAGTTTCTACAGCGATCTCAAAGATCGTTTCAAGGCGCCGGGTGATTTTGCCCAGGCCTATGTGATCGCCCACGAGGTGGGACATCATGTGCAGACGCTGCTTGGCGTCTCAGAAAAGGTGCAGAAGGCGAAGAAGGGTTTGGGCGAGGTAAAAGCCAACCAGCTATCGGTGAGACAGGAGCTTCAGGCCGACTGCCTGGCCGGTATCTGGGCGCACCATGCGGATCACTCCCGGCAGTTGTTGGATACCGGTGATGTGGAGGAGGGGCTGACCGCCGCCAGCGCCATCGGCGATGATCGTCTGCAGAAGCAGTCTCAGGGATATGTCAGCCCCGACTCGTTTACCCACGGCAGTTCAAAGCAGCGGGTCAAGTGGTTCAAGATCGGCATGCAGAGTGGCCAGCTTAAGGATTGCGACACCTTTTCAGCCAAATCCCTCTGACTGGAATTCTGCAACCCGAAATTCACTGCAAAATGCAAAGCTAAGTGTAGGTTGGGTTAGCGCAGCGTAACCCAACAAAACCCAACAAAACCAAAGGCCTGTCGGGTTACGCTATCGCTAACCCGACCTACATTCAGGTTTATTACCTCGGGTTGGGTGCACCATAGGGCTGTGTGCCATAACCGGGTGCATATCCCCTGGGCGGGGGATAGTAACCTCCCGCTGGTGGGTAGCCTGCACCCTGGGGTGCCCCTCCATAACCTTGGCCGCCTGGCATGCCCTGGGGTGGCTGTCCCTGATAACCACCTTGTCGTGGATCTGCGTAGTTACCCTGCTGACCCGAATAGGGACCCTGGCCCCGAGGAGCGCCATATCCTTGATTGGGGCCTCTGTCGTAGCGGTAATCACGATCGTCATAATCCCGCCGTTCGTCCCTGGAGTTGTTATTTTTATTGTTCATCCACTTGTTGGGATTCATCCATTTATTCGGACTCATCGCGTCGCCAAAATTGAAGGCGGCTGCTGTCTGGATATTGGCAAAACCTAACCCTGCTGCGATGCAGCAACTTAACAAAAACTGCTTTTTCATGGGAACTTCCTCTTGTTTCGATGG
Organism: Gammaproteobacteria bacterium (ex Lamellibrachia satsuma); assembly: GCA_019623805.1. Taxonomy (NCBI): domain Bacteria; kingdom Pseudomonadati; phylum Pseudomonadota; class Gammaproteobacteria; species Gammaproteobacteria bacterium (ex Lamellibrachia satsuma). Next base: position 3,277,988 of record CP053680.1, read on the forward strand.
GATCAGCAAATAAAATCAAAGGTTTCCTAAACCCATTTCTTCCGCACTACAGGATCTATTTAAGCTGTTCGCCGAAACTGCATGAGGCTTATTGTTTTCTGGGAGTGGACATAGTGTACAACGTATATAACCTTAGCTGCATTTGTTGAAAAATCCAAGAAAGCGCCAAGTGCGGTGAAATTCCGGGAGACGGGCTTCCCGGGTTCTGTGGTTATTATGCAGAGGGATCAATCCTTGCGTGCCTTGGCAAAGGCGGCCGCCAAACTGTTTCCCATTGGCGCCTGAGCGGGTTTTTTATGGGGTTTATGCGCCATCTCCTGACGCTGTTTTGCAGCCGGTTTGCGTTCGGCCTTGTCGTCAAGGCGCAGGGTGAGACCGATGCGGCGGCGGGGGATATCCACCTCAAGTACCTTTACTTTCACCAAGTCACCGGTTTTCACCACCTCCCGGGGATCCTTGACGAATTTGTTGGAGAGGTTGGAGATATGCACCAGTCCATCCTGGTGAACACCAATGTCCACAAAAGCGCCGAAGTTGGTGACGTTGGTGATGACGCCTTCCAGGATCATCTCGGGTTTCAGGTCCTGCAGACTTTCCACCCCCTCTTTGAAACTGGCGGTCTTGAAATCGGGGCGGGGGTCGCGGCCCGGTTTTTCCAGTTCACTGATGATGTCCACCACCGTGGGCAGGCCGAATTTCTCGGTGATGAAATTTGCCGGTTGCAGTGCTTTAAGTTCATCGCGGTTGCCCAGCAGGTTTTCGATGCTGCAGCCGGTCTCCTTGATGATCTTTTTCACTATCGGATAGGATTCCGGGTGTACCGATGAGCGATCCAGTGGGTTGCTGCCGTTCATCACGCGCATAAACCCGGCAGCCTGTTCGTAGGTTTTGGGGCCGAGCCGCGGTACCTGCTTCAATATCTTACGACTGTCGAAGGCGCCATGCTCATCGCGAAAGCTGACGATGTTCTGTGCCAGGGTGTTGCTGAGTCCGGATACCTGCGCCAGCAGAGGGGCGGAAGCGGTGTTGACGTCGACGCCCACCGCGTTCACACAGTCTTCCACCACGGCTTCGAGGGATCTGACCAGGCGCCCCTGATTTACGTCGTGCTGATATTGGCCGACGCCGATTGATTTGGGATCGATCTTGACCAGCTCCGCCAGCGGATCCTGCAGGCGGCGCGCGATGGAAACTGCTCCGCGCAGGGAGACATCCATGCCGGACAATTCCTGTGAGGCGAGTGCCGAAGCGGAGTAGACGGAGGCGCCTGCTTCGCTGACCATCAGTTTTTGCAGCTTCAGCTCTGGATGCCTCTGCATCAGTTCCGCCGCCAGTTTGTCGGTCTCCCGAGAGGCAGTGCCGTTGCCTATTGCCACCAGTTCGGCCCCGTGCCGTTGGGCCAACGCCGCAAGCCGGGCAATGGAGTGTTCCCACTTTCTCTGGGGGACATGGGGATAGATGGTGTCGGTCTCCAATACTTTACCGGTGCTGTTCACCACTGCCACCTTGACGCCGGTGCGCAGGCCGGGATCCAGGCCGATGGTGATACGGGGACCGGCGGGTGCGGCCAGCAGCAGATCGTGAAGGTTGCTGGCGAAGACCCGGATCGCCTCTTCTTCCGCCCGTTCCCGCAGTTCAGAGAGCAGCTCAAGTTCGAGGTGGAAGGAGATCTTCACCCGCCAGGCCCAGCGTACCGTTTCCAACAGCCAGTCATCGGCAGCCCTGGATTGTTGGCTGATGGAGTTGGTTTTGGAGATTAAACCTTCGCAGGGGTGGCCACCGCCCGGATTCTCTGCAACCGCAAGGGTGAGGCTCAACACGCCTTCATTGCGCCCCCGGAATAGTGCCAGGGCACGGTGGGAGGGTATTTTGCTGATCGCCTCGCTGTATTCAAAATAGTCGGAGAATTTGGCGCCTTCCTGCTCTTTTCCGGTGACAATCACAGAGCTTAGCTGGCCGTTATCGCGAACATAGTCTCTCAGCTGGCCGATCAGGGAGGCATCCTCTGCGAAGCGTTCCATGAGGATCTGCCGGGCGCCGTCCAGGGCGGCCTTGCTCCCCTCGATGCCTTTGTCTGTATCAATGAACTCAGCTGCCGCTTGTTCCGGTGACAGGCTGGGGTCTTCCAACAGTGAGAGTGCCAGTGGCTCCAGTCCCGCTTCCCGCGCAATCTGTGCTTTGGTACGGCGTTTCGGCTTATAGGGCAGATAGAGGTCTTCCAGCCGTGTTTTGGTGTCGGCTTCCAGGATGTCACGTTTCAGTTCCGGCGTGAGTTTTTCCTGCTCCTCGATGCTTGAGAGGATGGTCTCCCGGCGTGCTTCAAGTTCACGCAGATAACCGAGGCGTTCAAACAGGGTGCGTAACTGGGCATCGTCGAGGCCGCCGGTGGCCTCTTTTCGATAGCGGGCGATGAATGGGACAGTAGCGCCCTCATCCAGCAGTTGGATAGTGGCATCGACCTGGGTCTGCCTGACGGAGAGTGTTTCGGCGATCGACTGGCTGATCCTTTTCATTTGATTCGGCTATCTCTACGTGGAAAAAGCGGCACTCTACCCCTTGCAGCAGAGCGTGAAAAGATTGTCTTTGTCAGGCGTCTATGTTTGGTTTTTCCATAACTGTCGAGTTTCTTTACAGTCAAAATCGGAGTAAAAATCCAAAAAATTCAATAACGTTATGAATAGTCAATGTAAATAAATATTTACTAATCAAATTGGCTGTCGAAATATTTTACACTATTAGATATTAATGAAATACGAATGTCTGGTAATCGTTTGATTCCGTAGGGGAATTAAAGTAAGGCATACTTATTGCAGGGTTATTATCTGTTGGGGAACGTGAATAACAAAAATCACGCATTTACATGGAATGAGCCAGGGGAGGCTTTACATGGAACGCAGGTCTATAATGCTGGGGCAACTTAACAGAGTTGCTCCCTTGCCAGCGAAATCTTCGCGACATCACATTCTAAGATCCTCGGTGTTGAACCATTCACCGCCTGATCGACCATCTGACAACCTCCATATTTGAACTTAGATGCTTCTGGACCTGTGCCAGTTGTATCGTTTTTCATGAGTTTCATTGACGCTTGTTTACTCAAGCGTCCTCATGAAAAAAACCAGATCGAATGAAAAGACCCGAATTTCACACTGGACAAAGTGAGTAGATAACCATGGAACTGCAACATAAAAAGTCAATTCAGGCATCTTGGCAGCTGTTCTTTCTGTTTCTGTTCGGATTTTTCTCATTAATTTCATTTCCCATCCATGCGGAACAGCTGGAGACATCAGTCGCCTGTAACGAATTGCTGGAGCCATTGGTGCTCGCTTACGGTGATAAAACAACCCTGTGTGGCTTTGAATCAGGGGCAGATGAGGAAACGTTTACTTTTGCTGGAGCAGCGGGTGATGAGATCACGATTAACCTGCGCACCTTGACTGCAGACCTGGATCCGTCGATGAACCTGCGGGATCCATCAGGCGTAGTGATTGCAACCGGTTCCTGCGTGGGTCGGGATTCCTTTAATCGAGCAAGAACCTGTGGATTCCAGATTATCCATACAATGGTCCAGGATGGGATCTATACCTTGGCATTGGTTGAATCTGGACTCGATGAAGCGGGTGATTATGTTCTGGCGGTAGAGCGAGTTTTTCCTGCCCTGAATCCAACGCCGTTGACCTTCGATATCCCCGTAACGGACCGTCTGGACCCTGGCGTGGATATGGACTTTTTCGAGTTCAGTGGAGCAGCGGGTGATGAGATCACGATTAACCTGCGCACCTTGACTGCAGACCTGGATCCGTCGATGAACCTGCGGGATCCATCAGGCGTAGTGATTGCAACCGGTTCCTGCGTGGGTCGGGATTCCTTTAATCGAGCAAGAACCTGTGGATTCCAGATTATCCATACAATGGTCCAGGATGGGATCTATACCTTGGCATTGGTTGAATCTGGACTCGATGAAGCGGGTGATTATGTTCTGGCGGTAGAGCGAGTTTTTCCTGCCCTGAATCCAACGCCGTTGACCTTCGATATCCCCGTAACGGACCGTCTGGACCCTGGCGTGGATATGGACTTTTTCGAGTTCAGTGGAGCAGCGGGTGATGAGATCACGATTAACCTGCGCACCTTGACTGCAGACCTGGATCCGTCGATGAACCTGCGGGATCCATCAGGCGTAGTGATTGCAACCGGTTCCTGCGTGGGTCGGGATTCCTTTAATCGAGCAAGAACCTGTGGATTCCAGATTATCCATACAATGGTCCAGGATGGGATCTATACCTTGGCATTGGTTGAATCTGGACTCGATGAAGCGGGTGATTATGTTCTGGCGGTAGAGCGAGTTTTTCCTGCCCTGAATCCAACGCCGTTGACCTTCGATATCCCCGTAACGGACCGTCTGGACCCTGGCGTGGATATGGACTTTTTCGAGTTCAGTGGAGCAGCGGGTGATGAGATCACGATTAACCTGCGCACCTTGACTGCAGACCTGGATCCGTCGATGAACCTGCGGGATCCATCAGGCGTAGTGATTGCAACCGGTTCCTGCGTGGGTCGGGATTCCTTTAATCGAGCAAGAACCTGTGGATTCCAGATTATCCATACAATGGTCCAGGATGGGATCTATACCTTGGCATTGGTTGAATCTGGACTCGATGAAGCGGGTGATTATGTTCTGGCGGTAGAGCGAGTTTTTCCTGCCCTGAATCCAACGCCGTTGACCTTCGATATCCCCGTAACGGACCGTCTGGACCCTGGCGTGGATATGGACTTTTTCGAGTTCAGTGGAGCAGCGGGTGATGAGATCACGATTAACCTGCGCACCTTGACTGCAGACCTGGATCCGTCGATGAACCTGCGGGATCCATCAGGCGTAGTGATTGCAACCGGTTCCTGCGTGGGTCGGGATTCCTTTAATCGAGCAAGAACCTGTGGATTCCAGATTATCCATACAATGGTCCAGGATGGGATCTATACCTTGGCATTGGTTGAATCTGGACTCGATGAAGCGGGTGATTATGTTCTGGCGGTAGAGCGAGTTTTTCCTGCCCTGAATCCAACGCCGTTGACCTTCGATATCCCCGTAACGGACCGTCTGGACCCTGGCGTGGATATGGACTTTTTCGAGTTCAGTGGAGCAGCGGGTGATGAGATCACGATTAACCTGCGCACCTTGACTGCAGACCTGGATCCGTCGATGAACCTGCGGGATCCATCAGGCGTAGTGATTGCAACCGGTTCCTGCGTGGGTCGGGATTCCTTTAATCGAGCAAGAACCTGTGGATTCCAGATTATCCATACAATGGTCCAGGATGGGATCTATACCTTGGCATTGGTTGAATCTGGACTCGATGAAGCAGGTGATTATGAAATCACAGTGCAGTGCACAGGTGTTTGTATATCACCGAATTCACCACCACACGTAACCAACCCTGGAACGCAAACGAATCAGGAAGGTGACATTGTCAGTATTCAAATAGTTGCAACTGACGGTGATACGCTGAGCTATTCTGCTGCCGGGTTACCAACATCTTTAACCATCGATATGACTACCGGTTTGATCAGTGGCACGATTGGGTTTGATGCGGAAGGAAGTTATCCCGTTTCCATATCTGTCAACGATAGTGTCAATCCCGCCGTAACAATTGAATTTTCTTGGGTAGTAACAAATACAAACCGTTTGCCAGAGTTGGCCCTCATTGAAAATCAGATAATGGATGAAGGCACAACCCTGGTTGTCCCCGTTTCCTCTAACGATCCGGATGTGGGTGAGACCCTGGCTCTGTCAATCACTGCTCCTCCGTTTGTCTCTTTGATAGATAACGGTGACGGAACCGGTGAGCTTACGATGTCCCCGGGATTTAACGACACCGGCCTCTATTCTGTGACCGTCACTGTCACCGACAGTACAGGTCTTAGTGTTGACCGTGTGTTTGCACTCACTGTCAATGACGTGCCACCGCCAGTTCCCGTTGCCACACCTCTGACCATTGACTTTGGTGAGATTGTCATTGGCTCGACTGACTACAATTCCATCCTGTTGAGCAATATAGGTGGTTCAACACTGACGGTGAATAGTGTTACCAGCAGCGGGTTACCCTTTATCGCTTATCCACCGGTCAGCTTTGACCTTGAAGCAGGTGGTGAACGGACTGTTCCAGTTGGATTCGCACCTGAAACGGAAGGTACCTTCACCAGTACAGTCACGATTGAGAACAACAGTGGAACACCTGTAACGGTCGATATCAGTGGGCGTGGCGTCATGCCGGTTGAACCAGGGGATATTGATGTTGTCGATTACCTCGATTTCGGCAGTGTCGGTGAGACGGACACATTAGAGAAGGTGGCGACCATCACCAATACTGGTGACGGGCCGTTGATGATTTTCGGCGCCATTTCTGATCTGGCAGCCTTCCAGGTCTCGACCACAGTGGGTGAACAACTACCCTACACAATCAATCCGCATGAATCCCGTAATCTGCTCGTCAGGTTTTCACCTCCAGCAGGTAGTGCAGGCACAAATTTCACTGGCACCCTGAGCATCATGAGCGATGATTTGGATGAGTCACTGGTTACCCTGGCCTTATTGGGTAAGGCGATCACACTCATTGAACCACCGCAGAATAATCCTGTGCTGGATGCACATGTTCAGGTTGGCGGTGCGGTTGATCTGATCACTGCTGCGTCATGCGGCAATGTTGGCGGTCAGGTCACTTTGAGTTCTGAGGCAACCAGTGCGGACAGCTTTGTCATGAATCTCATCGACCAGGGTGGCGTCACCGCAAGCAGTGTCTCTTCCGCTAGTCGGGATGGCGCAGGATCTGTCAGCTTCAGTGGTGTTGACGCCTGTGGTTTGGCCGATGGCGTGATTTCACTTCATGTGGTCTACAACAAAGCAGGGATTGAACTTCCGGCAGTACCCGGCACTCCATCAGTCAAGAACACCTCAGCTCTCGAGCCACCTGTACTTGATCCAGTGGTCCCATTCAGTCTGGTTCCCATCATAGAGGTTTGTGGCACTTCACGAGCCGACACCACAGTACGTGTTGAGGGTGGTGCACGAGTGGTTTCAACCCGTCTTGATGCAACGACGACAACCTTCTGTCTGCCTGTGACCTTACGGCAGAATACCGAGAATACCCTCATAGCATCGGCCATCGATGAGTTGGTGCCGGCACCTAAGCCGATTGCTTCTGCTACACCAGTTAAAGTGGTGCATGTGGATCTATCACAGATCGTTATTGCGGAGGCCTATTCTCGTCCGCTCACCGTGGATGAGATCGATGAGCTGGTGCAGCAGGGTGTGATCAGCCTGGATGAGGCCAGCAATTTCAATGTCTCGATGTTCACCGTGGTGTTGACCATTGGTTCTTATCCGGTAACCATCAGCCAGCCTGTGGTGATTAATCCAACCACAGGGTCGGTAAGCTATGGTCGTGGAAGTCCTGGTTCTTCCGGATTCAGTGGCTGGTTAGGTGGAGCTACAGGAGGAGGTTCAGGCGCCACCACTTCAAGTGGCTGTGTAAATGGTTGCCCACAGGTCGTGGTGATTACCGGTCCTTCAGGTCAGACCATTCCCGGCGTGATCATCATCGATGGACGGATCAAGACCTTGAAGGAATTCTTCCAGGTCACGCTCCTGCTGCACAATATATCAAGTAGTTTTGTGCTGAGTGATATGAGCGCAAGCATTGGGGTTCAGGATGGCCTGACCACGGTAGGCATTGGTCTGGGTACAGACCCAGTTGATATCAATCCTGCAGGTACTGCTGAGACACTGTTACTGGGCGAGATCCTCCCCGGCACGACAGGCACGGGACAGTTCATTATCCGTGGCGACAGTATCGGTACCCGCTTTATCGATGTTCATTTCGATGGCGACATCACCGGTGGCGGTTTGCCAACGCCGATCCCGGTGAGTGGTGTGGCCAGCACCAGCGTCGAGGTACTGGGGCCACCGCAACTGGGAGTCGTCGTGCGACATCCCAGCCATGTTGGGGCACCCGATGTGACTGAAAATGAGATTTATGACCTGATTGTTGAGATCACAAATGAATCTGATCGCCCGGCACTCTATCCCAGCCTGGAGCTGTTTGTAGGTGGAGATGCACTATTGGTTGACGAAAATGGTGATCCTATTCCTGAACGAAGTAAGATTGCTGATTTTGGCCATATCCTGCCGGGTGAAACGGTAACCGCAGGGTTCCGTGTGCAGTCCCTGGTGGAAGGCGAGATCATAGCCTGTCAGGCGATTGCTGCGGAAAATATCATGTTGACCGTGGATACAGGGCCGGATGGTACGGCTTGTAACATCGTAAATACCTATCCGGCAAACTTCGTGCCACTCGATCCGGATCATGAGCCCGTTGTTCTGGCGATCAATCCGCTAAATGGACAGGCCAATATTCCGATCACAACATCGATTGTGGCAGTGCTCACTCCTCAGACAGAATGCCTGATCGCCGATACCTGGGAAAATGTGGTCACCGGCCCCATCGATCCAGGTGACCCGAGTAAGGGAATTCAGGTGGTCTCCGCAGATCTGCTGCAGGCAGGAACCTACTATCTGGAAGAACTGAATGCCTTTGGCGAACCGGTTCGCCATATCCCAACTGACCTGACGGTAGAGAATCCCCCGGCCGGTGGTACGACCATTGCGGTGCTGCGACTGGGACTGGATACCCCTCATCCGAACAGTCAGTTCTTCCTGACACCGGATACAGCTTACCGCGCCACTATCCTTGGTGGTGCGGATGGTGTCTGTAGCCTCGCTTCCGGCAAAACCATGGGTAACTCCTTCAGTTGGGTCTTCTATACGGGCGATACAACGACGGCCAACAACCCACCCGTCATCGATCCAATTGGTGATCAGATGGTCAACGAAGGCGAATCTCTAATTGTCCCAGTGTCAACAACTGATCCGGATACAGGCGACATCCTTACCTTAAGTGTGAATGGACCGGCATATGTGACCCTGATTGACAGTGGGAATGGGGCAGGTCAATTGAGTATTGAACCGGGTTTCGAAGATGGGGGAATCTATCCTATTACGGTAACAGTAACCGACTCGGGTGGCCTGACTGACAGTGCATCATTTACGCTGACAGTTGTCGATACCAACCGTGCGCCTGTGCTCGACCCCATCGATGATCAGGCGGTGAACGAAGGTGCACTACTGTCAGTGCCTCTCTCGTCCGGCGATCCGGATGTAGGGGACAGTCTCACACTGAGTGTCACCGCACCACTATTCGTGACACTGATAGATAATGGTGATGGTAGTGGACGACTAGACATCACACCTGGATTCACACAGGCAGGTATCTATGCGATTACGGTGACCGTGACTGACCAGGGAGGGTTGACCGATACCCAATCGTTTATTCTCACTGTCATTAATATCAATCTACCACCGGCGCTTGCGCCTATTGCCGACCAGACGATGGATGAAGGTGCAAGCCTGTCGGTGTTTCTCTCAGCAAGTGATCCTGATGTCGGTGATACGCTTGTCTTTAGTGTGAGTGTACCGCTGTTTGTGACTGTGGTAGACAATGGAGGTGGTAGTGGCCAGTTGAATAGTAACCCTGGCTTTGAAGATGCCGGAATCTACACGATCACTGTGACCGTGACAGACGGGCAAGGTCTGAGCGACACACAATCGTTTACACTGACTGTCAACAATACCAATCGTCCACCGATTCTGGATCTTATTGGGGATAAAGCAGTGGACGAGGGCGCCTTGTTGACAATACAACTCACTGCCAGCGACCCGGATGGAGACAGCCTGAGTTTCACTGCAACAGGACTGCCCGGTGGCGCAGAGTTGTTTGACAATGGAGACGGTACCGCCCAATTCAGTTGGGTTCCTGATTCATTCCAGGCGGGTAGCTATCCGGTGGAATTCATTGTGACAGATAATAGTGTTCCATCTACTAGTGACAGTGAGTTGATCACGATTTCGGTTGGCAACATTAACCAACCACCGGTTCTGGATCCAATTGGTCCTCAAGCAATTGAGGAAAACGTTGAATTGTCTTTTCTGATTACGGCGAGCGATCCAGATGGTGACGATCTCAGCTTCAGTGCGGCCAATCTGCCTACCGGCGCTCAGTTGATTGACAATGGCGATGGCACGGCACAGTTCAGCTGGACTCCGAGCTTCGCACAGGCAGGTAACTACCAGGTGCTATTTCTTGTTTCAGACAATGGTGTCCCGGTAGCCAGTGACAGTGAGGAAGTCACTATTACTGTAGGTAATGTCAATCAACCGCCAGTGCTGGATGCAATTGGGACTCAGCTGGGGGATGAGAATGTGGAACTCTCTTTTCTGATCACTGCCAGTGATCCCGATGGGGATAATCTCAGCTTCAGTGCAGGTAGACTGCCCGCAGGCGCTCAGTTGACTGACAACGGTGATGGAACCGCTCAGTTCACCTGGACACCAAATTTTGGTCAGGCAGGCAACCACCAAGTACTGTTCATTGTCACCGATGACGGTATACCCGCCGCTAGTGACAGTGAAGAGATCACCATCACAGTGGGCGATGTGAACCGTCCACCAGTACTGGATGCCATTGGCAGCCGTCAGGTGAATGAAGGCGATGACCTATTATTTACCATCACAGCCACTGACCCGGATGGTGACAACCTGAGTTTCACTGTGAATAGCCTGCCTACAGGTGCTTACTTGACTGACAATGGTGATGGTACGGCGCTGTTTAGCTGGACACCAAGCTTTACTCAGTCAGGTAACTATCAGGTGGAATTCGTCGTCACTGATGATGGAGTCCCAACTGCCAGTGACAGCGAACAGATCACCATCACAGTGGGCAATGTAAACCGTCCGCCAGTACTCAATCCGATTGGTGATCGTAGAGTCACTGAAGATGATGAACTTTCGTTCTTCGTTACAGCCAGCGATCCCGATGGCGACAACCTGAACTTCATGATCAATGGTCTGCCCACGGGGGCAGACTTTGTGGATAACGGTGACGGTACCGCACTGTTCTACTGGTTCACAACGATCGGACAGGCGGGTGATTATCTGGTGAACTTTACCGTCGCTGACGATGGTGTACCGCTATTGAGTGATTCTGAAGAAATTACAATAACTGTGGAAGCCGGTGGCGGCTGTGGTGGAACAATAGGTGATATTTGTGAGTCCATCGTCGACTTGTCTGCCCGAGCAAAGAGCAGAGAAGTGTTCCTTATGTGGACTCCGACAGATGGTGCGGAAAGTTACAATATTTACCGTAGCACCACCGCAGGTGGTCCCTACTCACTGATTGCGGCTGGTCATGTCTGTGATTATTGCGCTTACTATGATCCAAGCCTGACCAATGGCGTGACCTATTACTATGTGGTCAACTCGGTCAATGGTGGAGCGGAATCGCTGCACTCCAACGAAGCTAGCGCCACGCTGGTAGAGAGAACCACCCGAACCAGGTAAGGGTGATAAGGTTGAAGGCAGGGATGCCGACCCGCCGGGGCCATTCAGGTGGATGATGCCTATTGAGGTGGCGAGCATAACGGCGGTAAACGTGGACGCGGTGCTGAAGGCAAGACACCCTTCATCGCGGCGGTGCAAACCAACGAAGATGGACAGTCCGTTGCCATGCGATTTATCGAGTTGATGGAATTTCGTACGATGGAGATCGCTCAATGGGCGAAACGGCGCTTGACCGCGTCCAGCCTCGTTGTATCCGATGGCTTGAAATGCTATAGCGGTTAGCCGCGTGAAGGACAAGTTTCATATCGCCAAGTACCTGGGCGATGCGGTCGACAAAGTGCGTCGCCAAGAGCACAAGGCGCTGCTGCAACTGGGCAACGACATGCTCAAAGGCAGCAAATACACTTGGCAGACCACAACCCGGATAACATGAGTACCAAGCAGTGGCGGGCATTTAAGGATCTGCGGGACAGCACGCTGAAGACTGCCCGCGCCTGGGCCATCAAGGAGTACGGGATGTCTCTGTGGTACTACGTAAACCGAACTTGGGCAGAGACGGGCTTCCGAGGCAAAGAGCTGTTTAAGACAGCGATCTACTTACATCTTGGTGGCCTGGACCTCTACCTGACTGGTGTCAGGTGAGCGGAGTTACTCAGTATGATTTGGTGAAGACCCAAATTTTCTCTGTGTTCTTCGTGCGCTTCGTGGTTAAAGCTGTGTTTTAGTGCAGAGACTAAACTACGAACCAAAATCCTTGCTTTAGGCGGGTGTATCGCCTAGCCTGATGGAACCCGCCATGAATAAGGCGGGGTAATGGCAGTGAAGCCTGAGAATATCGATAGGGAAAAGACTGAAACCACCTGATTTTATCGAAGATTCACCATGTCCCTTCTTGATGAATTAAAACACGAGGCTGAACGTCTTCAGCAACCGGATAACGAGCAGGACTCGCCTGAAGCCAGGCAGGAAGCCCTCTACCAGTCGACCCTGCGACCACGCATGCGGGCGATCCTGCGTTATCTCAACGAACTGGCGGAGCAGCTGCAGCTTGTCAATCCGGATGTGAGCTGTAGCTATGAACTGCTTGGTTACGGGGAAATTCAGGGATTACGGCAACAGGATTATATCGTCAACGCGGATAGTACCGATCAGACCAAAACTATCCGTTTGCGATTCAACTGTGCGACAGAGAGCGAACTGGAATTTTCGGTTACCCCCAAGTCGGACGCAGATGCGACGCGGTCTTTCCTGGAAAACCAGCAAATGCGTTTTGCCGAGTGGCCGGTCAGGGACATGGAGCAGCGACTGGTCGGCCTCACTTTTCAGGTGCAGGTCAAGGTTGAAGTGATCTTTCTCTTTCAGGCCGATCCTGAACAGGGTGGCATCCGCATGATCACCTCGAATTTTGAAGGATTTTCCATCAAGCGCCACCTCTACAAGCCTGAAAAAATTACCGAGAAATGGCTTGATGATCTGGGTAATTTTATCCTGCGCAAACATGAAAATCTCCATAGTTTGGATATTTCCGACTCAGAGAAGGAAAAAATCCGTAAACGACTACAGATGGAAAAACAGCAGCGTGAAAAGGAGACGCAAGAAATGCTCCTGCGTGAGGAGGTCGCGCTTGCCGAGGAGAAAAACAGCAAGAGCCTGTTCAGTAAGTTACGCAAGTTGACGGAATAACCTGGCTTGCGTGGTGTCGGTTCTCTCTACTTGCGGTGATTGAAGGTTTCCCTGGTGTCACTATTTCACTCAAGCATCGTGCCGTTCGTTCTGCTGTGCTTACTGTGGTGTTTCTGTGGCACTGCCGGTGCCGAAGGGGATCTGGTCCGTATCGGTGTGCTGAGTCACCGCGGTGATCGGGCGACACTGGCCGCCTGGCGTCCCACGGCCGAGTATCTGGGAAATGCCATCCCGGAAAAGCAGTTTGAAATCATTCCCCTCGACTTTGATGAGGTCGATCCAGCGGTGCTGCAGGGTGCGGTCGACTTCATCCTGGTGAATCCAGGTATCTACGTCAATCTGGAAGTAAAATTCCGCGTCTCACGTATTGCCACGCTTAACAATCGGCGCGGGGATGTGCCCTACAATATATTCGGTGGCGTACTGTTCACCCGCCGGGATCATGCGGAGATAAAAGATCTCGAAGATCTGCGCGGACGTTCGCTGATGGCAGTGGATGCGACCTCTCTTGGTGGTTTTCAGATGGCGTGGCGCGAGTTGAGGTCCTCAGGATTGGATCCCTACCGCGATTTTGAAAGGCTGGAGTTCGGTGGCATCCACGATCGGGTGGTGATGGCGGTGCGCGAGGGCAAGGTGGATGTCGGTACCGTGCGTACGGATATTCTTGAACGCATGGCAAATGCCGGGGTCATCGACCTGGATGAGTTCCATATCATCAATCCGTTGACCAGCGCTGAGTTTCCCTTTGCCCACAGCACCCGGCTCTACCCGGAGTGGCCGTTCAGTAAGGTCAGCCATACTGCGAACGACCTGGCTCAACGGGTGGCTGTGGCACTGTTGAATATGCCCCACGATCACCCTGCTGCAATCTCCGGCAAATATGCCGGCTGGACGATTCCCCTCGACTATCAGCCGGTGCATGAGCTACTCAAGGAGCTTTCACTCTCTCCCTATGCAGAACCGGGGCGCTTCACTCTGTTGGACGCCATCAAACGCTACCGGTACTGGCTACTGGGCGGCTTGGTTTTTGTCGGGTAAGGAAGTGGCGTTACCGCCACTCCCTCCCCTAAGAAACGTACGTGAGAGTTTCCCCTCATACGGCTCAAGCCTTTTCATAGCCCCCTCACGGGAACCGGCTTCACAACGTCCAACTTTTGGCTGTGAACTTGTTTATGACAATTGGGATGCAGCATGACCAAGTTGGTTATGTTGTCCTTACCACCGTCAACGCGTTGAATCAGTCGGTGAACATTCCAACCTGATTCCTTGGTGATGCGTTGTCGGCAAACGGGACATCGTCCGTCCTGATCGAGCCAGAGCTTTACCAGTTTTCGACGACCACGGAGGTTATTCTGCATCTTGGACCCAACACGGTCTTCGAAGTAGGACTCCCAACGATGGTCATGAGGATTGGCTTTCGCCCTGATCTTGCGGTAGCGCCGAATTGGCGTTTCACCGGCATACACCAGCTTTACCAATATTGGCTTCCCATTGGGCTTCAAATTACCCGTTTCTGCTGCGAACACCCAAGTCCGATTCCCCACATGCTTAAAGTATTTATCCTTAATCCAGTGACGATTCTTCTTTGGATGTCGGCGTTTAGCCCATTGCCATAAACTACGCCAAATCTCACGGTCAACGCGCTGAAAGGTATCCTTGGCTACGACATGGCGATGATAGTTGACCCAACCACGAATTACTGGATTGAGTAGTCTTATCAAACTGATATGTTTTGCCTGTTTGTTACCTTTCACAATTCCACGGACTTTATCTAAGAACGTCGAAACGTTCTTCGTTGATGGTTTGATCAACAACTTCCCACCATACTTACGAATATTCTGCCCGAGAAAATCAACTCCTTCCTCTATATGCGTAATCTTGGTTTTCTCAGCAGAAAGGGTTAATCCCCGTTCTGTAAGAAAATCCTCGACTAGCGGTTTAACTTCATCTTCCAGCAGCTCTTTCGAGACACTGGTGATGATGAAGTCATCTGCATAACGCACCAGATTTACTTTGACTTTCTGACCACGGCGGGTTGTCCAAGGGAACGCTTTGTCCAGCGCAGCTTGGAGTCCATCTAGAGTCATATTGGCCAAGGTTGGCGAGATAATTCCACCTTGCGGTGTTCCCGCCTCTGTTGGGAAAAGTTTGCGGTTTTCCATATATCCAGCTTTCAGCCATTTATGGAGCACTACTTTATCCAGTGGGATATTTGCTAGCATCCAGTCATGACTGATATTGTCGAAGCAGCCTTTGATGTCACCCTCTAGTATCCACTGCGCTGAATTGCCACGAGCAAGTGCTTTGAAACAGTGCTCGATCGCATCCGCAGTGCACCGTTGAGGGCGGAACCCATATGAGTTCGGATCTGCTTTCGTTTCCGAGATGGGTTCCAGGGCAAGCAGATAAAGTGCCTGCATGGCCCTGTCTTTCATCGTTGGAATACCCAGCGGTCTCATCTTCCCATTGCTTTTCGGTATGTACACCCGACGCAATGGACGCGGTTGGTAGTCGCGGCGGCTAAGAGACAACATAGCTTGAGATTTTGCCTCTGGGGTAGACCATGTTGCTTTGTCTACTCCCGGAGTGTTCTTGCCTTTGTTTTCGGTCACCCGTTTCACGGCGAGTGCTTTGCCGGAAAACGAGTGGGTCAGCAGCCATTGCAAGGCTTTCACCTTGCCCCAGCGGCCTTCCTGTGTTGCCTTTACAATACGCGCTTGCAGCCTTCTGACTTCCCGATGACATTTGGCCCAATCAATGCCATGCCAATGTATCGGTTCGCCGAAGGGCGCACCCGCGCAACTTGCTTGCGTAGTCATTTGCATTCCCTCCTGTAAAAGTTCTCCAAACTATCTTGTAATGAAAGACCATACGGAAGTCTGCCCGCTTTCGCGGGAGATGATGTCGCCTCGCAGCTCAATCTCTATCCAATCGATTACAGATCGGCATTCGCTTTCTCCGCGTTCCTTTACCCGCACTCCCAACAGTGTTCCTTGCGGTTCACCTGCCCAATTGGGCGGAAATACGGGCTTACCATGTTCCACTTAAACAACAAGAATGGGTTAGACCCTGCCTATCCACCGGTAGCGTTGAGTATTCGCGTGCCCTCATACAAAAGGAGAGCAGCCTTGCTACGTTGCCATTTTGGCCCAAGCCTGTCAGCGTCTTTGGCTTGTACACACGTGACGATGTTTATCGGCAGTTCACATTTGTTGGTCATACCATCCAACCTAGCGCCCCATCCACATTGACGCTCGCAGATGCAGACATCCCCTCACGGTTCAGTCTTAGCCTTACGGCCGGGCTACATTGTCGCGGCAGCTTCACACACTCTTGTTACCAGAAATGCATGTGCCGCTAGGCTACTGTTGGCGAAACAACAGGTTTCCTTACTGGAATGTTTCTCCAGTCGAAACAATTGTTTAAGCGACTTCATGTCGCACCTTATACTCATGTCCTTCATGACGCTATGGGTGATGCGGCTCAATCGGGAACTGCATGGTGCCAAGGTGCAACTGGAACAGCAACATGAATTGATCCTCGATTCGGTGGCCGACGGTATCTATGGTGTGGATCTTCAGGGTAATTCCACCTTCGTCAATCGTGCTGCAGTGAGGATCACCGGTTGGCAGGAGGAGGACCTCATCGGCAGGAATCAGCATGAGATTCTGCACCATACCCATGCGGATGGCACTCCACATGCGCAGAAGGATTGCCCAGTCTACCTGGCGTTCCGGGACAACCAGCCCAGGCATGTCTCCGATGATCTCTTCTGGCGCAAGGACGGCAGCAGTTTTTCCGTGGAGTACACCAGTACGCCAATCCGGGATGTATCTGGCAAGACACTGGGAAGCGTTGTGGTGTTTCGTGATATCACCAAGCGCAAGCAGGTGGAAGATGAAACACGTCAGCATCAGAATGAGCTGGCGCGGGTGGCGCGGCTCAGTACGTTGGGTGAGATGGCATCAGGTATCGCCCATGAACTGAATCAGCCACTGACTGCGATTGCAACCAACGCCCATGCAAGCATCCGTATGCTTGAGTCCGGCTCGCAGAACAAACAGGTCTGTGCTGATGTGATGGACCGAATCGCTTCACAGGCTGAACGGGCAGGGGAGATCATTCGCCAGCTGCGCCGTTTGGTGCAAAAGGAGCCGCTGGAAAGTGCCGAGGTCGACATCAACGATCTGGTTCGGACCGTGGAGGTGCTGATCCGGCCCGAGATTCGCCGGGCCGATGTGGTGGTGAAACTGGATCTCGATCCGAAAGTGCCAATGGTTGATGTTCAGCGGATACAGATCGAGCAGGTGATCCTCAATCTTGCCCGCAATGCCATTGAGGCGATGGGTAATACTCCGGAATCGGGCGGCGAACTGCTCATCCGCACCGGTTTGCGTGACAATCAGGTTCAGGTGACGGTCAGGGATACCGGCCCAGGACTCAATCCCGATATCATGGATACGCTGTTCGCGCCTTTTGTGACCAGCAAACGTGAGGGCATGGGACTTGGACTCTCTATCAGCTACGGGATCATTGACGCTCATGGTGGTAGACTTAGCACTGTCACTCCAGCCGATGGCGGAGCGGAATTCCAATTTACCCTTCCACTTATCATGGGTACATGAAGTATGGAACAGAACTCGCCGACAGTCTTCATCGTGGACGACGATCAAGAGGTGCGCAACGCACTACAGCTTTTGATGCAATCCGTGGGCCTTTCAGTTGCCTGTTACGCCTCTGCCGGGAACTATCTTGATGCTTTCGATGCCAGCCTTCCGGGCTGTCTGGTGCTGGATATCCGCATGCCGGGCATGAGCGGCATGGAACTTCAGGAGCGGCTACAGGGAGAAGCTATTTACCCGCCGATCATTTTCATCACCGGCCATGGTGATGTGCCGATGGCGGTGCGCGCGGTCAAGAATGGAGCGGTGGATTTTATTGAGAAACCTTTTCGTGACCAGATGCTGCTGGACAGTGTGCATCGTGCCATCGAGCAGGATGCCAACCGGCGCGGTGAAGTGTTACGGCTTACAGATATACAGGATCGTTTTGAGCAGCTGACGCCTCGTGAGCGGGAGGTCCTGGAACTGGTGATTGCCGGTAAACGCAACAAAAATATTTCCGATGAAATGGGCATCACCCTGTCGACGGTCGAGGCGCATCGATCCAAAGTGATGGAGAAGATGCATGCTGATACATTGTCCCACCTGATGCGCATGATGCTGTCCCTGGACAGAAACTATGGAAAACCGTAATAGGGTTTGGCGTAATTGGGAATTTTCTTTATACGACATAGAGTTAGATAATAAATGTTCCCCTGACCAGCCCGGAGCCAGTGGGGGGAAGCCCTGATGTTGGCAGGAAAGGTTATTGGAGAGCTCTGACAGGCGCCCCCTCTATTCCTGCCAACTCTTTTTTACGCAATAACAATAGTGGTCTTGCGGCAACTCAACTTTTTACCGCAGTTTGAAGACTGAAAATGTGTAATGGGTGCAGTACAAAATATTTGGAATCTCATAAGGGTCGGAGTCAAATTTGATTGAGGCAACAGAGGTTTTCTGTGCCTGGAATCATTCAGCATCGACTTCGCCCCTCTTGCCACCCAATGAAAAATTGCCCTTGATACCTGAGAGGATTTAAAGAGAATGTCTATTTCCAGACGTGAGTTTCTTCGCCTGGTGGGACTCGCCGGCGCTGCCGGCATGATGCCCGGCTCGATCTTTGCAGCAGCCCGGCAGCCCGCCGATCTTTATGAGGTGCCGAAATTTGGTAATGTCTCTCTGCTGCACTTTACTGACACACATGCACAGCTGAATCCCATCTACTTTCGGGAACCCAATGTTAATTTGGGACTGGGTTATGCATTCAACAAGGCACCTCACCTGGTGGGTGACAAACTGCTGAACCATTTCGGTATCGCACCGAACGGCATCGAAGCCCACGCCTTCAGCTATCTCAATTTTGATGCTGCCTCGGCCAAGTATGGCAAGATCGGCGGCTTTGCCCATCTGCGAACGCTGGTGGACCGTATCCGTGCCGAGAGGGGGCCTGGTAACACCCTTTTGATGGATGGGGGCGACACCTGGCAAGGTTCCGGCACAGCCTACTGGACCCGCGGAAAAGATATGGTCGGTGCCTGCAACATGCTGGGTGTGGATGTGATGACCGGTCACTGGGAGTTCACCTATCTGGACAAGGAGGTGATCTCCAATATCCATGATTTCAAAGGCGACTTCGTAGCGCAGAACGTCAAGGTAAATGACGATGCCCTGTTCGACTACAAGTTTCCCGATTTTGACGGTTTTGACGAAGATGAGGGCAACGCCTTCAAGCCCTATGTGATCAAGAACGTGGGCGGTGCCCGTGTAGCCGTGATCGGCCAGGCCTTTCCCTATACCCCCATCGCCAATCCCCAGCGCTTCATCCCGGACTGGACCTTCGGTATCCAGGACGAAAGCATGCAGGCGGTGGTCGATATGGTGCGCGAAAATGAGAAGCCCGATGTGGTAGTGGTGCTCTCCCACAATGGTATGGATGTGGACATCAAGATGGCCTCTCGGGTCAGCGGCATCGACGCCATCTTCGGCGGCCATACCCACGATGGTATGCCGGCCCCGACGGTCGTCAAGAATGCCGGTGGCAAGACCCTGGTGACCAATGCCGGTTCCAACGGCAAGTTCCTCGGTGTGATGGATCTGGAGGTAAAGGGCGGCAAGGTGCGGGATTTTCGTTACCGGCTGCTACCGGTCTTTTCCAACCTGCTGCCCGCAGACAAGGAGATGCAGGCATACATCGACGGTGTGCGTGCCCCCTACAAGTCTCAGCTGGATGAGCGGTTGGCGGTGGCGGAAGAGACCCTCTATCGCCGTGGCAACTTCAACGGCACCTTCGATCAGGTCATCTGCGATGCTCTCACCGAGGTCAATGACGCCCAGATATCCCTCTCTCCCGGTTTCCGCTGGGGCACCACCGTGCTGCCGGGTCAGACGATCACCATGGACAACGTCATGGATCAGACCAGTATCACCTATCCCGAGACCTATCGCCGGGAGATGAGCGGTGTCGACATCAAGGCAATCCTGGAGGATGTGAGTGACAACCTCTTCAACAAGGATCCCTACTATCAGCAGGGGGGTGACATGGTGCGGGTCGGTGGCCTGGACTATGTCTGTGAGCCGGGCAAGGGTTTCGGCAAGCGCATTACCAATATGACCCTGAACGACGGTACCGCAATTGATGCTGACAAGAAGTATGTGGTTTCCGGTTGGGCGACCGTGGGTTCAAAATCTCCGGGCCGTCCCATCTGGGATGTGGTGGGTGACTACCTGCGTCATCAGAAAACGGTAAAGATCAAAAAGCTCAACACCCCGAAACTGGTCGGCGTGAAGGGTAATCCAGGTATTGCGGAGTACCGAAGCAGCTGATGATCCTGCTGGGGTAGGGTGCGCATGGCGCACCCTACGTTTCGAATCACACGCCCAGGATGTGGTAGCCGGAGTCGACGTAGAGCACGTCCCCGGTGATGCCAGAGGCGAGGTCAGAACAGAGGAAAGCAGCCGCATTGCCCACCTCTGCGGTAGTCACATTACGTCGCAGCGGGGTCTTCTGCTCCGCTTCGTCGAGCATGCTCTTGAAGTTCTTGATGCCGGATGCCGCCAGGGTACGAATCGGACCTGCGGAGACTGCGTTCACGCGGATGCCGTCGGGACCCATTGAGTCGGCCATGTAGCGGACATTGGCCTCCAGGCTCGCCTTGGCAACCCCCATCACATTGTAGAAGGGAACGGTGCGCACGGCGCCGAGATAGCTCATGGTGATCAGCGAGGCGTTACGGCCCTGCATCATCGGCATGCCAGCCTTTGCCAGCGCGGCGAAACTGTAGGCGCTGATATCGTGGGCCATGGCAAAACCCTCACGGGTCAAATTGTCCAGATACCTGCCTTCCAGATGGTCGCGGGGGGCGAAACCCACAGAGTGGACTATGCCGTCGAGGCCGTCCCATTTCTTGCCCAGTTCCTCGAATACTGCATCGATCTGCTCGTCACTGGTGACATCCAGCGGCAGTACGATATCCGAACCGCACTGGTCGGCGATCTTCTGCACCCGGCTCTTGAGTTTGTCACCCTGGTAGGTGAAGGCGAGCTGTGCGCCCTCGCGGTGCATGGCTTCGGCAACGCCCCAGGCGATTGAACGGTTGCTGGCGACGCCAACGATAAGAATACGTTTGTCTTGCAAAAAACCCATGGAACAATTCCTTGGTGGTGTCATCAAACAGAATTGCGGATAATGCGGCCAGTGGCCGATTGCCTCGGCGAACTCTGCGTTTATTTCCAGCTGTCTGGATGTACGCTAACTAAGAACGAACTAAGTTACCCGAAATTTCCCGAATCGAAAAGGGCGAGCCCTGCCATTTTATGCGCGTCAGATTGATAAAACTAAGAGGAGTCTGCAGTCTGTTGCTGATCGGCATGCTGTTGACCGGGTGCGATGACTCCCCCTGGAACTCGCCTCACCCCGCCGGCGAGATGTCCAGCCAGGTGCTCTACCGCTCCTTCTCCGAGCGCCCCAAGCATCTCGATCCAGCCCGCTCCTACAGCTCCAATGAGTATGAGTTTATCGCCCAGATCTATGAGCCGCCGCTACAGTACCATTTTCTGAAACGGCCCTATGAGCTGGTGCCTCTGACCAGTGAGGGTATGCCCCAGGTCACCTACCTGGACGCCGACGGCAAGTCTCTGCCGGATGGTGCTCCGGTTGATGAGATCGCCTTCAGTGACTACCTGATCACTATTCGACCGGGTATTCGCTTTCAACCCCATCCCCTGTTTGCCCGGGATGAGTCTGGTGAATTTCTCTACCATCAGTTGAATGAAAATCAGTTGGAAACGCTGCATATTCTGGCCGATCTGCCGGTGAACAACAGCCGCGAACTGACGGCGGCGGACTACGTCTACCAGATTAAACGCCTCGCTTTTCCCCGTTTTCACTGCCCTATCGCCGGGGTGATGAATGAGTACATCGTCGGTTTCAAGGCGTTTTCCGAGCGCCTGAGCGCCGAGGATAAACGGCTGCAGAAGAAGACCGGTCAAGAGCGTCCTTATGTCGATCTGCGGGAGTATGATCTGCCAGGTGTGGAGGTGGTGGACAACTACCGCTATCGCATCCGTCTCAAAGGTAAATATCCCCAGTTCGTCTACTGGATGGCGATGCCGTTCTTTGCCCCCATGCCTTGGGAGGCGGACCGCTTCTACGCCCAGCCAGGGTTGCGCAAGCGCAATATCAAACTGGACTGGTATCCGGTAGGCACCGGGGCGTTTATGTTGACGGAGAATAACCCCAACCTGCGCATGGTGCTGGCGCGCAATCCCAATTTTCATGGTGAGTCCTATCCCCAAGTGGGTGAACCCGAGGACATCGCGGCTGGACTGTTGCAGGACGCCGGTTTGCCGCTGCCCTTTGTCGACAAGGCGGTCTATAGCCTGGAGAAGGAGACCATTCCCTACTGGAATAAATTTCTGCAGGGCTACTACGATACCTCCGGTATTTCGTCGGACAGTTTTGATCAGGCGGTGCAGTTCGGTGATCAGGGAGAGGTGGGGCTGACGGAGTCGATGCGGCAGAAAGGGATTCAGCTGACCACTGCTGTACAGACTTCCATCGGCTATTTTGGCTTCAATATGCGCGATTCGGTGGTCGGCGGGGATTCTGAACGGGCGCGGCTGCTGCGTCGTGCCATCGCCATTGCGGCGGACTACGAAGAGTTTATCTCCATCTTTGCCAATGGGCGGGGCATCCCGGCACAGGGAATGATTCCGCCGGGCATCTACGGCAACCGGCCTGGAGCCGAGGGAGTCAACCCCTACGTCTACGAGGTGATTGACGGTAAACCCAAACGCCGTTCCATCGATGAGGCGAAGACGTTGTTGCAACAGGCGGGTTATACCGATGGGCGGGATCCGGACACAGGTAAACCACTGGTGCTCTACTACGATGCCGTGGCGACCGGTCCGGATGACAAAGCAAGGATGAACTGGTGGCGCAAGCAGTTTACCAAGTTGGGTATACAGCTGGTGGTCCGCGCGACCGATTACAACCGTTTTCAGGAGAAGATCCGCAAAGGCACCGGGCAGATGTATAGTTGGGGCTGGAATGCCGACTACCCTGATCCGGAGAACTTCTTCTTTCTCCTTTACGGCCCCAATTCCAAGGCGGACGGGGGAGGGGAGAACGCCTCTAACTACGCCAATCCTGAGTTTGATGGACTCTTCAGCAGGATGAAGAATATGGATAACGGCCCCGAACGGATGGCAATCATCGACCAAATGATGGAGATACTGCGGCGGGATGCCCCCTGGTTGTTTGGTTATCACTCCAAGGCGTTCTCCCTGAGCCACGCCTGGTATCACAACGTAAAACCCAATCTGATGGCGAACAACACGTTGAAATACAAACGGGTCGACCCTGACTTGCGCCATGAGTCTCAGTTGGCATGGAATCAACCGGTGCTCTGGCCGGTGATTGGCACTGCGGTAATATTACTGCTCTCCCTTATTCCCGCCGTTGTGCTGTTCCGACGCCGGGAGAGGAGTGCTGCACGATGATGGCCTATATTGTACGGCGGATGCTCTATGCCATCCCGATCCTGATCGGGGTGAACATCATCACCTTCCTACTCTTCTTCGTGGTCAACTCCCCTGATGATATGGCGCGCATGAATCTGGGCATGAAGCGCGTCACTCCCGCCGCTATCGAGGAGTGGAAAGCAGAGCGGGGCTACGATCTTCCGATGCTCTACAATGAATCCGAGGCGGGTGCTGGACAGATCACCCGGACCATCTTCTTTCAGAAGTCGGTGAAGCTGTTTCAGTTTGATTTCGGCGTTTCCGACAGCGGCCGCGATATCGGATACGACATCTCCCAGCGCATGTGGCCCAGTCTTGCCATCGCGGTGCCGGTGCTACTGGTTGGATTGGCGTTGAATATCACCTTCGCCCTGCTGATCGCCTTCTTTCGCGCCACCTATATCGATTTCTGGGGGGTAGTGATCTGCGTGGTGATGATGTCGATCTCAGCGCTTTTCTACATCATCGGTGGGCAGTATCTGGTGGGGAAACTGCTCCATCTGGTGCCGATCTCGGGTTACAGCACCGGGCTGAGTGCGATCAAGTTTCTGCTCCTGCCGGTGATCATCGGGGTCATTGGTGGTATCGGTGCCGGCACCCGCTGGTATCGCACCCTTTTTCTGGAGGAGATCAACAAGGACTATGTGCGCACTGCCCGGGCCAAGGGTTTGAGTGAGCAGTGGGTGCTGTTCGGCCATGTCTTTCAGAATGCGCTGATCCCGATCCTGACCGGCGTGGTGGCTGTGCTGCCGCTGCTATTCATGGGCAGTCTGATCACCGAATCCTTCTTTGGCGTACCGGGCCTGGGCAGTTACACCATCGATGCCATCAACCGGCAGGATTTCGCCATCGTGCGGGCGATGGTCTTTCTTGGCTCCGTGCTCTACATCATCGGACTGATACTGACCGATATCTCCTATACCATCGTCGATCCAAGGGTGCGATTGCAGTGATTCAGTCATGGAAGAGAATTTGTCATTTCGACCAGAGGGAGAAATCTCATGGCAAGGACGCAAAGCTACTACGTTTACCTCCTGACCAACAATAATGGGAAAGTTATGTATGTTGGGGTTACAAACGACCTGCAACGCAGAATATATGAACACAAACGGAAACTGGTTAAGGGTTTTACCCAAAGATACAACATTGATAAGTTGGTCTATTTCGAAGAAACCGATGATGTGGTTGCAGCTATTACAAGAGAAAAACAGATAAAAAAGTGGAGGCGAGAGAAGAAAAATGCATTGGTTGCAGAGACTAATCCTTGCTTTGAAGATATTGCGGCAGAATGGGATGGAGATTTCTCCTTGCGGTCGAAATGACAGAGTTCTATGAAACGCGTTGTTGAAAGAAACCAAATCGATAGAGTAATCCATGCCTGATCTGGTGATTCTCTGGACCGACGCCTTGGTCTTCCTGCTGGTTTTACTGGCAGTCAGCTTTGCCCTGTTCGCCAGTCGGCGGGAACATCTGCGTGCCCCCTGGCGGCATGTGGCGCGCAGCCGTGTGGGTATGGGGGCGCTGGTGGTGCTCTCCTGTTATATCCTGATCGGCCTGCTCGACTCCATTCACTACCATCCCGATATGGATGGCACAGAGGGGGAGACCGCCGAGGTGCTGAGCCTCTTCGATCTTATGGTCACACCCTTGCGCACCCGCACCGAGAAGACCTATTCGGCACCGCTTGCAACACACCTCTACGCCAAGGAGACCATCGAACTGGCTGGTGGAAAAAGCCAACGTGACTATCCCCGGCTGAAGTTCGGCGGTGCCCATCTGGCAGACCCTGAACTCGACTGGGCTTCCGATATTTATCTTAATGTCATACACGGAACGCTGGAGGGCATAGTCTGCTGGCTGGGTCTCTCCGTCCTGTTTGTGGCGCTGATGGCGAGGCGGGAAAATTTGACCTTCGGGCAGATGCAGTCACGGGTGATTCGCTATGAGACGCCAATCCCCTGGCGTACAGTGCTCATTACATTGGGCGTGCTGCTGGTGCTCGGTTTTATCCTGGGCGAACTGGCGGTTCAGTACCACCTCTTCGGCACCGACAAAGTGGGGGAGGATGTCTTTTATCAGGCGTTGAAAAGTATCCGCACCGGACTGTTGATCGGTACCCTGACGACCATGGTGATGCTGCCTGCTGCGATCCTGCTCGGCATCATGGCAGGTTATTTCCGGGGTTGGGTGGACGATCTGATCCAATACAGCTACACCACCCTCAACTCCATTCCAGGGGTGTTGCTGATCGCCGCCGCCATCCTCATGATGCAGATCTACATGAGCAATCACGAAGCGGAGTTTGCCAGTCTGACCCAGCGGGCCGACCTGCGGCTGCTCTTTCTCTGCATGATCCTGGGAGTGACCAGTTGGACAGGTCTCTGCCGTATGTTGCGGGGCGAGACTTTCAAATTGCGGGAGCTTGAGTATGTGCAGGCCTCCCAGGCCTTCGGTGTCGGTCACTTCACCATCATCGGCCGTCATATCCTGCCCAACGTGCTGCATATCGTATTGATCACCCTGGTGCTCGACTTCAGCGGCCTGGTGCTGGCGGAGGCGGTGCTCTCTTACGTCAATATAGGGGTCGATCCGACCATGAACAGTTGGGGCAATATGATCAACAGCGCCCGGCTCGAAATGGCCCGCGAGCCGATTGTCTGGTGGTCGCTGGCTGCAGCATTGATTTTCATGTTTACCCTGGTGCTCTCCGCCAACCTCTTTTCGGATGTGGTGCGGGATGCCTTTGATCCCAGACTGCGCACTAGCCGGTAGTGATATTGCCCATGAAAAATCATCTGTTAGCAATTGAAAACCTGCACACCCGGCTCGGTAACAAGCAGAACCCGGTGCGGGTGGTGGATGGTCTCAATCTGACCATTCGCCAGGGCGAGACGCTGGCGCTGCTGGGTGAATCGGGTTGCGGCAAATCGATGACCGCCCTCACCATGATGCGCCTGTTGCCGCCTTCCGGACGCATCAGCGATGGGCATGTCAAACTTGACGGTCTGGATCTGTTGACCCTTTCCGAACAGGAGATGCGCCAAGTGCGGGGCGGTCGCATGGGCATGATCTTTCAGGAACCCATGACCTCCCTCAACCCGGTGCTGCGCATCGGTGATCAGATTGCCGAGGCGGTGCGCCTGCATGACAAACTGAGTGGCGCGGCTGTGACGGAGCGGGTGGTGGAACTGCTTGATTCTGTCGGTATTCCCGATCCCCGTCGCCGTGCCAGAGAGTATCCCCATCAGCTCTCCGGCGGCATGAAACAGCGGGTAATGATCGCCATGGCACTGGCAGGGCGGCCAGAACTGTTGATCGCCGATGAACCCACCACAGCGCTGGATGTGACTATCCAGGCCCAGGTATTGAACCTGCTGAAACAGTTGCAGCAGGAGACCGGCATGGCGATCCTGCTCATCACTCACGACTTGGGTGTGGTGGCGGAGACTGCTGACCGACTGGCGGTGATGTATGCGGGGCAGATCGTTGAGACTGCGGATGTTGGAGCCTTCTTTGAAGGCCCGAAACACCCCTACAGCCGCAAGCTTTTTGAATCTCTGCCGGACAGTCACAAGCGGGACGAAAAACTGGCGGTCATCAGAGGGACGGTGCCGCCGCTGAACCAGCAGTTTTCGGGTTGCCGCTTTGTGGATCGCTGTGAACAGGCGGTATCCCGTTGTGGCAACGAGATACCCGACTGGGTCGACCTAACCGAACGGCAGGGCGTACGCTGCCTTATCTATGCCGACGACCCGATCACGCCCACGCTGAGTGATACCTCCGTCGAGGCGGAAACCCATAGTTTGTCCCGGGTGGGTGATGAATCCCTGCTGGATGTAACGGATCTCAAGGTTCACTTTCCCATCCATAAAGGCGTGTTTCGGCGTGTGGTGGGCCAGGTGCGGGCCGTGGATGGTCTCGGGCTGTCGATTGCCAAGGGACGAACCCTGGCCCTGGTGGGTGAGTCGGGTTGCGGCAAGACCACGGTTGGCAAGGGTATATTGCAACTGATCCGTCCCACCGAAGGGCAGGTGAAATTTGGCGAAGACGAACTGACGCAGTTGAAGGGAGAGGCGCTGCGCCAACGTCGCGCGGATATGCAGATTATCTTTCAGGATCCCATGTCCTCCATGAATCCGCGCATGCTGGTAGGGGAGATCATTGCCGAGGGGATGCGTGCGCAGAAGATCGGTAAAAAAAGAGATCGCAAGGTGCGGGTCAATCAGCTATTGGAACAAGTGGGACTGCATGCCGATGCAGCTACACGTTATCCCCATGAGTTCTCCGGCGGTCAGCGTCAGCGCATCTGTGTCGCCCGTGCTCTGGCGGTGGAGCCGCAATTGATCGTCTGCGACGAACCCACCAGCGCGCTGGATGTGTCGGTGCAGGCGCAGATCCTCAACCTGTTGAAATCGCTGCAGCGAGAACTGGAGTTATCCTACCTCTTCATCACGCACAACATCTCGGTGGTTTCCTATCTGGCCGATGAGGTGGCAGTGATGTATCTGGGCCGTATTGTGGAGCAGGGCAGTGTCGAGAAGGTGCTGGGGTCGCCGGCGCATCCCTATACCAAAGCACTGCTTTCAGCCGTGCCTGTGCCCGACCCCGATTTTCAACGCTCGGTGATCCGTCTGGAGGGAGATATGCCTTCTCCCGCCAATCCGCCGAATGGCTGCCATTTTCATCCCCGTTGTCCAGAGGCCGTTGCAGCCTGTAGTGCCGGATACCCTGCTGAAACCACGATTTCAGAGACCCACCGCGTCAGGTGCTTCCGCATTGATCAGATATAAGAGCGTGTCCATGGTGATAAACACGGGTGTTCCTGGGAACATTATTCTCCTTGTGCTATATCTTCTGATAGACCAATGCCGGATAAGGACAGGAGGATGGGAAGGTGATCAAGAAAAAAACACGCGTAAGAAGGACAAAGAAGGTGAGTGTTTCCAAAGCTGAAAAAGCGGGTCGTAAATTCTGCGATATGCCGGAAATGGCTGTGCGCCAAGTGCCACAGGATGTCGATCCGGGACGGGCTGCATTTATCCTGGATATGGATAACATCTGGGTAAACGGTACGGTTATCCATTACTGTTTTTTTGAACATACGAAACATGACTCGCCAACAAAATGGACAGGGAACGCAGCGGATAAACGTGCGGTGAGAAAAGCATTCAAAGAGTGGAAGGATCTGGGTATCGGCCTTGAATTCGTTGAAGTGAAAAATCTCGATGAAGCCGAAATAAGGATCGGCTTTAATCAGGATGAAGGCTCCTGGTCATATATCGGCACCTATCCGATGGGTAATATCTCAAAGCGTAAGCGAACGATGAACTTTGGCTGGTCGCTGACAACATCCCATGGAAAGGATACGGCGCTGCATGAGATTGGTCATTCCCTCGGTGCCAAACATGAACATCAGAATCCGTTTGCCGGCATTCAATGGAACCGGCAGGGGGTCTACGATTATTTCAGCGGCCCGCCGAATAACTGGAGCCGCAGAAAAATCGACAGCAATATTTTGGACGCAGTTTCTGAAAGTGACGTGGAAGGTTCGGGCTGGGACAGCAATTCTGTCATGCATTACGAATTTCGGGCTGCTCTGATTGAAGGTCCGTCCCCCTATGATTCCACCGGCATTCATCCTGCTGCCGGCCTCTCACCCAAAGACAAAAGCTGGGTACAGCATTTCTATCCGTTGCTGAGAAAAAAAGACTACATAAATCTGATGCCGTTTCAGTCTGAAGTTATTCAGATCGAAGCGGGCGGACAGGTGAATCTGGTTATCAAGCCGCAAACAACGCGCAAATACACCATGCAGTCTTTTGGAGAGGCAGATACTTTGATGGTGCTTTTTGAGGATGGTGGAACCGATGATCCCATCTATCTTCAAGCCGATGATGACAGCGGTACTGACTACAATGCCAGAATCGAGCATCGACTGATGAAAGGCACAACCTATATTCTCCGCGTTCGTCTTTACTGGGCCAATGCGGCGGGTGAAACGGCTGTTATGCTTTGGTAGCGACTATCAGCAAGACCGGTTCACGGAAGAACCGGAGGGCTGTTGCATTGCTCAATCAGGAAATAACCGCAGAGTTTGGTAGGGTGCGCCGTGCGCACCAGAATAAGCAGTTACAGCAATCATGGTGCGCGCGGCGCACCCTACGTCTGTTACCTTATGAGAAGCCACACTCCATGCTAGCTATCACCACGAACTCGGAAACCTGAGTTAAAAGTAAAGGCCAATGAGTAAAGAAATAAATATATTCGTCTCCTATAGTCATCGCGATGATGACTGGCATGAGCGGCTTATCGCCTTTCTGGACTCTCTCAAGTTTACCCGTTTGAAAGCGCTGGATCTGAAGAGTGGGAACCTGTATCAGAATGCCAGATTTCACTATCGCGCCTGGTCGGACAAACAGATCGATCTCGGCAGCAATTGGAAGCCGGAGATAGAAGATGCCATCCGGCAGGCGAGGGTGGCAGTATTGTTGGTTTCGACCGACTTTTTAGCCTCTGAGTTTATCCTCGAACAGGAGTTGCCACTGCTGATCGACCGCTCCAACAGCGGCGAACTTGCCATCTTTCCACTTATCATCCGTCCCTGCCTGTGGCAAGAAACCGCCTGGCTGCAGGAGATTCAGATATTTGATGCGGGGCAGGCTATGTCGGAACTGCCAAAGCATGAATGGGAGAAAAAACTTGTCGAATTTTCCCTGCGTATCGATGAGCAACTGGAGAGCGAACGGAGCGGTCAGGCGCTGGTGGATGAAGAGGCAGATATTGTCGAGGAGATCATTGCTGCCTCCATTTCCACACAACCCATCTATACAGAGCCGTTTAAGGAGAAGAACGCCTCTGGCAACGAATTCTATACCTGGAACGGTGTGCGCAAACTGATAGACGATTCTGGATTCTGCGAGACTGAAGAATACGTCGTCGATGGACTGCTGCTGTTCCGCACCGTGAAACAGCGTACTTGGCTTGCTGTTACGGAGCGGCAGCTGTTTTGTGTGCTGGATGGTGAAAAGACACGCAAGCGCGGAAGGCTTATACAGTGGCACGAATCCTTGAATCAAAATCTACCAGTGCGCGCTCGTGACCGTGCCAACGCGCAAACCGGTTTGCTCAATGTCGGTACCCATGTGAACTGGCTCTATTCCAAACGGCTGCATAAAAGCCCGGGAGAGCTTGAGGAACAGGTCACCAAGCTGCTTGAGAATGCGTGACGACAGGCCGACTACACTTTGTAGGAGCCGCGCCCCGCGGCGAAAAGGCGCCTGTATTTCACCACTATGCCGGATCGTGCCGGAGCGGTGCTTCTACGGGCAGATCATTGAAGAGTGGTCTACCTTTTAAGGAAGGATCTGAAAAACACCGACATCATGAACAGGGACATTAGAGCATACCGGCCACGCAGGCGGCGTGGAATCCAAACGGTTGACAGGCAGGAGCAACCTTTTTTCGCCCATGCCGGCAAGGTATCGGGAAAAAGGTCTCAGCCGGGCGCTTTCTTTCAGGCAAAGCTGACGATTGGACAGCCCGGCGATCAGTATGAGAAGGAAGCCGATAACGTCGCCACCGCAGTTGTTCAGCGTTCTGAACACGCTTCATCACCGCAACAGCAGGATTTCTTCACCATTCAACGGCGGGCGAGTCACCGGGCAGTCGCACCTTCCGCGCCCGCGGGTATGGCGGCCAGATTGCAATCCTCCAGGGGAAACGGCAGTAGACTGCCAAAACGTACCCACACGGAGATGTCGCAGTCGATGGGTTTCGATTTCAGTGATGTTCGGCTACACACAGACAGTGAATCCGCCAGCCTGAACCGGGCTGTCGGTGCCCAGGCGTTTACCCACGGGAAAGACATCTATTTCAACTCAGGAAAATACAATCCCGGGACGAAAAGCGGAAAACACCTGCTGGCCCATGAGCTGACCCATGTGGTGCAGCAGAATCGTGGCGCTGGAGGCCTGCAACGGTTTTCCATGGTCCAACGGGAGATTGAGCTCGATGCGGCAAACGTGCCTACCGGTAACTATCTGTTTCGGGTCGGTGGTGGTATCACGGCGGGCTTCTTCAGACGCATAAAACGTTTTGTCGGTGATGGCGCCCTGACGGATAACGAACTCAATGCACTGCGTATCTATGCGCTGCAGGTCAGAGGTTCGGTAAACCACGCTGAACGGCTCTTGATGGCGGCGATGCTCAATCCGGTCAATGTCCCATTGCTTCAGGCGCACGGAACGGGTGCGCTGAGTATTGCGATCAACACCATCACTGCGGCCAACCGTGAACGTGTGCGAAATATCGGACGGGAGCAGATACCGGATGCGCTCATTCTGCAGTTGTGGACAGCCATCACGACATTAGGTGTTGATCTTGAACGTGGAATGGTCTTATTGGCTGAAGCTGATGCGGCGGCAACCACGGAAATTCTTCGGCATGCCGGTCCACAGTTCCAGAGACAGGCGACTGCGATGATTGCCTATATGGAAACACACAGCATTCCCTCCCTTGAAGTATTGGGTGCGATGTTGAATGCGGCATCTGACAGTAGCTCGGGGGATAAAGTGATGGCCGGGATCGTCTATGTCATCGCCCGGACAGCAGGCCACTCTACCGCAGGGCAGATAAGGAGTGGTCAGATAAAGATCGATGCACTGATCCCCCGTGCCTTCCGTAGCTTGACAGCAGGTAATGGCGCCGGAGCCTTCTACTCACCGATAGGCAGGAGAGACCAGGAAAAAGGGGATACGCTCTATCTGCCGACCAGTCTGAACGTTGCGGCGATTGATTCGCGAGCACTGGTCATCCATGAATTGACCCACGCCGCCGATGACGCCGCGAGTGCAGGTATCACACAGCGCCGTGTGCTTGAACTTGAGGCGCGAGCCTATACCAGCCAAATGCAATATACAATGGACCAGATTCTGGCGCTCCCGGCTGCAGATCAACCTGCGGCCATTCGCGGTTACAGACGATCAGCCACCAGCCCTCTGCTGCAATGGGCAATGGTCTTGGCGGCAAAAGGTAATACTGCGCATTATCGGGACATATGCACCCGAATTATCGTTCAGGATCCCTCCGTATCAGAAGCGAATGTCGTGGCCGCGCTGGCGATGAGCGAGGCGGCTATCACCACCAATCTTGAAAATGCCATTGATGCTCATCCAAACTACGCCCGAGGTACTCGAACCGCGCTCGATGGACTCTCCGGCGAGAGTGTGCTGGGTTTGGTCGGCGCAGCGGCTGGGCCTTGATGGGGTTGTCTGATTCCGCATTACCTGCGATATCCCTGATCATTTGTCATCTCGACCGCAGGGAGAGATCTCGTGCTACATTGCTGCCAACGGGATGCAAGCAGGAGACCCCTTCCCGTGGTCGAGATGCTGATGATCCTGAGATGTACGGAATTGAATTTCCAACAAAAGATCCGTAGGTTATATTCCACCGTCGTAACCAGGGATGAACCATGTCGTCGCCGAAACCCGCTGATCGCAAGATCTAACATGTGTTCCTCGCCTCACCCGGCGATATGGCCGAAGAGCGCCAGACGGTGCGTGATTTTTTCTAGGCCTACAATCGGGACACCGCTAACCCCAGGGGGAATGATCCTGCTCGACGGACTCGACGAGGTACCTGCCGCCGGTGAGCGCCGTACTCACCTGTTGCAGGCGATTCGTGCGCTGGTGGAAGAGCTGCCGGCGTCGCCCCGCTTCATGTTGACCGCCCGTCCCTACGCATACACCGATCCCGGCTGGCGCCTGTCCGGTTATCACCCCGCTCTTCCTCACCCCATTTGATGAAGGACAGCGAAGCCAGTTCATCCACGGCTGGTATCGGGCGGCGAGAGAGAGATTCGGCCTGCGCGAACAGGATTTGAAGCTTCGCGTGCCTGATATGGTGCAACGGGTCGAAGACCGTGAACACCTGCGGGAACTGGCCCGCCGTCCCCTGCTGCTGACCCTCATCGCCACCCTGCACGTCAGTGGCGGCAGTCTGCCGGAGGACCGTGCTGAACTCTACCGCGACAGCGTCAACCTGCTGCTCTACCAGTGGCGGGCCAACCGCTGTTTTCGCAACTGCGATGGTCAGCCTCTTAGCCTGCCGGAACCTATATTGCGTGAATGTCTGCAGAAACTTGCGTGGTCGGCGCACAAGACCCAGCGTGAACAGCACGACAGCAATGGTGTCGCCAATATCAGTCGTAGTCTGTTGCTGGACGTCTTTGAACCCCTGCTGGCGACATTGGGCCGGGATGATCTGCTTGCCTACCTGGAGCAGCATAGCGGTATCCTTATCAGCAGTGGCCAGGACCACTACGCCTTTCCCCATCGCTCGTTTCAGGAGTACCTGGCCATGAGCTGGCTCAGTTCTCGCACCGATGATGCCCTGAGCCGCGAGGTATGCACCGATCCGGTCTGGTGGCGGGAGACCTTCCTGCTGGCGGTCCTGGAGCAGCGCAAGAAACCCCGCCCCGCCATCGGCTACATCGAGGATATGCTGGAGACTGCTGAAGAGGCGGTCGAAACCATCCGCCACCAGGTCTCGGTGTTGGCGGGCCTGAGCCTGATGGAACTGGGGCTGACTGGCCTGGACGACACCGGCTTTCCCCGTCAGCGTAAAAAGATACGCAGGCTCATTGTCGAACTTATCGAAGATTCCACCGCTTTAACAATCGAGGAACGGGCCGAGGCGGGGAGGGTGCTGGGTGGCATCGGAGATCCACGCCCCGGGGTCGGGCTGGATGAAAATGGATTACCCGATATTGAGTGGCGTGAGATCCCCGCCGCTGATGAAGTCAGCCTGGAGGACGATGCAGGTACTTTCCCGGTCGAACGCTTTTACCTGGCTCGCTATCCCGTCACCAATGCTAAATTCCAGGCCTTTATCGAGGGTGATGAAGGTTATGCCAACCCCAAGTGGTGGGAAGGGTTGGATGGTGGACCAGACTCCCTGAAAACACCTCGCCGGAGTGAACCCAATCACCCGCGAGAAAGAGTTAATTGGTACGAGGCGATGGCTTTCTGTGCCTGTCTATCCGACCGATTGGGCTTCCGGGTGAGTCTGCCGACAGAGTGGCAGTGGCAGCAGGCGGCATCGAGCGGCAACCCAGGACAGGACTATCCTTGGGGGGAGAAGTACGAAAGCGGGCAGGCCAATATTAATGAAACACGGGGTGACGCTGGCTCTCACAACCTCGGACGAACCACGGCAGTAGGGATCTATCCCCAGGGTGACTCAGTACAAGAGGTATCGGATCTTGCAGGAAACGTCTGGGAATGGTGTATGAACGAGTATGGCGATCCAGTCAATACACAAACCAGCGGCACGGAAAGACGCGTGTTGCGCGGCGGGTCCTGGATCTACGATCGAGACTTCGCCCGCGCGTCGTTTCGCAACGGCTTCGTCGGGCCGGACGACCGTTACGACGCTCTGGGTTTTCGGTTGAGTTGTTCGTCCCCCATCATGAAAGACTGACCACTGCGATGCTGAACACTGAATCGCTGATTTTCTGTTCTCTGATCCGCCGCGATAGCGGCGGTGGCACCGCACCTACATTTTCACTTACCGTCCCCTTGCGGCAAGGCGGTTGAATACGCTACGGCGCAATCCCCAGCTATCGGCGTAACGTACATGGTTGACCCAGCCCTGGATGCCGGCATCCAACTCGGCGGGAGTTTAGGGCCTTGATGCAGTTGCCATACGCCTGTAGAGCCCACTCCACAATCTATTGACCGTCGTAACAAATGCATTTATCGACTTGGCTCAAAAGACTCGTAATGAGGTAAATCATCGGGCAACGTTTCCCAATTCGCTTTTGATGAGACGAAAATATGCGCGATTGGCCTTTCACATATACCTGATTCGACGGCTCCAAAACGACCCCGCACTTTGTTCGGAACGGATTCATTTTTATTCAGTTAGTTGCTTTTAGGTCCAAGCTGACAAAGTAGAATTAGCCACTTCAAAATATTTCAGGATATCCGTTGTGCTTTAGAAAGTACCTCCTCACTCTCTTTTGTTAAATTATGTTCCATACCGAGTTTTTTGGAACGTATGCGAACCGCACGCTCTAGACATTTAACGGCTTCCACCGGATCGATATACAGCAATAATTTTCCCAGTTCGTGCAGGGTTCGCGAAGTATCAAGGTGCTCTTCACCAATCAGTTCTTGCCTCTTTTCTAGTACTTCCCGGTACTTACACTCAGCAGCGTCACGCTGCCCTAAGTCAACCAATATTCCGGCCAGAGTGTTTTGAAAAGTAAGCTCCTGCGGTGTGTCGATATCAGCATGCACTCTTTCCAGGGAAATAGCCTCCTCAACTATGGACAACGCTTCATTTGGATAGCCTTGTTGTTTGCGGGCAACACCAAGGTTGTGAAGCACTGTGATCGCAAACGGTGATTCCAGATCGCCATTCTCCCGGAAGTGCTCAATCAGTTCCCTAAGCAAGGGTTCTGCTTCACGGCCCCGGTTTTGCCTCAACAACGCAACCGCGAACAGGTTTCTCAGGTTCAATGTGGAAGGGTGATCGTAACCTCTTTGTTTTTCATATACTTGGATAGCTCCCATGAGTTGGCTCTCCATTTCTTCGAAGTTCTGACGCTCGATGAGTATTGCTGCCAGCAGACCACGGCTGATCGCCACATATAAATTGTCCCAGCCTAATACGTCTTCACGAAGATCAATTACTTTACGCGCCATATGTTCAGCCGCATCGATATCGCCTGACTTGTAAGTGGACTGAGCAAGGTTGTGTAAACTCCGTAAAGTGGCCGGCGAATGCGGACCAAGGACACTTTTTCGCAGTGAGTATGCGCGTTGAAAAACCTCAGTTGCGTCCTTTGGCGAGGTCAAAGTCTGCGCGAGGTTGTCAATAAACGATGCAATAAGGGTATAGTTGGGCTTTGCTGAAGCTTGGCACAAATCTATTGCCATTTGAAAATGTGTATTGGCCGCCTCCCGATCACCGTTCTGCAGTAACGCGTGGCCAACATTATTGATATGCACTGCAGTCTCTGGACCGTTTTCGCCATGCACAATTGTCGCAAGGGAAAGTGCGCGCTTATAGACACTCGCTGCTCCGTCGTGCCGAGAGAGTTCCCCAAAAAATAGACCGAGTTCATTGAGTATAGAGATCTGTTCATCCAGTGTGGGTGATTTTTCACCCAGGAATTTTTCGAACGATTCAATATATCCAGCTACGGGATCAAATGAGGGCAAGAATTGCCACAAGAATTGCAACTGTGGTCTTGAGTTTTCTTCAACTGGAAATGCCTGGAAATTTCCAATATCGACTAGCAGAGCGTAGAGTTCCTCATACTGCTTCAACGCGATTAGCTGGGCAGGAAGCTCCTGAATACGTCGTACACACGGCAAGCCCCCATAATAAGAAACCAGAAGATGGCGCGTTTTTATCGCTGCATCAGCATCAGAAAAATATTTCTTTGCCACTGCGTTTTTCAATGAATGGCTGGATATTCGAATTCGATCCGCTTGCTCAACGAGATGCGCCTCAAGCGAACGACGCGTGGCCACCCAAACCAATTGAGCATGCCGACCCTCTGATTCGGCTATACTCATGATTTCGTTTTCGGTCATTCCTGAATGGGAGACCCATAGCATTTCCAGAAGACATCGTACGCTCCCGGACTGGTCTTCTTTATCTAGGCGATCAATAATTTTCCCCAGAAGTTCCTCGGTATCACGAAAGCTTAGTAACCTATCCAATTGTGCGTCTAGCAGCTCAAAAGCACCGAAAAGACGCAGTTCTGTCAGAGCTGTCTGAAGAAACAGGAGGTTGCCCGCCTGATGGCTATTGCTGACAACTTCTAGTTGGCTTCGGCTCAGAGCTTTTCCATGAGGTTTCAG
Source organism: Gammaproteobacteria bacterium (ex Lamellibrachia satsuma) (assembly GCA_019623805.1). NCBI lineage: Bacteria > Pseudomonadati > Pseudomonadota > Gammaproteobacteria > Gammaproteobacteria bacterium (ex Lamellibrachia satsuma). The sequence continues at coordinate 3,315,613 of CP053680.1, forward strand.
ATAGCGTTGCGCGATCTGTTCGCGTTGTTTAACATCAAGCGGGGCAAGTAAATGTACCTCCCATCCACGTCGCGCAGTAGCGTCAATCACATCTTGATTTTGACTGGAGATAATCAATCGAACATTTGGCGGCGGATGTCTCGGCAACCATACAAATCGTCGCGCTTCATGAACATCATTGAGTAAATCCACACTGTCGATTATCACAGTAATCTTTTTTCCTTTCGGAATATTTATTAATGCGGTGTCAATTACATTCTTGAGGTCATTAGCCCCGACATCCACATTCGTCTCGACTCCTATCACGCGTGTGAGCCAGTTTAGCAATCGTCTCATCAGTAAGATTGGATCGGTGCTGTTAGTGAGCGGGCCCACGAAATGCACGAAAGTGGACTCTTTTGCTAGAAATCCTGAAAATACAGCGAGAAGTGCAGTTTTACCGCATCCGGCCTCACCTGTTATTGCTAGCGGAGGCTCATCCGACTCAACAAAACTGTGCAGACGGCGAAGATTGTCTTCGTTCGCCGCATAGGTTGCTGCTGCATTTTTCGCATAATAAGTATGCTGGGAAGCAACCAGTTCGTACTGATCGAGAGTTTCGTCTGGAAACTCTTTTTGGAGAAGTGCGAGAAAATCTTCAGCCAGCAGGTTCGCCAGTTCACGAGGTTCACGCCACCCGCGACGAAGAGGTAGCCCCGCATCCTCGATTTTTTTCACGAGCGCCCTTAGTTCCATAGAAGAATGAGCTCCTTCCGCATCGATACGAACGTAAAATATGCTTCTTTGAGCTGTATCCGGTGAGTTCAACGCTCCATAAAGAAACTCGAGTTCGGTTATACTGCTGCCTGCAGCATTCCGTAACCAATCATATTTTGCTACTGTTCCTGTATCAGGCTCTATTCTTGAACCGTAACGGTTGCCCACGATACCGACGAAGTATGGACGACAGCGATCTATCTCCTCCAAGCAAAGTTGTAATACTCTGCCCTGCTCAGCATCTTCCGCTGTAATTCCCCATCGAAGATCGACTTCACTTAGCGTGACCTGTCGTTCTGCCATCTTCTCTCTGATCGCAGGAAATGTCTCACGTGTCAGCAATTCACGTTCCTTCTCGAGATCTTGGAAGGTCGAGGAGACGAAAATCCGTACATGGCGGTTTGCAATATTGGATGCCATTGCTTGTTTCTGCTTTATTTAAAATTGTTGGAAGTAATATATCCGATACTTTTCCGCAGTATAGAACCAATTATTGTTTAAGGAGCATCTGATTAATTGTCATTAGAATCCTTAGGTTCGTAAACGCTACATCCGTGTAGCACTACTCGAACGTAGTGAGAAATCTCATACCTCGAAACCTGTTAAGCACCCTGTAGTTTGAGATCTCACCCTACGGTCGAGATGACAATGACCCAATGAATTAGGACTTCCTTAGAAATTACGAGATTAGGGCCAGAGTAAAAACTTCCACTGACTCACGTTTTGCCGGTTTTTTCTGCAAGCCGATTGAAAGCGTAGGCCGGTTCAAGCGCAGCGTAACCGGCAGCCTCATTGTTATATCAAACCAAAAACGCCCGATCCGCTACGCCTGATCGTGCCTACGTCCGTTCGGCAATTCAACTGTGAAAAATGGGTGTTGGAGAAGGCCCGAATAGGCCCAGGACGGATTAGGTGCGCATCTATCTACCTGGCTCATAGGAGTCGTAATGAGGTAGATCATCGGGCAACGTTTCCCAGTTCGCTTTTGATGTGACGAAAATATGCGCGATTGGCCTTTCGCGTATATCTGATTCGATGGTTCCAAGACGAACCCGTACTTTGTTCGGAACGGATTCATTATTGCTGATGATTGGGGAACCACAGTGTTTGCAGAAATATTTTGTTTGCCCTGGAGACGATTGATAACCCGTTAGCTCATTTTTACCCGATATAAAAATAAATTTTTCTACATCTACATTCCCATTTGTTGCAAATGCACTGCCTTGTGCTTTTCGACACTGCGAACAATGGCAATAGATGATGTTCTCTATTTTGCCTATTATTTCAAAACGGACTTTGCCGCAAAGACAACCGCCTTTATAGGTATTTGCGCTCATTATTCTTCATTATTTCGGTAACGAACTGGCTCATTTGATAGATTCGAAAGCAAGATTTTTCCATAGGAGAGGAACATCTCCTATGACCGGTTTGTTCTTATTCCTCGAACAACTTGGGAAGCTATCGCTTTTACCGGAAATCACACCGCGGGCCGTTTTTGATTCTCCTGGAAGGCAACCATTTCAAGAATATTCTGCATGGAGTGGGATGAGTATCGGATGGTGTTGATGCTGATCTGAATCCCTCCTGAATGTCCCTCCTTTTGCAGCGCCTCCGCCTGTTTGATAACCGCCCCGTTCAAGACGTGCAGTTTGTGATATTGCTGGAACAGCAGTTCGTGACGAGCCGCCAATGCATTTCTGAACTCCCGCTCAGCTTCATCCCTTTCCGGCTTGTCTGGCGTTTGTTTCAGAACGGTTTCCAGATTCTCGCAGGCGTCAGCCTCGCGCATTGAACTTTTCCACCAGGCAATGAAACGTGATTTGTTGTCGGCCATGGTATTGACCGAGCCGGCCATTGCGTTGACTTCATCTCTTGCGCCTGGATAGAAGGGCAGACGCTCAGTGGTCTCTTCATATGCAAGTTGGTCCAGCATACCGGCCATCGACCGTAGCGGGCGAACGATACGCAGGGTGATGGAAATGGCAAAAATAATACCCAACAGTGTCGCCACGGCAACCGACCAGAGCAAGAAGCGCTCCTTTTGATCCGATGAGAGGTTGATCTCTTTTTCCATGCGCGTCATGACTTGATTGGCGGTCGCGACATTCTCCTTGACCAGTAACGTGATTTCAGAGACCGCTCTCTGCATCTCCCCGGTCATGCGGTCAATGTGGCCGTTCTGTTCGACCAACGCTGTGAAGTCCCGGCGGTAGTTTTTCAAAAGAGTGAGAAAGTGGGTCTTCTGTTCGGTGCTTATGGCAGACGGTTCAACCCGCGTGTGGATGCGATCCAGCTCCTGCAGAGCCATATCGACGTACTTTTTGTCATGCCTGAGCAGGTAGTCCTTTTCACGCCGTCTCAACTGAAGGATGTTATTTGCCAGCTCGGGAACATGGTGGCTGTTCAGTATCGCCTCTATTCTATGGGCCGCCTGACGGAAAGGTCCCTTGCCGCCATGAATGTCCTCGTCGGAGAGCACAGTGCGTGCATAGGCTTTGAAGGTCTCTCGATAGGTCCCTATCTCGTGAAACAGCCGGGTTTTTACCCCCTCCTCGAATTGCGCCTCCGCTGTTTTTCTCTCGAACTCCTGGATGAGATCGAGCACCTGCGCCAGGTATTGCTCTTCCCGCCTTAGCCCCAGGTCTTTCTCGCTCCGGCGGATCTGGAGCAATTGCAGATAGAGGCGGTCCACCTTGAAGTGCCCGGCCATCGTCTCCAACTCATGGGCCGCATTTCGAAACGTACCCTGAAGGCCAGAATTGTGATCCAGCCCCATCTTGCGCCAATCCAGCACCGTTGCCTGAAATTTCTGCTGATAGATATTGAGCAGTTCGGTAATCCGGTCCGCAATATGAATCGACTCCGGGTCGACCCTGCCCAGATCGGCGGCGGCGAGCAGGGCCTGTTGCAACTGGCGATCCACTTCCCCGGCAAATGCCTCGTCCCGGTAGAGCAGGAATTCCTTTTCTGCCTGGCGCGCTCCCCTCATGCTGCTTTCGATTGACAACATATCGATTTTCTTTGCAACAAAGATATTCTGGAGTTGTTGATAGTCACCCAGCGACTGCCGCAGGGTATCGTGATACTGCCAGATCACAATGAGAAAAATCAGACCGACAAGCCCAAAGCCGAAACCAATTTTTTCGCCTATGCGAAAGCTTCTGGTTAGTTTGCTCATGTTCATGCACTCCCGAAGACTGCTTCTGTGCCCGGCGCTTACCGAAACGCCGCAGGAAATTTAAGGTTATCTGAGTGTGTCAGTCCAGTCCATATCTGCTTGCTTGATCAGATCCACCTACCCTATTGCTGCCGCTGCAACAAGCAAAGCTGCTTCGCAAATCTCCACCAGTGCACCGGCGGTGTCACCGGTGGTTCCGTCGATACGGGAGAGCATCATCTTCTGCAGCAGAAGCAGGGTGGCAATGGCGGTAAATAACAGTGTCATCCCATCCCAGCCCCAGCCGATCAATATCAGCAGTGTGGTCAGCCCATATACCACGAAACTTGCTTTTTCCGGTTGATGCTCCGCCAGCGCAGCGCCCAGTCCGTTTTTTCGGACATAGGGTGTGGTGAGGAAGAGTAGAAGCAGTTGTGCCCGGGCGAGAACCGGGATCAGTAAGAGATAGCTCCAGTCCGACTGCTGGATGATGACAGCCAGGGCGGCGAATTTGATCAGCAACACCAACACCAGGGTCACCACCGCAGCGGGGCCGCAGTAGGGATCCTTCATGATCGACAGGGTGCGCTCCCGGTCTCCCGCGCCACCGATCCAGGCGTCGGCGCTGTCGGCGAGTCCATCCAGGTGCAGGATGCCGGTGACCAGGGTCCAGAGAGCCAACAGCAGGGCAGCACTCATCATGGGGTCGATACCGGCCGTCATCCATGTGGTGATCAACAACAGAATGCCGATGACCAGTCCCACCAGCGGGTAGTGGAGCAGTGAGCGGCCAATCTCCTGTTCAGAAAGCCCGCTGTAATTCAGGCTCGGCAGACGGGTCAGAAACTGCAGGGCGATGAAAAAGGGTTTCATTCCAGGCGGCTCCGATTGTGAAAAACCAGGGAGGGGTAGAGGGTGCCGTTTGCATCGCGGCTGATTCTGATCCGGCTCAGGGCGGCGTGGGGTAATTCCAGACGCAGCAGGTTTTCCATCGGGATATCCAGTACCTCTGCCAGGATGAGACGAATCGGTCCGCCGTGGGCGATCACCAATAGTCTCCCGCTTTCATGTTTTTGGAGTAGTTGCTGCCAGCCGTTGAGCACCCGTTGCCGGAATTCTGTGAAGGGTTCACCACCGGGGGGTGCCTGTGTCATTGGATCCTGCCAGAAACGACTGAGGATGTCCGGCTCGCTCTGCATCAGATCGCTGATAGTTTGTCCCTCCCAACTGCCGAAGTCCATCTCCCAAAGGTCGCTGTCGAGCCCCAGGGGAATATCCCGTTGGTTGGCATACGATGTGGCAAAATCGGCACAACGTTTAGCCGGAGAGCTGATGATTTGATTTAAGGATTGTTGCCGGCCAACCGCTTGCTCCATCTGCGACCAGCCATCTTCGGTCAGTGGGTCATCGGTGCGGCCACGTAAGCAACTTCCGCCCTGGGCCTCCCCGTGGCGTAGCAGGTCGATTTGCAGTTCGCCAGTCTTAGTCATCCTTTTCTGATACTCCGGCTTCCCCGAAGGTCGCCATGTCAGCGTGCAGGGCGCAGGCGAGGCGCAGCAGTGGCACAGCGACCGCCGCGCCGCTGCCTTCACCCAGTCGCATGCCCAGATCGAGCAGAGGTGTCACTTGTAACGCCTGCATGACGGTTTTGTGTCCTGGTTCGGCCGAGGCATGGGAGAAGAGACACCAGTCGGCCACATCCGGGTTAAACCGGATGGCAATCAGTGCGGCGACCCCGGCGATAAAACCGTCCATCACAACCGGCAGGCCCTGTTGCGCACAGCTCAGATAACTGCCGGTGAGGGCGGCTATCTCGAATCCACCCAGTCGACGCAGGCACTCCAGTGGATCGGTGAGATGAGGGCGATGAAGCTTGAGAGCCTTCTCTATCACTGCCACCTTGTGAGAAACGCCGTCTGGGCCGAGTCCGGTGCCGGGGCCTGCCAGCAGATCTGCCGGGCAGTTCAGCAGGGCGCAGGCGAGGGCGGACGCCGAAGTGGTGTTGCCTATGCCCATCTCGCCGCCGATGAAGAGTTGTGCGTCGCTCTCTTTGGTTTGAATGATGGCTTCCCGGCCAGTGTCGAGGGCGGCCTGTAGCTGGGTTTGTGTCATAGCCGGGCCGAGGGTGAAATTGGCGGTGCCTGCGGCGATGCGTCGGTCGGTCACCTGTTCCTGCAATTGCGGGGGAGACGGGTCTACGGTGCCAAGGTTGATTACCTCCAGTGTGGCTCCCAGCTCTCTTGCCAGGACGCAAATCGCGGCGCCGCCACGTGCAAAGTTGTGCACCATTTCGAGGGTGACGGCCTGGGGAAAGGCCGACACCCCTTCTGCAACCACTCCATGGTCGCCGGCGAAGAGGGTGACCTGGACTCGCTCGATGGTTGGGCAGACGCTGCCTTGCAGGCCGGCCAGACGGATGGCGATGGTCTCCAGCTGACCCAGTGCACCGGGTGGTTTGGTCAGTTGAGCCTGTCTTGACTCGGCGGCCTGCCGGACGGCTGCATCCGGTTTAGCGGCAGGGGCATGAACCCAATTAGAATATCGTTGCTTCATCGCTTTTTTTGCCATTGAATCAAGTGTGCAGGATGCGGTTTGTCCCTCACCGCATCCTACATGCTGTAATTATTCAGGTTGCTTGAGAATATGAGGCAGTCCGGCGACCGTGAGCACCACCCGGTCGCTACATTGTGCGATTGCCTGATGCAGCATGCCTGCCTCATCGCAAAAGCGACGGCTCAACTCGCCTATTGGTACCACCCCCAGCCCTGTCTCGTTGGTCACCAGGATTATCTCTCCAGGCAGGGTCGGCAGTAGTGCCAACAGCGCGGCCTTCTCTCGTGCCAGCCGTTGTGTATCATCATGCAGCAGAAGATTGCTCAGCCAGAGGATCAGACACTCCACCAGCAGGCAGCGGGAGGGTGCGGCGTGGTTTTGCAGTGTCTCCGCCAGGGCCAGCGGTTCCTCCACCAATAACCAGTCAGCGGGACGGTGGCTGCGGTGCTGTTCGATGCGCTGATGCATCTCATCGTCCTCCACACGGGCGGTGGCGATGTAGGAAACCGGGAGTCCTGAGTCACGTGCATACTGCTGTGCCAGTCGGCTCTTTCCGGAGCGCACGCCGCCGAGAATCAGTGTTTTCATTTGGGATAATTACGCCTGTAGGAGCCGCGCCCTCGCGGCGAAAAGGCGTAGGTGTACTGCCGCAACGCCAATTCGCGCCGAGGCGGCGCTCCTACAGAAAACAGGCCCTAGTATAAAGGTCAAAACTCCATGCCCTGTTCCGCCTCGATGCCGTTATCGAAGGCATGTTTTAACGGGGTCATGCTGGTGGCGGTATCTGCTACTTCGATCAGCTCAGGCGGTGCGTTTCTGCCGGTGAGTATCAGGTGCATCCAGGCCGGTTTATGCTCGCGGATGAAGTTGGCGATCTCCGCTCCGGAGATCCAGCCGTAGTCGCAGCAGTAGTTGATCTCATCGAGCACTACCAGATCGAACTTGCCACTGCGAATCTTCTCCTGGCTGAAGGTCCAGATCTCCCGGCTGGTCTTGCGATCCTGCTCAGGGTTTTCTGTATCCCAGGTGAATCCATCCCCGAGGGCGTGCCATTCGATATTGTCGAAACGCAAAGCGGCCTGCTGTTCTCCGGTCTTCCAATTTCCTTTGATGTATTGGATCACGCAGACCTTCATGCCCCAGCCGGCGGCACGGAAGACCACACCGAAGGCGCTGGATGATTTGCCTTTGCCCTCGCCGGTATTCACCAGGGTAATACCGTGACATTTTTCCCTGGGCTTCATCAAAATCAACTCCGTGAAGGCATCTCTTTGATGTAGATGTCCTGTTTGGCATAGGGGATTTCAACCCCTTCACGATTGAAGCACTTGTAGATCTCGGTTAGCAGTTGGTCGATTACCCGGCCCCGCAGACTCGGTTCATCAACCCAACAGAGTAGCTGAAAGTCGAGGCTCGATGCGCCAAGCGCCCGGAACCGGACACGTGGCTCCGGGTTTGCGCAGACACTTTGGGAATCGATGGCAATCCTCATCAGCAGCGCCCTTACCTGGTCTATGTCCGAGCCATAGGCGACCCCCACAGGTATCCGGATGCGGTATTTTTCGTGAGGACCACCGGTTTCGTTGATCACCTTGGAGTTGCCCATTACCGCGTTGGGAATCGTCAGTTCCACATCGTCCCGGGTCAACATGCGGGTGCTGCGGATGCCGATATGAGTCACCTCGCCGCGCTCTCCTGAGTCGAGCACGATGTAATCGCCGATCTTGTAGGGTGTGTCGGCGAGGATGAAGACGCCGGAAAAGAGGTTCGACAAAGTGTCCTTGGCGGCGAAACCCACTGCGATACCGACGATACCGGCGGAGGCGAGCCAGGCGCTCATGTCGATGTGCCAGGCATCGAAGATCAGGTAGATCGCAATGGCGATGATGACAAGCAGCGCCAGATTCTGGAACAGGGGCAGGGTCTGGGTCTGAACGAATTGTAGGCGGTTGCTGTCTGTGGCCAGACTTTTCAGGCTGGCTTTGGAGATCGTGATGAAGAATCGCATCCAGACGAAGATGCCGATCGATCGCAGGATGGCGATGACTGTATCCTGCAGTTCCTGGCTGACCGGCAGCAAGTGACCTGCAATGGAGAAGCCCACCATGATGATGGTGTAGAAGATAGGGGTATAGAGCGCCTGGACGATGACGTCATCCAGCTGTGCAGTGGTGAGCTTGGTCAAGCGTTGGAAGATGCCGAGTACGAACCAGGTGGTAAGCTTGGCCAGCATGAGGGTAAGCATCACCACCAGGGCTGACTGGATATAGGGTTGGCCAGCAAAGAGATCCAGCAGCGGCTGGATTTCAGACTCGATGGATTCCATTTTTATTCCAGGTTGTTTGGTGGCATGGCTGCCAATATGTCGTTACAAGCTCTGCCTGTAAATATCGCAAACATATCCAAATTGGGAGGCTCTTCTTCCCCGAGGAGGTTGTCACAAAAAGCCCCGATGTAGGTTGGGTTACGCTGCGCTAACCCAACCTACACTTAGCTTTGACTACGCCCAGTCGCGGCGAGGCGCCGCTCCTACATTATGGTACGACTTAAAGTGTCTGGGCAGTGATATCCACATAGAGTTTCAGCCGCTGTCCCGGTTGTAGATATTTTTTTGGCAGGCTGTTCCAGCGTTTCAAATCCGTCACCGTCACATTGAACCGGCTGGCGATGCGTGACAGGGAGTCACCCTTGCGCACCCGGTAGTTCACAGTGCTCTGGATGCCAGCAGGCTGTGTGTCAGGAAAAGAGACCCTGGATGTTTTCTTCTGAGGAAGCCAGAGCACCAGTTTTTGTCCTGGGCGAATCGGGTCACCCGGTGCCATGCCGTTCCATTTAGCCAGTTTTTTATGGTTGATTTTAAAAGTCCGGGCGATATCCCAAAGGTTGTCTCCCGCTTTTACCGTGTAGTTTTGTTTGGTGCCGCCTCTGTTCCTGTTTTGGATCTTTGCCTTGCGTTGTGTTGAACTCAGGGCGTAGTGGTTGAGTTTCTTGGTGGAGACGGGAATCAACAGATGTTTGCCGGCGCGGATATTATTCCCCCGCAGCTTGTTGACCTGCTGCAGGATTTTCGTAGTGGTGCCATGTTTTCTGGCGATCACGCTGAGGCTGTCGCCGTTACGGATCTTGTAACGTTTCCATCGCAGACGCTTTTCCGCAGGTAACTGGTTCAGCTGTGCCAGAAAATCATCGATCTTGTCCAGCGGCAGTTGTAGTTGATGTGGGCCGTCCGGGTCGGTGGCCCAGCGATTGAAGCCTGGGTTGAGCTGGTAGAGATCCTGGATCGACAGGTCCGCCATCTCAGCGGCCAGGGCGAGGTCCAGTTGAGATTCGATTTCGATGGTTTCGAAATAGGGGCTATTCGGGATTGGTTGCAGAGTGATGCCGTGGCTGTCGGGATCTGCAAACAGGGTGGCGATGGCCAACAGACGGGGTACGTAGCTGCTGGTCTCTTTGGGTAGTTTAAGAGACCAGTAGTCAGTGGGTTTATCTTTCTTTCGGTTGCGCTTGATCGCCTTGCGAACGGTGCCGCCGCCGGAATTATAGGCTGCCAGAGCCAGTTCCCAGTCACCGTCGAACTGGCGGCTCAAAACCTGCAGATAGTCCAGGGCCGAGCGGGTGGAGGCGACAATGTCGCGGCGGCCGTCATACCACCAGTTCTGTTTCAGACCATAGTGACGGCCCGTCGAGGGGATGAACTGCCAGATGCCGGCAGCCCTGCCGGGGGAGTAGGCAAAGGGCTGGAAAGCGCTCTCCACGGCTGGCAGCAGAGCGAGTTCCGCCGGCATGCCCCGTTTGTCGATCTCTTCCAGAATAAAATAGATGTACGGCTCGGCGCGCTGCTGTATACGATCGATATAGTTAGGGTGTTTGCGGAACCAGTTGATCTCCTGAGTGACTCTGGAGTGCTGAGGGATCGTCAGGGTGAACCCGTCCCGCATTCGGCCCCAGGCATCTGCGGGTGGCTGGGGAGATGGTTGGGACAGTGCTTCCACGGGTAATGCGGAAGCGCTGTGCGGAAGCGGCTCAATAACTGCTTCATCAGACTTCAGAATGGGAAGTTCGGATACGGCATTGCTAGCAATTATGACCGGCTGTTCGGAAATAACCTCTGTCTGTGCGACAGGCTCAGGGGCATGCCCCGGCGCTTTTTCCGGCAGAGAGTTACAGGCTGAGAAAATTCCAACCAGTGGGACGAGCAGAAAAAAGCGACTCAGTTTATAGTTCAACATAATAGACAATTATTGTTTCTTCCCAAGCGGAAAATAATATCAAACCTGAGTATGATTTCCATCTTAATGATATGAGGTCGAACCTGTTTAGAATTATGGGCGGTGGAAACGGGGAAAAACTGGGAACCAGCACACAAAACCAACTGGCGCATTGGTTTAGAGGGTGTCCGGGTGTCTTTCTGTCGGAACAGGAGCAGGCGTGTCTGGATAAGCGGGTAGCCTCCCTGTTCGGACATCACATTGTGCAGATCGGTTGCGCAAATCCCACCGCTGATCTGCTGCAGAAGAGTCCGGCGCGACATCATGTCGTGCTGGGCAAAGCGTTGAGGGGAGGGCATCCTGAGTTGAGTTTATGCTCGGATCCCGCCCTGTTGCCCTTTGCCACAGACAGTGTGGATGCAGTAGTGCTGCCCCATACCCTCGATTTCTCCAGTCATCCCCACCAGGTACTGCGTGAGGTGGAGAGGATTCTGATTCCCGAAGGACGGCTGTTGATCATTGGTTTCAATCCCTGGAGTCTGTGGGGAGGCTGGCGGCTGCTGCGTCGTCGCAGCGGGGTATCACCCTGGAACGGCCGTTTTTTTACAACCTGGCGAATCCATGATTGGCTCACTCTGCTGGGCTTTGATCTGGAATCCTGTGATCAGTTGATGTATCGCCCGCCCCTGAGAAATAGGGTGCTGATGCAGCGGCTCGAGTTTCTTGAAGGTATGGGCCAGAGGTGGTGGCCGGTGATAGGGGGTGTGTATGTCTTGCAGGCAGTCAAGCGAACCGTCACGCTGACGCCGATTCGACCCCGTTGGCGGATGGGCAAGCGGGTACTGCCTTCCAATGCGGTGGAACCAACAACGAGAACCTGAATGGACGAACTGATTGATATCTATACCGACGGCGCCTGTAAAGGCAATCCCGGCCCCGGAGGCTGGGGGGCGCTGTTACGTTATGGCAAACATGAGAAAAAACTCTGCGGCGGTGAGCCTGAGACCACTAACAATCGAATGGAGCTGTTGGCGGTGATCGAGGCGCTCGGGGCGCTGAAGAGACGCAGCCGGGTGCGTGTCACCACTGATTCCCAATATGTGAAAAACGGTATCACCCAGTGGATTTACAATTGGAAGCGGAACGGCTGGAAAACAGCGGCGAGGAAGCCGGTAAAGAATGCCGATCTCTGGCAGCGTCTGGATAGTGTGGTGGCGGACCATGACGTTGAGTGGGCCTGGGTCAAAGGTCACAGCGGCCATGCGGAAAATGAATTGGCCGACCAGCTCGCCAACCAGGGTATAGAGGAGCTGAATCAATGACGCGCCTGATCGTGCTGGATACAGAAACCACTGGCCTGGAACCGGCGCAGGGTCACCGCATCATCGAAATTGGTTGTGTGGAGATGGTTGAACGCCGTCTCACCGGCAACAACTTCCATCAATACCTTCAGCCGGATCGGATGATAGACGTGGCCGCGATCGACGTACACGGCATCACCAACGAGTTTCTTGAGGACAAGCCCCGCTTTGGGGATGTTGCAGCCGACTTCCTGGAATATGTGCGTGGTGCCGAGCTGATCATCCATAATGCCCCTTTCGATGTCGGATTCCTCAATAACGAGCTGCTGAAACTGGATGAGGATTCATCTCGCATTGCGGATCTCTGCGCGGTCACCGATACCCTGGTGATGGCAAAGAAGAAACACCCGGGGCAGCGCAACAGTCTGGATGCGCTCTGTAAGCGTTACGATATCGATAACTCTCACCGTGAGCTTCATGGTGCACTGCTCGATGCTGAGATCCTGGCCGATGTCTACCTGCTGATGACGGGCGGACAGACTGCCCTGTTTTTGGACAGTCAGGGCGCGGAGGGTGATGTGGCTGGGGCGGCATCAAATATTCGCCGTCTGTCCGGCGAAAGACCCCGGCTGAAGGTAGTGCGGCCCAGTGAGGAGGATTTGGCTGTGCATGAGGCGCAGCTGCAGAAGATGGGCGATGGCTGCGTCTGGCTGCGGGAAGAGGAAGTTGCGGGTGACTAGTCCGAATCGCTTGCCGGCTATGCAGGCCTGATCAAGCGCAGCGGATCAGGCAAGCGGCTTGTCGTTGCAATGATGTTTGCCGGTTCCACAAGCTTGAACCGGCCTACATTTGCAGTCAGATTAGTGTCGTAAAATTAAACATGCCTCTGGTGCGATCGGCCGTTTTCGTTGCCATGCACGATAGTGGCGAGGCGTGGCAGGTCCAGCAGCTGCACATGCTTGCGTTCCACATGCAGCAGCCCCTCTTCCTGAAAGCGGGTGAAAAGCCGACTTACGGTCTCAACCGCCAGGCCCAGATAGTTGCCGATTTCATGCCGCGACATGCTGAGAAAAAAATCGGTGGCGGAAAAACCGCGTTTTTTGAAACGCTCCGAGAAACTCAACAGAAAGGTTGCGAGGCGCTCTTCCGCGCTCTTTTTGCCCAGCAGGGTGAGCATCTCTGAATCCTGGCCGATCTCCCGGCTTAGCAATCGGTACATCTGATGTTGCAGGCTGGGCATGCTGCTGCTGAGCTCTTCCAGGTTGTGGAATGGGATCTCGCAGACTGCGGTGGTTTCGAGCGCCTTGGCGGAGCAGGTGTGACACTCGTTTTGGATGGCGTCAAGGCCGATCAGCTCTCCCGGCAGATGAAAGCTGAGAACCTGCTCGCCGCCGTCCTCACTGGGAGAGAAGGTTTTTACCGATCCGCTGGTGATGACCCGCAGGCTGTGTAGGTTATCGCCTTCACGAAACAGATGGTCGCCACGATGAAACGGCCTACCGCGTTTGACAATACTGTCAAGACGCTCCATGTCCTCAGGGGAGAGTCCCATGGGGAGACAGAGTGTGGCCAGGCTGCAGTTCTTGCAGGCGACTTTGATATTCTCAAAGGAAACTACGTTCCGGTTTGTCAAAATACAGCTCCAGTCCGTAAGAATCGAGATGGAGTTCTATTTTCCAATTTGTATTGAGCTTGATCAAGTGTTTTTGCACATAAATTGCCGCAATTGGATTGAAAATTGCCTGAAATATTTTATTTTCAGACAAAAAAGCCGCGCCCAAGGGCGCGGCTTTTTCGATACGACTGTATCTAACCCGCTTTATTTGGCAGGTGCAGCAGGCGCAGCAGGTGCAGCCGGGTAGCCGTAAGGCGCGCCGTAGCCACCGCCGTAAGGTGCGCCGTAACCACCGCCATAAGGTGCGCCGTAGCCATAAGGACCATAGCCATAGCCGCTGCGGTAGGAGTCGTAACCACGACCGTAACCGCGGCCGCTGCCGCTGCCACTCATGCCGAAGTTGAAGTCACCAGAACCATCGCCCCAGCCGTCGCCCCAGCCGCTGTTGTCCCAACCACGGTTGCCATAACCAGGACCGCCCCACCAGGCAGAAGCGGTGGAAGAGACAGCAATCAGGGCTGCAGCGCCCAGTACCATAGAAATCTTACGCATGCGTACGTTCCTCATATAAATTAGGACATTGTGTATTTAAAACTACCCGACAGGAAAAGATCGGGACAGGTCGTGGTGCATCAATGCGACAGTTCCTGTCAATCCGAAGAGGAGGCGTGGAGTGATCCAGACTCCCTCATTCCTTAATCGCTAGCCGAATTGTAATTATTGCGAAATCCGCCAATTGATTATAGACAGTGGTTCGGGAGATTCAACATTAAATTCTTGGGGATCTTTCAGAGAAGATGTGTTTGTAAGTGGATAATGGGTTTTTGATTGAGGGAAAAGAGCCATTCTGGTACCTTTTACGCCCGTCTGTTTTCTTTCTATCCTGGCGCACAAAATTCATGACCAGATTCATCTTTATAACGGGCGGAGTGGTCTCCTCCCTTGGCAAAGGTATTGCAGCCGCATCACTCGCTGCTCTGCTGGAAGCCCGTGGCCTCAAGGTCACGATGATCAAGCTCGATCCGTACATCAATGTCGATCCCGGCACCATGAGTCCCTTCCAGCACGGCGAGGTTTTTGTCACCGATGACGGTGCCGAGACCGATCTGGATCTGGGACATTATGAACGCTTCATTCGTACCACGATGGGGCAGAGCAACAACTTCACCAGCGGCCAGATCTACGAAAGCGTAATCCGCAAGGAGCGCAAGGGGGAGTATCTGGGCGGTACGGTGCAGGTGATCCCGCACATCACCAATGAGATAAAAGAGAGCGTGTTGCGTGGCGCCGGAGATGCCGATGTCTGCCTGGTGGAGATCGGCGGCACCGTGGGCGATATCGAGTCCCTGCCGTTTCTGGAAGCGATTCGCCAGATGGGAGTGGAGATGGGGCATCAGTGTGCACTCTTCATGCATCTGACACTGGTCCCCTACATCAGGGTATCCAGCGAGATTAAAACCAAACCGACACAGCATTCGGTAAAAGAACTGCGTTCGATCGGTATCCAACCCGATCTGCTGATGTGCCGGCTGGAGAACCCTCTGCCCAGTGCGGAACGTAAAAAGATTGCGCTGTTCACCAACGTGCCGGAAGAGGCTGTCTTCTCTGCCGTGGATGCCGATTCCATCTATCGCATACCGACCATGCTGCACGAGCAGGGACTGGACGAGATCGTGGTGCAGCGATTCGGTCTGGATCTGCCGCCGGCGGATCTGCACGAGTGGCAGGATTTTATTGATGGGCTGGATGCACTGGAGCAGGAGGTGCAGGTGGCGATGGTGGGCAAATATGTCCATCTGACCGAGGCCTACAAATCCCTCTCTGAGGCGCTGATTCATGCCGGAGTGCATACCGGAAGCCGGGTGCATATCCACTATGTGGATTCGGAACAGTTGGAGAAAGGCAACATGGAGCTGTTGGCGGGTATGGATGCCATTCTGGTCCCCGGCGGGTTCGGTGAACGGGGGGTGGAAGGCAAGGTTGCCGCTGCCCGATATGCACGCGAGCAGAAGGTTCCCTATCTGGGTATCTGCCTGGGCATGCAGGTTGCGGTTATCGAATTTGCCCGTAATGTGGCCGGGCTGGCGGATGCCCACAGCACCGAGTTCAACCGCACTACGCCGCACCCGGTAATAGGACTGATCACCGAATGGCTCAATGCGGATGGGCGTGTGGAGGTCCGTGATGAGAACTCAGACATGGGCGGCACCATGCGTCTTGGTGGTCAGGAGTGTCAGTTGGAGGTGGGCAGCCGTACTCGTGACCTCTATGAGAAAGATGTCATTGTCGAACGGCACCGCCATCGCTATGAATTCAACAACAGTTATCAGGACCGTATTGTCACTGCCGGCATGAAGATTGCCGGTCGCTCCCTGGACGGCCGCCTGGTGGAGATCGTGGAGATTCCGGATCATCCCTGGTTCGTGGCCTGCCAGTTTCACCCTGAATTCACCTCCACGCCGCGTTACGGCCATCCGCTATTCTCCGGTTTCGTAGAGGCAGCCAGAAAGCACCGGGAAGGCATTGCATGAATCTGTGCGGATTTGAAGTCGGGCTGGACAGGCCCCTGTTTCTCATTGCCGGCCCCTGTGTCATCGAGAGCGAGCAACTGGCGTTGGATACTGCAGGCCGGTTGAAGACGATCGCCGAAGAGCTGGGCATCCCGTTTATCTACAAGTCCTCTTTCGACAAGGCGAACCGCTCTTCCGGCAGCAGTTTTCGCGGTCCTGGGCTGGAAGAGGGGTTGCGGATTCTTGAAAAGGTACGGGAGCAGATCCATGTGCCGGTCCTGACGGACGTGCATGAGGATACGCCGCTGACAGAAGTGGCGGATGTGGTGGATGTGTTGCAGACCCCCGCGTTTCTCTGCCGCCAGACCAATTTTATTCGCAATGTGGCCTGTCAGGGGTTGCCGGTGAATATCAAGAAGGGCCAGTTTCTCGCCCCCTGGGACATGAAGCATGTCGTGGACAAGGCCAGGGCAGAAGGCAACGAGCAGATTATGGTCTGCGATCGTGGCGTCTCCTTCGGTTACAACAACCTGGTCTCCGACATGCGTTCGCTGGCGGCGATGCGCGAAAGCCACTGCCCGGTAGTTTACGATGCCACCCACTCCGTACAACTTCCCGGGGGGCAGGGCGGTAGTTCGGGTGGGCAGCGGGAGTTTATCCCCGTGCTGGCGCGGGCGGCGGTGGCGGCGGGTATATCCGGCCTCTTCATGGAGACCCATCCTGATCCGGAGAGGGCGCTGAGCGATGGTCCCAATTCATGGCCCCTCGACCGTATCCAGGAGCTGCTGCAAACCCTGATGGCCATCGACAGCACCGTCAAGGCGGCGCCTTTTATCGAGTCCACCATCTGACCAGAACTTGTCATAACCGGAGAGTATTTCTTCGGTTTACTACAGAATTTTTTTAGATCGAATTACGGAGACAGCATGTCCGAAATAGTTGATATTCGTGGACGGGAGATCCTCGATTCCCGGGGTAATCCCACCATCGAAGCCGATGTATTCACCGCCGATGGCGCCATCGGCCGTGCCATGGTGCCTTCCGGCGCCTCCACCGGCTCCCGCGAAGCACTGGAGCTGAGAGATGGGGACAGAGGGCGTTATCTTGGCAAGGGTGTGCTGAAAGCCGTCTCCCATGTCAATGGTCCCCTGCGGGACGCGCTGATCGGTATGGACGTCACGGATCAGGCTGCGGTGGACAACTGCATGCTTGAGCTCGATGGTACGGATAACAAGGCCAATATGGGGGCCAACGCACTCTTGGGTATCTCCCTGGCGACCGCTCATGCGGCAGCCCAGGAGCGGGCGTTGCCGCTCTACCGTTCCCTCTCCGGCGGACCCTACCGCCTGCCGGTGCCTATGATGAATATCATCAACGGGGGTGCGCACGCCAAGAACAGCGTCGATCTGCAGGAGTTCATGATTCTGCCGGTGGGTGCAGGTTCCATTCGTGAAGCAGTACGTTACGGCGCCGAGGTATTTCATGCCCTGGCCAGTGTGCTGAGCAGCCGTGGCATGGCCACCAGTGTGGGCGACGAAGGTGGTTTCGCACCCGATCTGCCATCCAACGAGGCGGCCATCGAAGTCATCCTGGAGGCGATCGGCAAAGCGGGTTTTTCCGCCGGCAAGGACATCTACCTTGGCCTCGATGTGGCCAGTTCCGAGTTCTACGAAGACGGGCTCTACAATTTGGCCTCTGAAGGACGTAAATTTACAGCTGAAGAGTTCACCGACTACCTGGCGGGTTGGGTGGATCAGTATCCGATCATCTCCATCGAAGACGGTATGGACGAGGGTGACTGGGAAGGCTGGAAATACCACACGGAAAAACTCGGCAGCAAGGTACAGTTGGTGGGCGACGATCTGTTTGTTACCAATACTGCGATTCTTGAACGCGGTATCCGGGAGAAGATCGGCAACTCCATCCTCATCAAGGTCAACCAGATCGGTACCTTGACAGAGACCCTCGCCGCCATCGATATGGCTAAAGCGGCGGGTTACAGCGCAGTGATCTCCCATCGTTCAGGTGAGACCGAAGATACCACCATTGCAGATCTGGTGGTGGCTACCAACACCGGGCAGATCAAGACCGGCTCTCTCTCCCGTTCAGACCGTGTCGCAAAATACAATCAGCTGATGCGCATTGAGGATCAGTTGGGTGATACGGCGGTCTACGCGGGGGCGGATGCCTTTCCCGTCGACATCTGATTTGCAGACGGAATTGGCATCCTGATGCTTATGCCCGGGGGAAACTCCGGGCATCTCTGAAAACATCCTGTCATCTCGACCGCAGGGAGAGATCTCCAGCTACGGAGCAATGAACAGAGAGATTTATCCCTCCGGTCGAGTAGTGCTACATGGATGTAGCGTTTACGAACCTAAGGATGGAAATGACAATATCCGATTCGTTTAGAAATCCATCAAGTCAGATATACTTCAAACCATGCGTATCCTAGTTGCCATCCTGCTTCTGCTGCTTGCCTTTCTGCAATACCGCCTCTGGGTCGGTGAGGGGAGTCTGGCGGAAGTGAACAACCTGGAAAATGAGATAACCCGCCAAGAGGCGGCACTGGTCGATCTGAAGAAGCGCAACCGTGCGTTGCAGGCTGAGGTTGAAGATCTGCGCAGCGGCAGTGCGGCACTTGAAGAGCGGGCTCGCAGCGAATTGGGCATGATCAAGGAGGGTGAGATCTTCTACCAGGTGATTGATCAATCCCAGATCACGACCCAATGAGTGATCGCTTCTGGGCGGCGGTTCCCGCCGCAGGCGTTGGCAAACGAATGGCCAGCGTAGTGCCGAAACAGTATCTTCCCCTCCTGGGCCGACCCCTGATTGAGCAGACACTGTCACGATTGTTGGCGCACCCCAAAATCTCAGGCGTTTTCGTGGCGCTCTCAGAAGGGGATGGCTGGTGGTCGTCAACCTCGTTCGCGGATGATCCAAGGGTGGTCCGGGTCGGAGGCGGCGAGGAGCGCTGTCACTCCGTGCTCAATGTATTGCAGGCCATGGGGAAACAGACAGCAGAAACTGATTGGGTTTTGGTACACGATGCGGCGCGTCCCTGTGTCCATCGAGAGGATCTGGATAACCTGATGGATCAGCTCGACGATGATCCGGTCGGCGGTCTGCTCGGCGTGCCGCTACATGATACGGTGAAATCGGTTGAAACAGGAAAGCGGGTCGTGGCTACGATTCCGCGGGAGCCTCTATGGCGCGCATTCACGCCGCAGATGTTTCGGCTGGGCATGTTGCGTCAGGCACTGAGTGATGCTCTTGATAGCGGAAAACTGGTGACCGATGATGCCAGCGCCATGGAACTGGCCGGATTTCAACCCAGAATGGTGGAGGGTCGAATTGATAACATTAAGGTCACCTGTCCCGAAGATCTTGCCCTGGCAGCCTTCTTCCTGGATCGTCAATCATCCTCCGGTGAGTAGTTGCTGCATCTCCCGTATGTCGCTTTTAGCCCGCTCGATGATACCCAGTGAGCAACTCGGCGTGAGTTTACCCAGTGCCAGCTTGTGAAATGAGGGCGTCAGGTCCATGCGTGGCAGGGAACGCATTGTAGGTGTGCCGATATAGACATGTAACTGGGCGACCCTCACAAGGTCGGCATAGTTGGGTTGATCGCCGTCATCCGCCATCCAGTCTTCCGCGTGTAGCGCCGCCTGAACGAACTCGTCCGCAAACCCCCATTTTCTCAATACCATGGCGCCGACTTCTGCCTGCAGGTTGTTGATCACCTGATCCAGCAATTGTGGGTTCTCGGACATCTCCGGGTGGCTTCTGCCGGAACTGATGATGGGTAGTGCGCCGATATCATGCACCAGGCCGCTGAGCAATGCCCGATCCGGACTAAGCCCTGGGGTGACTCTGGCCAGTTCATGACAGATCGGCGCCACCTGGCAGGCGTGTTTCCAGCTGGAGATCATGCGCCGTTGCAGGTGTTTCGAACGACTTTTAAAGAGGGAACCCAAGGCGAAGCTGATCACCAGATTGTGCGTGACATTGCGCCCGAGGCGGGTCACTGCATCCGGCAGGTCACCGATTTTGTCCTGTCCGCGGTAGGCAGCACTGTTGACGACGCTGATAACCCGTGCGGCGATCGTTGGATCGGCCTGTATCACGCGGGCAATGTCGTCGCTGTCCGTGGAGGGGTTGTTGACCACTTTTGCGATCCGGGTAGCGACATCCGGCATGCTGGGCAGTTCGATGTGCCCATCTTTCATTGCTTGGTGAAACTCCCAGTAGAGACGGGCCTCAGGGCCGCCACTCTCTTTCAGCTCTATCGATTGTGAATCCCGCCCGGACTCATCGGTGGGCAGACAGGCGATACTCTGGATGATCTCCCGTGGCATCTTCAGCAGGACGACCGCGCTTTTTGCCGTGATATTACAGGCGTGGGGCTGCTTCACCGAGAGTGGGTAGGTGCTTCGGTTCGATTCCGCCTTGAGATTCAACTGGGTGCCATCGCTGCAGTCGATATCCACTTCGCCATGCATCAGGTAGTTGACAAACGGGTCCTTTGTCCCCTCTGCAATAATCTGGGTACCCCTGCTGAAGTGCTCCACCGTGCCGAAAGTGGCGACATATGTCAGAACACGCGCAGGAAGCTTCCTGATTGGATTAAAGCGCAGAATTTCACTGGCAGTAGCTGTTACAACGTTGTGACTCATCTTTTATTCTCAACTCGCGCTGGATAGGGTTTGCGCTTTTCCTGTTGGGTTCCACAGCGGGGATCGTTAGAATTCACCGATGCTCTCTGACTGGTTAGCGGCCGCAGAGGCAAACTCTTTAGATTCCTTTTCTGTCGAGGAGAAAGTGATGCGCATTGGCCAGGGTTACGATGCCCACCGTTTTGAAAGTGGAAAACGGTTGCTGTTGGGCGGCGTGGAGATAAAGCACGATCAGGGTCTCAAGGCACATTCTGACGGAGATGTGGTGATTCATGCGCTTTGCGATGCGTTACTGGGTGCCGCCGGGATGGGGGATATCGGCCGCCACTTCCCGGATAGCGCCAGCGAATATGCCGGGATCGACAGCCGCCGGCTGTTGCAGCGAGCGGTGGAGCTGATACAGGACACTGGTTTGCGTGTCGGCAACGTGGACCTTACTGCAGTGGCGCAGCGGCCTAAACTCGCACCCTACATCGATACCATGCAGGCGCGATTGGCGAGTGATCTGCAGGTCGAACCGGCCAGGGTCAACGTTAAGGCAACCACTACCGAAGGTATGGGATTCACGGGACGGGGTGAGGGCATCGCAGCCTATGCCGTCGTGCTGCTGGAGGAGGGATCAGCGTGACCGGCCAGACCTGGCAACGACTTGATGAGATGCCGTTTGCTCACGGCGGACCGGTGGGGTGTGGCCTGATTCGCGGCTCGGCGGAGGATTTTCAGGTGGAAGAGGTCCTCGGCTTCTCTCCGGATGGTGAGGGCGAGCATGTATTGATCCAGCTGCGCAAACGGGACACCAACACTGTCTGGCTGTCGCGCCAGCTGGCAAAGTTTGCTGATGTACCTGCCAGGGATGTGAGTTACGCGGGCCTTAAAGATCGGCATGCAGTGACAACCCAGTGGTTTTCCGTGCGTCTTGCCGGTCGAGCGGAACCCGACTGGGAGGCGTTCAACTCTGAGTTGGCCGAAGTCCTTGTCCACGAGCGGCATCGTAGGAAGCTTAAGCAGGGCGCCTTGCGGGGCAACCGTTTCCGGTTGTTGGTTCGCGGGATTGAAGCCGATACAGACCTGTTGGAGCAGCGTCTGCGGCAGCTTCGGGAACTAGGTTTTCCAAACTACTTTGGAACACAGCGATTTGGCCACAACTATGGCAATCTGGCACAGGCCGACCTGTTTTTTTCCGGCCAAAGCGGACGAATCGACCGTAAATTGCGTGGGCTGTTGATCTCCGCGGTAAGGTCACAGCTATTCAACCAGGTACTGGCAGAGCGCCTTCGTCGGCAGGATTGGGATCGAATTCTGCCCGGAGAACGTGCTTCGCTGGATGGTTCCCGTTCCAGCTTTAGTGTGGAGGAGATCGATGAAGAGATCCAGCGTCGCTGCCGCGAGAAGGATATCCATCCCAGCGGCCCTCTCTGGGGGCGGGGGCGATTGCCGGTCGAAGGGGAAGTTCTGGCCCTTGAAGAGCAGGTATTAGCCCCCTTCGGTGAATGGCGCAACAGCCTGGAACACGTTGGCTTGGAGCAGGATCGTCGTACCCTGCGGATCGGTGTGGATGATCTGCGATGGGAATTTTCTGAAGCAGGTGTGTTGGGGTTGACGTTTTTTCTTCCCGCAGGCAGTTACGCAACGATGCTGTTGCGGGAGTTACTACGGGTCAGCGAGCCTGCGGTGGGTAGGAGCGGCGCCCCGCCGCGATGACTCCCCAGATGGGTAAATCGCGGCGAGGCGCAGCTCCTACAAACGCTTCGTAACAATAGGTCATTGGTTTTGCTTACCGGCTGTTGTACCGGCGGGGATGGGCCCAATGTAGCCCGTAATCGAAGCTGCATCCAGTGGATGCTGGATCACGCTGAAAAGATAGTCCCAGCCGTTGACGTCGGGGAAATGGTAGGCGCCGGTGATCTCTGCGCCGAGCGGGGCGGTCTGGATGCGGGTCAATTCCCCACTGGTGACCCGGTAGGCCCAGAGCGCATTGTTGCGATGACCTTTAGAGGAATCCTCGGCAATGATCAGGGTGTCCTGTCCCTGGATGAAGGTCAGGTTATCGGGGTTGGCGATGCCGGCGGTATCGCAAAGATTCTCCGGGTCGTCTTTGGCCGGATGTCCGGTCACAAGCGCCCGCATGCTGTGGGCAACATACGTCTCGTCCAGTTCCAGCGTGTAGACGGCGCCACAGGGATTGTAGGGCAGGCGGATATGGTTGGGGCCACCCCGGTCCCACCGGTCGTTGGGAAGATTTCCCTTTCGGTTGTCCTCCATCCCTTTTGACAGCGATGTCATGGCGACATAAAGGTGGTTTGTTGCCGAATCGTAGGTCACCCCCTCCATCTTGCTGAATTCAGTGGTCGCCCCTAACAAGGCCGCGTAGCGGCGGCTCTCCAAACGGGATGCGGCCTGCTCCATGCCGGATCTGACTCGCAGGCACTCGTGTTGCCAACGGGTATTGATGGCCCGGTAGCCGTTGGGGCATTCGTTACCCAGACCGGGATGGCTATGGTGGAATATCTCATCAAAATCGATGCGCCGGTCGATCTGCTTTTTTATCGTCGCGTCATCGGCATGCCCCAGCGGAATCCAGTCCAGTTTTGCGCTGCCCCCATCGAGACGGCTGGTCTGAATCCAGTGTGCGGCGAAGAGTCTCCCACTGGAGAGATCCCCGGCCCGGTCGGCCACAAAGCGGAACAGTGCGGTGTTGTTGCCGTCATCGGTGATATAGACGGTTTTGCGATCGGGCATCACGATGCCGGCTTCCGGAGAGAAACGCCCCATCGCGTAGTGCCGGGTGAGCTTGACCTGATCGAACGAGTCGACGCGGGCCTCCAGTTGCCAGCCGTAGTCGTAGGGATTGAGTTGAGTAGGATCTCCACCCATATAGCTGGCCATCGACTGAAAGGAACGACCGGGGATATCATCGACCACCGCTGCGTTGGGTTCGTACTCCTCCGATGCGAGGTGTGTGCTCCAGGGCGTGACACTGCCTGCACAGAGATTCCAGGCTCCCTTGAGAGGCGTCAGATCGAGTGGCCGGGTACGTTTTACCTTCAGAAGACCGGTTTCGGCACTCTGGCGGAGTTCGCTGAGATAGATTCCAGCAGGCATGTCTTCGAATTGAGAGAGCAGGAAAATTTCCCCGTCTACCTGCAAAAGGGAGGAGAAGTCGTTGCTGTTGGAAATTCGTGGGTTGCCATCCTCTTTTTTCAGAGGCTGGCCGTGAGCGTCGTGCAGCAGGCCGAAGGTTTCATCACCAAAACGATCCCCATTGCGGAAGAGTGGGTGATAGCCGATGGCAACGGTCTCTTCCCCCAAGTCGACCGCCCGGGAGGTGCGGGTCACTTGTTGTGCCTCTGCTGCCACAGGTACCGGAATGCTGTGGAAATGCAGCTTTTGTGCGGCCTGAGAGGGGAGTGTTATGCAGAGCCAGCAGAACAATCCCGCCTGAAACCAGCACCTTAAAGATTTCAGCTGGAAAAGTGTCATCGTCGGCCTTTTTTTGGATTGCGCAGCAGGACATAGACGGCGCCGGTGCCGCCGTCGCGCCGGGTGGCGGAGCTGAAGGCAAGGACATCTTCGCGCTGGCGCAGCCAGAGGTTGATCTTCTGTTTCAGCACCGGCTGGCGGTTCTCTGAGCCATAACCCTTGCCGTGGATGATGCGGGCGCAGCGGATATGTCGCTGCTGACACTCGGTCAGGAAGAGTCCCAGATTTTCCCGCGCATAAGCGACGGTAAGTCCGTGCAGATCGAGTTCAAGGCCGACTTCGAACCGTCCCCTGCGCAGATCGCGGATCACACGATCCTGTACCCCCGGACGACTGAACAGCAGTTCGTCGGTGGCTTCGATCTCGGTGTCGGAGTAGTGGTCGGTATCGGAAAAACCGCCGTCATCCTCATCTTCCAGGTTGAGTGGTCTGGGAGGCAGGCGCTTCTTATACGGCTCGGTCTTATCCTGGGGAAGCGGACTGATATCGTCCAGCGACTCCCGGAATAGATTCGACTCATCTTCCCGCTTGGATTTTTTGCCCATGATCTCAGTTGTCAGTGCGTCAGATTCCGATTACAGAACTGCTGAATATTTGAGTTACTGTCATTTCGACCGTAGGGAAAAATCTCATACTTCCGACAGCGAGTAAGCGCTCCGCTGCTTGAGACCTCTCCCGATGGTCGAGATGACAGGTTTCTCTATTCGTTCAGAAGTTCCCTAAAGTGTAGGGAGGAATCTGCCCTATCTCAAACCGGCCGTCCTACCTGAGTGGTTTTATCAGATACTCCAGACCGTTGATCTTTATCTCCAAAGTCAGCTGCATCAACATACCGAGTCGACCCTGGGGGAATCCTTTGTCTGAAAACCAGAGCAGGTAGGCCTCAGGCAGGTCAATGAGAGGTCGGCCCTTGTATTTGCCGAAAGGCATCTGCATGCTTGCAACTGAGATAAGGTCCTCTTTTTCAAACAAGGTGGTAGTCATTGATGTTCGGTTTCCTGAAAGACAAACCTGCCCTCGATGAAGCGTCGATCGAGTGGCTGTTTGACCTCTATGCCTGGGCGCTGAGAAATTTTGATGCCGGGTTTTTTAACCACGAAACGATCCTGGTTGTACCCTCTAACGACCATTTTCCCGGCAGGGAGAGCTCGCTTCATGGGATGGCTGATCTGATTTTTGAACAGGCTAAGGGATATGCGGGAATGGCGCATTGGCCAACTCGGCTGATCGATCAGAGCAGCTGTCACATCATGGCGCCGCCAAAGCTGCAGATCGAGGGCGCTCTGCGCGGGTTACAGGGCAGTGTTCCCGATTCCGTCGATGAGGTGAACCGATTGACCATCACCTACGATCCTGCCCTGGTGAATAACCCCGAAGCGCTTATCGCCACTTATGCCCATACGCTGGCCCACTATCTGGGTTCAGCCGCCCAGGAACCACCGCCGGGTGGAGAGCAGAACTGGCCCCACTGCACTGAGGTGCTTGCGGTGTTCCTGGGATTTGGACTGATGTTTGCCAACAGCGCCTCTCGTTTTAAGGTCAGTTCCTGCGGCAGTTGTGGCGGCGGTCAGGCAGAGCGCTCAAGCTATCTGTCTCAATTCGATATTACCTACGCGCTGGCGATGTTTGCGGTCTTGAAGGAGATGCCTGACAAGGTGGTGTTGCGCCACCTCAAGAAGTCTCTGCGGAGTTATTACAAGCAGGCGGCCAGGGATGTTCGGAGACGGGAGGAGATGTTGTCGCGGCTACGCGGCATCGGTGTCTGAAGTGCGGAATTAAAGGGTTCGGATACGGCGGATGATGCGTTTATAAATAAGGTGTTACCGCAGGCTATTTCCAGTATATTTACCCCCCAATATGAAGATCCTGCTGAGCAATGACGATGGCTATCAGGCGCCTGGGCTGCAGGCCCTGGCGGAACGCCTTTCCGAGTTGGGAGAGATTCTGGTAGTGGCGCCCGAGCGGGACCGTAGCGGGGCCAGCAATTCCCTCACCCTCGATCATCCATTACGTCCGCGAACCATGGACAATGGTTTTATCCGTGTCGATGGCACGCCGACGGATTGTGTGCATCTTGCCATCACCGGTTTGCTGCATGAAGAGCCTGACATCGTGGTGTCGGGGATTAATTCCGGTGCCAATATGGGGGATGACGTGCTCTATTCAGGCACCGTGGCGGCGGCAACCGAGGGGCGTTTTCTCGGACTGCCGGCTGTTGCCGTCTCGATGAACTCCCATGATCCTGAACACTATGAAACCGGAGCGCGGGTGGCGCGGGAACTGGTGCAGCGGCTTTGCGAGAAACCGCTCTCAACGGATGTGATCCTCAACGTGAATGTGCCGGATCTGCCTTATGAATCGTTACGGGGTTTTCGCACCACCCGGCTTGGTCACCGTCACAAGGCGGAACCCGTGGTAAAGACCAAGGATCCCCGTGGAAAGACCATCTATTGGGTCGGACCCGCCGGTGCCGAGCAGGATGCAGGACCAGGTACGGATTTTCACGCCGTGCGGGAGGGCTTTGTCTCGGTCACCCCGCTGCAGGTGGATCTGACCCGGCATGACGCTTTGGACAGTATCAAAAGCTGGCTGGTGGAGATGTGATGCGTCCCGAGCATCAGGGTATAGGTATGACCTCTCCACGTACCCGGGAGCGCCTGATTCAACGCCTCAGACAGAACGGTATCCGCGATCTGCGTGTCCTCGAGGCGATGCGCAATACGCCGCGGCATATATTCGTCGACGAAGCCCTGGCCAGCCGGGCCTACGAGGATACTGCGCTGCCGATCGGCCATGGCCAGACCATATCCCAGCCCTACATTGTGGCCCGTATGACGGAAGTCCTATTGGAGGGGGGGGTGATGGACAAGGTGCTTGAGATCGGGACCGGATCCGGCTATCAATGTGCGATTCTTGCACAGCTGGTATCCCGTGTGCACAGTGTGGAACGAATCGGCGCCTTGCAGGAGCGCGCCCGGATACGGCTTCGTGATATGGGTTTGCGTAATATCCGCCTGAAACACAGTGACGGCGGCATCGGCCTGCCGGAGTATGCACCTTTTGATGGCATCCTGGTCACCGCCGCGCCCGAGGGTATTCCCCGCGCTCTGCTGGATCAGCTGAATCCTGGTGGGCGGCTGGTTTTGCCGAGCAAATCGGAAGGTCGACAGATCTTGTTACGGGTGACCCGTACGTCACGCGGTTTTGAACAGGAACAGCTCGAAGCGGTCAACTTCGTACCCTTACAAGGAGGGGTGCTTTAATGCGTCTATTCTCGTCCCTTTATAGCCGAACCATGCAGTGGTCGCGCCATCCCCATGCGCCGCGCTATCTGGCAGGTCTGAGTTTTGCTGAGTCTTCGTTCTTTCCGATCCCACCCGATGTGATGTTGGCCCCGATGACGTTGGCGAACCCTGCGCGCGCCTGGTACTTTGCCGCGCTGACCACCGTTGCATCTGTGCTGGGGGGGCTGCTGGGTTATGCTATCGGCCTCTTTTTCTTCGATCTGGTGGAACCCCACCTGCACGATCTGGGATATTGGGATCGCTATTTGCTGGCCAAAGCCTGGTTCGATGAGTGGGGGTTCTGGGCGATATTCCTGGCGGGCTTTTCGCCGATTCCCTACAAGATTTTTACCATCACGGCGGGGGTGATCTCCATGCCGCTGCTGCCGTTTACCCTGGCGTCGCTGATTGGCCGTGGAACCCGCTTCTTTCTGGTAGCGGCGCTGATGGCGTGGGGCGGCGAACGCATGGAGACGGCACTGCACAAGTATATTGACCGAATTGGTTGGGCGCTGGTGGTGGTATTTCTGGTTGCCCTGGTGCTCCTGAAGGGCTGAGGCCAACAATCAGGCCAACTATTTGGAGGCAAGGCGTCACATTGAAACTGGTCAGACTCAGCTTGTCCAAAAGGATGGTGGATGGCCTGTTGGTGATCGGTCTTGTCGTGCTGGCAGGTGGGCTGACGGCCTGTGGCTCAACCGGTGGCGGTGCGCCGGTCTCCAGTCGTACAGCTGAACCAAAAGTTGTAAAAAGTACCGGATACTACAAAGTCCGGTCCGGAGATACGCTCTACGCGATCGCATGGCGGCAGGGCCTGGACTATCATCGGTTGGCAGCATGGAACGGTATCAGAGGTCCGAAATACCGTATCTATCCGGGCCAGAGGCTGCGCCTGACACGGCCGCCAGGCAGAAATGCGGCACTGACCAAACCCAAGAGATCGCAAAGCCAGCCCGAGGTAACTCCAATAAAGAAGAGGGTGAAGGTAGAGCCAATTGCGCCAAAACAGGCCAAAACGGGAACGGCATCGAAGATCGGCAAAGAATCGGTCAAGTTAAGCTGGCGTTGGCCGACAAGTGGCAGAGTGGTGCAGACTTACTCATCCAGGGACCGGAACCGCAAAGGGATTCGCATTAGTGGCCACCCCGGCCAGTCAGTGAAAGCGGCGGAAGCGGGCAGGGTGGTCTATAGCGGCAGTGGACTTGTCGGCTATGGAAACCTTATTATCATCAAACATAATAATAATTTTCTAAGTGCCTATGGGTACAATCGAAAACTCCTCGTAAAAGAGGGGGACAAAGTGGCAAGAGGCGATAGTATTGCGGATATGGGATTGCCTCGAAAGGGAGCGGAACCCCTACTGCATTTTGAGATCAGAAAGCAGGGTAAGCCGGTGAATCCCTTGGGGCTCTTGCCACGCAACCGATAGTCGATGTCTGAGTGGAGGATGATGGATGAGCAAAGGTGGGAGCGATGAGACGGCGCTGATGGACGAACCCAACGATGCAAATGCGGCTGGCAAAGACTCGGTGTCGAGTGATAAGCCTGAAGTTTCCTCCAAGCCGGAAACAGCCCAAAAGCTGAAGAAACCCAGTGCACGTGCTGCGCGGGAGCCCAATGATGCGCAGATGGATGCCACCCGGCTATATCTCAATGAAATAGGTATCTCCAAGCTGCTGACGGCGGAAGAGGAGGTCTACTTCTCTCGATTGGCCCAAAAGGGGGATCAGTCTGCCCGCCAGCGCATGATCGAAAGTAATCTCCGGCTGGTGGTGAAGATTGCCCGCCGCTATATGAATCGTGGTCTGGCGTTGCTGGACCTGATAGAAGAGGGGAATCTCGGGTTAATCCGGGCGGTGGAGAAATTTGATCCTGAGCGGGGTTTTCGCTTCTCCACCTATGCGACCTGGTGGATACGTCAGACCATCGAGCGTGCGATCATGAATCAGACCCGCACCATCCGCCTCCCTATCCATGTAGTCAAAGAGATCAACGTCTATCTGCGGGCTGCCCGCCAATTGGCGCAGACCCTTGATCACGAGCCCTCATCAGAGGAGATTGCCGATCTGCTCGACAGGCCTATCGGTGAAGTCAAGCGCATGCTCGGACTCAATGAACGGGTGACCTCTGTCGACACGCCCTACGGAAAAGATGCAGATAAACCGTTGCTGGACACAATCCCCGATGAACGGGCCAGTGATCCAACGATCGATATTCAGAACGATGGATTAAATGCCAATCTGGATAGATGGTTGGAGAAGCTTAATGATAAGCAGCGCGAAGTTGTCGAACGTCGTTTCGGGCTGCATGGTTACGAGAACTCCACACTTGAGCAGGTGGCGAACGAGTTGGGTGTGACTCGTGAACGGGTGCGGCAGATCCAGATGGATGCTTTGCGGCGCTTAAGGGATATTCTGGAACGTGACGGTTTTTCCGTGGATACTATATTTAAGTAGCAGCCTGCTTAAAACAGTAACCTACGGCGGAAATCTTATTTTGAACAGTGCCTCTTCATGTGTTTGCCGGACGCAGCGGTGTTTGACGGAAGAACCTCTCGAAGTGGAGTGCGATTCCTGTGGCCTTGATCCCATCTGCCAGGTACTCGATTATGCAGAGCCAGGCAGCGGGGTTCCCGAGGGTGTCCTGTTGCGCCGGCTGCCGGTGGCCAGGGGTGAGACACTGTTTCAAGCCAACGGAGTCTTCAGTTCGATTTTTGCCGTCAAATCCGGCTCCTTCAAGACCTATATCCCCTCTACTGGAAAAGGCGATCGGGTGATCGGTTTCCATCAGCCTGGCGAGTTGATCGGCGTCGAGGCGGTCTCCAGCGGCAGTTATCCCTGTACTGCGCGTGCGCTGGAGCCCAGCAGCGTATGTGAACTGTGGATTTCACGGCTACCGGAGGCGGGTCGCCCCAATGAGGTCGTCCAGCAGGCGCTGATCCAATTGCTCGGCAGCGAGGTGGCATTCAGCCATATCGTCGCCACCGCGCTGATTCAGCAGAATGGCGAGCAAAGACTGGCAGCGTTTCTACTGAATATTTCCCACCGCCGTTCAGAGCGTGGATTGCCGGAAAGCGAATTCTGTCTGCAGATGTCCCGCGGCGATATCGCCAACTACCTTGGCCTGGCCAGCGAGACAGTAAGCCGTCTGTTGACCCGGTTTCAGAATCAGGGATTGATTGCTCTGCGCCGTAAGCAGGTTCTGCTGCGGGATCACGCCGGGCTGATGTTGATCATAGAGCCCAACTAAAAAGCGGTTCTTTACTTCCTGTCAGCAAGATCATTCTCCGCTTATTCGCGCATAAAATGTACGGAAATCCAATTAGTTTATTAGCGATTCCATTGTCTTGGGTCAATCAAATAACAATAAAAAATTTTATACCAGCATAATCAATGGCTTAATGGCACCATATGGCTGTCTGGGTTGATGCATTGGATCTTGACATTTGTCAGGATTGAGAGTGAGATATGCCACGCCTCATTGTGTGATTTCACATGGTGGGCAATTGGGGTTTCCCGAAAATTCACGCAACGTTCAATAATCTGTAAAGAGGGGGGTTCATGGACGCCGCAGCAGAACAGAAGTACAATCTCGGTATTGTACGCTGGTTCACCGTCATGGCAGTTGTCTACCTGGTAGTAGGCACTCTGGTGGGGACTTACGTCGCCTCAGAACTGGCATGGCCATTTCTGAACTTTGATATTCCGTATCTCACATTTGGGCGCTTGCGTCCGCTCCACACCAACGCAGTCATCTTTGCTTTTGGCGGATGTGCGTTGATGGCAACGTCTTTCTACAGTGTTCAGCGCACCTGCGGTGTCAGTCTGTGGAGTGACAAACTGGCCTGGTTCGTCTTCATTGGCTGGAACCTGATCATCGTCTCCGCCGTCATCACTCTGCCCCTGGGTATCAACCAGGCTAAGGAGTATGCAGAGCTGGAGTGGCCGATCGATCTGGCAATTGCCGTGGTCTGGCTCGCCTACATGTTCAACTTTGTCATGACCCTGGCGACCCGGAAGAGCTCTCACATCTATGTGTCCAACTGGTTCTTCCTGGGCATGATGGTGATGATCACCTATCTGCACGTGGTCAACAGCCTGGCGATCCCGGTTGATCTGTTCAAGTCCTACTCACTGTTCTCCGGTGTACAGGATGCGATGATCCAGTGGTGGTGGGGCCATAATGCAGTAGGTTTCTACCTGACTGCCGGTTTCCTGGGCATCATGTATTACTTCGTGCCCAAGCAGGCGGGTCGTCCCGTCTACTCCTATCGTCTGTCAGTTATCCACTTCTGGGCGCTGATGTTCGGATATGTATGGCTGGGCGCGCATCATCTGCAGTACACCGCTCTGCCTGACTGGACCGGTTCTCTGGGTGCGGCTGTCTCCATCGCCATGATCATTCCTTCCTGGGGTGGTGCGGTGAACGGTATGATGACTCTCTCCGGTGCATGGGACAAACTGCGTACTGACTATGTCCTGCGTTTCCTGATCATGTCTCTGGCCTTCTACGCCATGTCGACCTTCGAAGGTCCGATCATGTCGATCAAGACGGTTAATGCGCTCTCCCACTACACCGACTGGACCGTTGGTCACGTACACTCCGGTGCGCTGGGCTGGGTTGCCATGGTTGCTATCGGCGCCATCTATCACATGATGACCCGCACCTTCCACACCGAAATGTGGTCCACCAAGCTGATCAATGCCCACTTCTGGACTGCCACCATCGGTACCGTGGTCTACGTTGTGGCTATGTGGGTATCCGGTATCATGCAGGGCCTGATGTGGCGTGCTTACGACGAGTACGGCACTTTGGCTTACACCTTCGCAGAGTCTGTTGAAGCGATGCATCCCTATTACGCAATGCGCGCCATCGGCGGCATGATCTTCGTAACCGGTGCTCTGCTGATGCTTATCAACGTGCTGATGACGGTCCGCAAGGCCGCCAGCGAAGGTAGTGTGCGAGCGGCTTCCACCGCTGCCGCTAGCGCTTAATAAAGGGGGTTTGTCAAAATGGCGAATAACAATGAAGCAGTCGGTATGCAGGAGAAGATGGAGAAAAACATCTGGATGCTCCTGTTTTTCCTGGCTATTGCACTGTCCGTCGGTGGTCTCGTGGAGATCGTTCCGCTGTTCCTTATCGACGATACCATGGAGCACAACAAGGCTCCTGAACTTGTCTGGCAGCGTCAAGCCGGTCAGACCCTGGCCGATCACAAGCCGGGTGACGGGATGCGTCCCTACACCGCGCTTGAGCTTGCTGGCCGGGATGTCTATCAACGGGAAGGGTGCTATCTCTGCCACTCCCAGATGATCCGTCCGTTCCGTGATGAAAAGGAACGTTACGGCCACTACTCACTGGCTTCGGAGTCGATGTACGACCATCCGTTCCAGTGGGGCTCCAAGCGTACCGGTCCTGACTTTGCCCGTCTTGGTGGAAAATACTCTGATGATTGGCACCGCAAGCATCTGCGCGCCCCTCGTTCAGTCGTGCCTGAGTCTGTCATGCCTAACTATCCCTGGTTCCAGGAGAACTCAGTGGAAGGTGTGGATATGGCTGCCCGTTTCAGCGTCATGCAGCTGATGGGTGTTCCTTATACTGATGAGGACATCGCCAGCGCAAATGCTGAACTGGCGGGCAAGAGTGAGGAAGACGCGATGGTTGCCTACCTTCAGGTGTTGGGCACCATGGCCAAACTGGACGATAGCAAGGCTTATCGTGAATAGTTTGGCTGAGTACTTTCATACTGATTGGGAGGCTATGACCACCAATGACTGGGTAGGTCTGGTTATGACGGTGGTCACATTCCTCCTGATGGTAGGTCTGTACTTCTACGCATTGCGTCCAAAAAATCGGGATAAGCTGGAGAAGAACCGGTTTATCCCGATGGATGAAGATCGAATAGATAGCGGAGAAAAAAATGGCGGATAACAATCCATTTCCGGGTGAAAACAATACCGGACACATCTGGGATGACAATATCAGGGAGCTTGCCAACCCACCTCCACGCTGGTGGATGATAGCCTTCTGGGCCTCCATCGCCTGGTTTATTGGTTACGGTGTGCTCTACCCCATGTACCCAATCGGTCAGAAGCCGACTGAGGGGGTTATGGGCTGGACCCAAATCAAGGAGTATCAGGAAGGCGTTGATGAGGTCGTGGCGGTTCGTGCCGAGTTCGAAAATCAGCTGAAGGATATGAGTGCCAAGGATATCCTGGCCAATCCTGGGCTTGCCGACTACACCGTGGCTTCCGTCAAGGTGCTGTATGGTGATAACTGTGGGCCATGCCACGGCGGCGGCGGTCAGGGTGGTCCCGGCTTCCCTGTTTTGGCTGATGATGATTGGCTTTTTGGTGGCGCGGTCGAAACCATTGAACAGACCATCACCATGGGTCGGAAAGGTATTATGACTGCACACGGCAAGATCCTCTCTGATGATGAGGCGAGTAAACTTGCTGGTGCAATCGCGGCGGGTAACCCCACCTCTGATCCCAACTTCCTGCAGAAGGGCTGTATCGCCTGTCACGGCATGGATGGTAAGGGTATGCAGATGTTGGGTTCGGCTAACCTGACTGATGGTATCTACCGTTTTGTTCCGGGCGAGGGCGAGTCTGTCACTGACAGCGTCAAGCAGACCATTCTGCATGGCGTCAATGATGTGACAGATCCGAAGACCCGTGAGGCGGTAATGCCTTCATTTGGTGAGCGTCTGTCAAAAGACGAAATCAAGAAGCTGGCTGTCTATGTCTACAAGTTCGGCGGCGGTCAGTAGAAAGGGCCTTGTTTCCTTGTAAGCGCGTGACGGTGTCTTCCGTCACGCGCGGCAATAATTTAAGGGGTATGTTATGCATTGGGATGCGGTAACGATAGGTTCGATTGTTTCGGTGGTGATCTGTGTGGTGATCATCGTTTATCTTGGCTTTAAGGTCAGTGCCTTGGTAAAGAACGATGCTGAGAAACACAAACAGTAATAATCGGTGATTGTATAGTTAGACGAAGGGGGGATTTATCCCCCCTTTTTTTTTGGTATGTATCGTGGTTTTTCGTAGCCATAGATAAACACCATTGTTGTATCTGTTTTGACAAATCGCATTGGTTCATGTGCCAGTTTTAAGAATAATGTTACGTAGAATCCTGAGACGACAAATATTTTAATGTGAGGTATCCACCTTGAGCGCCGAACAGAAATCCCCCCAACAGTCTGCCGTAGATGAACTCTACGATGAGGCGGAGCACTGGAATCTGAATACCGGTGAGGAGACAATCCATGCAAAACGCATGGGCGGCCTCTGGCGAAACATCAAATGGTTGTCAGCCTCTGTCTGGATCCTTTTCTTTATCGCTCCCTATCTCAGGTGGGGTGATCGACAAGCGATACTTTTTGATATACCCAACCGCCAGTTTCATATCCTGAATACGACGATTCTGCCCCAGGATTTCTGGATGCTCTCCCTGCTGCTGCTGTTTTTTGCCTTGCTGCTGGCGGTATCGACAGCATTGGCAGGGCGGATCTATTGTGGCTATTTCTGTTTTCAGACTGTTTGGACCGATGTCTTTACCTGGCTGGACGAGAAACTGGAAGGCACGCCACCGAAGCGCCGGAAACTGGACAAGGCTAAACTCGACTTTACGAAATTCCGTATCAAGTTCACCAAACATCTTATCTGGCTGTTGATCTCAGTGTTGACCGGCATCAGTTTTGTTGCCTGGTTTTATGACGCGTTCGATCTCTGGGCGGATATCTTCAGCCTGCAAGCAGGATCTACGGCGTATGGCACCATCGCGTTGTTTACTGCGGGTACCTATGTACTGGCCGGTTATATGCGTGAACAGGCCTGCTTCTGGCTCTGTCCTTATGCCCGCATTCAGGGCGTAATGGTGGACAATACTACCCTGGTTCCCACCTATGATTTCAAGCGTGGAGAACCCCGTGGTCGAGTTGTAAAGGGGCAGTCCGAGGATGAGCGCACCACCGGCGACTGCGTCGATTGTAAGCAGTGTATAGCCGTCTGCCCCACAGGGGTCGATATTCGTCACGGTCAGCAGGAGGGCTGTATTACCTGCGGTCTGTGTATCGACGCCTGCGACCTTGTAATGGAAAAAATCGACAGGCCCAAGGGCCTCATCCGCTACGAATCCCTTGATGTGCTTGAAGGTGGCGAGAATCGTCCACTGTTGAAACGTCCACGTGTCTGGGTTTATGGATTGATCATGTCAGCCGCTCTGGTCGGAATCGGCTATGGGCTTAGTACCCTTGATGCGTTGGAGCTGAAGGTGATCCATGCCAGGCAGCCGCTCTTCGTGCTGCAGAGCGACGGATCGATTCAGAACAAGTACACTCTGAAAGTGCTCAACAAGATGACCAAGGATATTCCGGTAAAGATCACAGCAACCGGGCCTGAGGGACTGATTCTCGTTGATGCTGACGGCATTACCGCCAAGCATGGCAAGGTAACGCCGCGAACGGTGTTTGTGCGGGTTCCCAAGTCGAATCTGAAAGGGGAAAATACTCCGATTATCTTCCAGGTCGAGGGTGAAGAGAGTGGCGAGGCGTTCGTGGGCACACGTATGAGTGTCTTTATCGGACCAAAGTACTGATATAATTCTTGTAGCATGCAAGGGGGCGGGCTGAAAGGTCCGCCCCCTTACTATTTGTAAGTAGGGCCTGTAACGAATTCGGTTAGATGAATATGGCAAACAAAAATTCTGCTTGGAGAAGTCCCTGGGTTATCGGCTGGGTGGCTATGGTGGCTATCTTTTTCACCATGAATCTGATTATGATCTTCATGGCTGTGGATAATGATTCCGGACTGGTCGTTGAAGATTTCTATGAGCGTGGTCAGGATTATGAAAAGAACATGCTCAAACGCCAGGCACGGGATCCCGGTTGGCAGATGGATGTACAGTTGCCAAAAAAGATCGAGATCGACCAGTCGGTTCTCTGCCGTTTCGTGGTGAAAGACAAAGCGGGGGAGGCGGTGACGCCGGATGCGGTGATTCTCTACGTCTACCGGCCTTCCGATGCCAGGCAGGATTTCTCCATACCGATGAAAGCGGTTGAGCCCGGTGTCTACGAAACCCAGGTGGCTTTCCCGCTTATCGGCGCGTGGGATATGCTTGTCAGCGCCAAACTTGGTGAAGATGAATTCAATACCCCTAAACGTGTCGGGGTTGGTATCGACTGGCAGCCCTGAGCCGCATCGTGACTGAATCGAGCGCGGAGCGGCACTGCTTCCACTGTAACCTGCCGGTCCCCCCGGCGGATGAAGTTTTCGCAGAGATCGAGGGTGAACAGCAACATTTCTGCTGTAATGGCTGCAAGTCGGTCTGTGAAGCGATCTATCAGGCAGGACTCGAAGGTTTCTACCAGCGAACCCCGGAAGATGCGTCCCTGGCGCCGCCGCCGGATATTCCCAAGGAGCTTGCGCTCTACGACCTGGATGAAGTTCAGGAGGAGTTCGTCGGTGATTTGGGCGAGGCCCGGGATATCCATCTGCTGGTGGAGGGGATTCACTGCGCTGCCTGCGTCTGGCTCATCGAACATAGTCTCAACGCCATGCCCGGCATTATCGAGGCGCGGGTCAATCTCTCCGGCAAACGACTGCATGTTAAATGGCACAACGGACAGGTCGCACTCTCAGCCATCATCAGCCGCTTGGGGCAGATCGGTTATGCAGCGGTGCCCTATGATCCCGAGGTTGCCGAGGGCAAGCTGAAGCAGCAGAACCGGAACCTGTTGTATCGGATGGCGTTTGCCGGCTTCGGTATGATGAATCTGATGTGGATCTCCATCGCGCTCTATTCCGGAGCGGATGAGGGAGAGTTTCGCGGTCTCTTTCACTGGGTCGGTTTTCTGCTGGCAACACCCGTACTGCTCTATTCAGGATTTCCATTTTTCAAAGGTGCCTGGTCGGGGATAAAGAACTTTCACCTGGGCATGGATCTGCCTATTGCCATAGGCGCCAGCATCACCTATCTCTATTCGGTCTATGTCACCGTCACGGGAACCCAAACCGGCGAAGTCTACTACGACACCGTCGTCAACTTTCTGTTCGTCATTCTGGTGGGACGCTATCTGGAGGCGATCTCCAAACGGCAGGCAGTGGCAGCGACCCAGCGGTTGCTCGACCTGCAGCCTCGGGTGGCGACGGTTTTCCGTGAGGGTGAGGAGAAGATTGTTCCAATCCGCGCAGTGGCCGTCGACGAGGTGGTGCTCGTCAAACCGGGTGAACGCATCCCCGTCGATGGCGTGGTTGCTGAAGGGCAGAGTGTCGTGGACGAGGCGATGCTGACCGGTGAAGCTGTGCCGGTGGTCAAGACAACTGGGGATAGTGTCTCCGCAGGAACCATCAACGGTCACGGTATGTTACAGCTGAAGGTGGTCAGTTCACTGAAGGATACTGCCTTGGGGCGGATCATCCGCCTGGTGGAGGAGGCGCAGGCCTCGAAGGCGCCGATTCAGTGTGTGGCGGACCGGATCGTTCCCTGGTTTGTTGCGGTTACCCTGGGCCTTGCAACCGCCACCTTCCTCTGGTGGGTGGGGACCGACCTGGAGGTCGCTCTGCTGGCCGCAACTTCCGTCTTGATCATTACCTGCCCCTGTGCCTTTGGCCTGGCCACCCCCATGTCGATCGCAGTCGCTTCCGGCCTGGGTGCGAAGTACGGCATTCTGGTCAGGAACGGCGAGGTGCTGGAGACGCTCTCATCCATCAACCATGTCATCTTCGACAAAACCGGCACCCTCACCGAGGGGAAGATGTCAGTTGTCCTGGTACAAATGGATGGCTGTGAATGGCATGAAACCGATGGCGAGGCGATACCTGAGGAAGTTCAGTCACTTATGACAAAACTGGCGGCCCTGGAACGCTACTCTGAGCATCCCACGGCGCAGGCAATCCTGTCATGGGCCGAATCGCAGGGGTTAAGCTTTCGTTCGAAAACAGCCACTGGCTTCGAGAACGAACCAGGGTTTGGTATCCGTGGCATTGTAGCGGGTGAATCGCTGCTGTCCGGTAGCAGCAGCTGGTTGCAGAAGAACCAAATCAAACTGCAGGTTTCTCTGGAGCGGCAGGCAGCAGCGCTTGATCAGCGGGGAATTGGCTCCATCCGGATAGCAGTGGATGGCAAAGAGGTGGCGTTGATCGGTATCGAGGACCGGATTCGTGAAGAGGCGCCTGCACTGATTCGCGACCTCAAAGCGGAGGGTATGGAAGTGACCCTGTTGAGCGGGGACCGGCGTCAGGCAGCCGAGGCGATTGCCGAGCGTTTGGGTGGCATGGAGGTGATAGCCGAGGTGTTGCCCGAAGAGAAGGATCAGGTCATCCAGTCACTGCAGGTGGATGGGAGAAAGGTCGCCATGGTGGGCGATGGGGTGAATGACGCACCGGCACTGGTACGGGCTGACGTGGGAATCGCCATGGGATCCGGCACCGATGTCTCCATCGCCAGTGCCGATATTGTGCTGATGAGCAGTGAGCTTGAAAAGGTTCGTCTGGCTGCCGGTCTCTCGCGGCGGACCCTGAAAACCATCCGGCAGAATATCGGCATCTCCATTGCCTACAATATCATTATGGTGCCGTTGGCGATGGCTGCAATCGTGACACCCCTGGTGGCGGCAATCTCCATGCCCCTGAGTTCACTGGCAGTGATCGGGAACTCTGCGCGGATACGCACCCTGTTCCGGGGCATCAAAGCCCGGTAAAATCCAGCTTACGAAGCAACACTGTTTCCGGATGGAAGCGGGTTGCTCCAATCTTCACGGAGCACGGTTATGGAAGTCATATATGGTTTGATTCCGGGTATGATCCTGCTCGGCCTGGTGGCTGTGGCAGTGTTATTCTGGGCTGCCCGCAGTGGTCAGTTTGACGATCTGGAAGGCGAAGCCCACCGGATTTTGATGGATGATGACATTGTCGTTAAAAAGAAAAGACCAAAAACGATGATGCCTGACGCGGAAGATCAGGATAAGAGTTGAAGCATACTGTTCCGGTTTCTTACTGAAAATCCTGAACATAATGTAGGAGCGGCGCCCTCGCTGCGATTGCTCCGTAGCTAGGTAAATCGTGGCGGGGCGCCACTCCTACAAAAACGATTAAACCCGGCAACAACCGTCAGTTTACAACTCTCTCATCCTTCGCGCTCTCGTTGAGCCGCTGAATCAATTTATCGATCTCTTTTGGCGGCGCATATTGGAAGACCTCCTTTCCATCGGGATTCAGACCGATGCTCAAGCCCATTTCAGGATAGACCCAGTGAACCACGCCGGTTTCAGCTTCCGGAATTTTCTGCAAAGGTTCTCCAAAACGGCTGCTTAGCAGTTCTGCTTCCAGGTTTGCCTGGGGAATATAGTTGATCAGTTTTATGGGAAAAGTTGCTACCAGAAACTGGTCTTCAGAGGCAATTTCCACTTTTCGTGTGATCTCAGTGGTGCGGCTGATGCGGCTCCCCCTGTCATAAATCTGCTGCAGGGTCTCTTCATCGCCCTCAAGCACCAGGACGAAATCGGCCCTAAGACCACTGAGAAAGATGCGCTCAAAGTAGGCTTCAAGCTCAGGCTTTCCTGCTTTTGTGACAAACAGGCTGACCTTCCCTGAGTCCTGCAAAATATCTCTGGCTTCCTGCAGTGTGCTGCTGCCGAGCTTCAACCCGAACACCTCGGAGACACCTGCTCCGTCCACCTTGATATCCCAAGGCAGTTTGGGGTTGGGGTCAGGTGCACGCCCTCCGGGCAGCACCAGAGCAAGCGCCAATGCGACGAGGGTAAGGGAAAGTACCCAAAAAAAGATCTTTTTTTCCATTGGCCATCTACCTGGGGCAATTGATAATACACATCGTAGTGCGTTGAGTTCGGCGCTAGTATATGAAAGATATTCACCGAAGCGGGGATTCTACAATGGGAAGCGGTCTTTGGCTTATAACAATTCTCAAAGAGCAGCCCTGGATTGGGTTGCTTGTCGGTTTGGTTCTCTTTCTGGCGCTGTTTGGACTGAAAAAGTGGCTGTTCGCCAAGATGGAGAGTAACAACGAGTCTCCCTGAAGAGATGCATTTGATTTCGTCTGGTGGTAACGTCTGGTGCTTTGTACCGCTGTCATTGACCCAGAGTCTGCTCAGATGAAATTCGAGATTGCCGAAGAAGTGGCCAGCAAGGCCAAGATGCCCCACGAGATTTTTCTTACCAATCTGATTGGCAACCATATCCTCTGGTTCGTGGCTTCCCTGGGTTTGGCCAAATCCTACTGGCAGCCCCTTGCAATGGTGCCTGTCGTCTCCCTGGGTCTTCTGGTTTATACGCTCTGGCGTGCGCGCCGATCAAAGGAGATCGATGACTGGTTCGTAATGTGCCACTGGCAGATTTGTGCCGCCCGGAGCCGAGTCTTTATCTATATGCTGCTGTTGGGATTGATTGCATCGTTGCTGGGTTGGGTCGGTTATGCCTACTTCGGCATGATGGAGGTGGCGGTCTATGCGCTCGTCGGTGGTATAGGGGGGCTGCCGGTCATGGTTACCGTGTTGGTGTTGATCCTGATGGAATCGGATGCACTGCATCAGACGATATTGCACAAACTGCCGGATCGTCTGGTCGAGAAGTATCCGCCACCGGAAGATATCGTGGTGGTGGAAGAGATCGTCTACGACCATTAGGGTTTTGTGTTAACAGCTTCCTGGTTCGTTATCAGCAGGGCGGCTGCAACCCTGCGTCCCTCTGACATCAGGATATTGTAGGTGCGGCAGGCAGCGTCGGTGGTCATCGACTCGACGCCGATGCCCGAGTCCGCCAGCTGTTGCAGGAGCGACGGATGGGGGAATCGATGCGTGGCGCCGGTTCCAAGCAGTAGAAGTTCTGGCGCCAACTCAGCGATCCCTGAGAAATCCTCCCTGAGCAGGGTATCGAAGGAGTTCGGACGCCAGTGTTCGATGATCTGTCTTGGCAACAGA
This sequence comes from Gammaproteobacteria bacterium (ex Lamellibrachia satsuma), assembly GCA_019623805.1. Lineage (NCBI taxonomy): Bacteria > Pseudomonadati > Pseudomonadota > Gammaproteobacteria > Gammaproteobacteria bacterium (ex Lamellibrachia satsuma). Next base: position 3,357,089 of record CP053680.1, read on the forward strand.
ATCAGGCTGTCGTGATAGTCCTTGCCGCTGATATTGACCCGCCCATTTTCGTAGGCGTGGATCACGTACCCCTGAGATTGGTCATCCTGAGTGAATTTCATGGACAGAAGATACCGGATTCCCGGGGCTGAAAAAAGCACCGATTCAGGGCAAGTTTATGTGCAGCGAAATTGATATTTCACTGTCTGTCGGTTACCTTTATCCCTTTTGCCGACTCTAAATAGAGCAGAGGTATTCGTGTCTACGTCCGAGATGGAAAAGTTCCGCAGAATCGAGCGGTTGCCGCCCTATGTGTTCGCCATTGTGAATGAACTCAAGGCAGCAGCGCGAGCGCGGGGCGAGGACATCATCGACTTCGGCATGGGCAATCCGGATCAGCCGACCCCTCAGCACATTGTCGACAAGCTCTGCGAAGCGGCCAATCGCAAGGATACCCACCGTTACTCCATGTCCAAGGGTATTCCACGGTTGCGGCGGGCCATGAGTCGCTGGTACAAGAATCGTTACGACGTGGATCTCGATCCGGAGACCCAGGTCATCACCACTATCGGTTCCAAAGAGGGTCTGGCTCATCTTGCTCTGGCCTGCATGGGACCGGGGGACTCGGTGCTGGTGCCCAATCCTGCTTATCCTATCCACCCGTATGGATTCATCATCGCGGGTGCCGATGTACGCCATGTGCCGATGGTTGACGGTGTCGATTTCTTTGAGGAGCTGCAGCGAGCGATCAACGACTCCTGGCCCAAACCAAAGATGCTGGTGCTGAATTTTCCCGGTAATCCGACCACCCATTGTGTTGAACTCGATTTTTTCGAGAAGGTGGTGGAGATTGCCAAAGAGCATAATATCTGGGTGATCCACGACTTGGCCTATGCGGATATCGTCTTCGACGGTTACAAGGCGCCGTCGATACTGCAGATACCCGGCGCTGAAGAGATCGCGGTGGAGTTTTTCTCGCTCTCAAAGAGTTACAATATGCCCGGCTGGCGCGTGGGTTTCATGTGCGGCAACAAGACCCTGGTGGCAGCGCTTTCGCGCATCAAGTCCTACCTCGATTACGGCACCTTCACCCCCATTCAGGTGGCGGCGATTGCAGCACTCGAGGGCCCCCAGGAAGCCGTGGAAGAGATACGCAATATGTATCAGAATCGGCGTGATACGCTTTGTGACGGCCTCAATAATATCGGTTGGCAGATGACTAAGCCAAAGGCGACCATGTTTGTATGGGCGCCGATTCCCGTGTTTTATCGAGAGAAATTCAAGGATGAAGAGGGGGGTATATCCCTTGCCTTCTCCAAGAAGCTGTTGCAGGAAGCGAAGGTGGCGGTATCCCCCGGCATGGGCTTTGGCGCCCATGGAGATGATCACGTGCGCTTCGGGTTGATCGAAAACGAACATCGTACCCGACAGGCGGTACGCGGCATTCGCGACATGTTTCGTCGTGATGGCCTTATCAGTAACTAGGACTGTTAACAGGCCCTAAGGAGAAATAACGTTGAATCCGGTCAAAGTTGGTTTGTTGGGACTGGGCACTGTGGGTGGTGGCACGCTGAATGTGTTGACCCGCAATGCACAAGAGATTGCCCGTCGTGCCGGACGCGGTATCCAGATTACACATGCGGCAGCCAAGTTCTACAACCCTGAGGGTCTGCTCGGACTGGATCAGGTTGAGGTCTGTGATGATGCCTTCGCGGTGGTTGACAATCCGGAGGTGGAGATCATCATTGAATTGATCGGTGGTTACTCCCCGGCCCGGGAACTGGTGCTCAAGGCGATCGAGAACGGCAAACACGTGGTAACTGCCAACAAGGCACTGATCGCAATGCATGGCAACGAGATCTTCGAAGCGGCGCAGAAGAAGGGGGTCACCGTCGCCTTCGAGGCTGGCGTGGCAGGCGGTATACCGATCATCAAGGCGGTGCGTGAAGGATTGGCGGGGAACCGCATCGAGTGGATTGCCGGCATCATCAACGGCACCGGTAACTTTATACTCACCGAGATGCGGGACAAGGGGCGTGATTTCGACGATGTGTTGAAAGAGGCCCAGGCACTGGGTTATGCCGAGGCCGATCCCACCTTCGACGTGGAGGGCATAGACGCAGCCCACAAGCTGACTATTCTCGCTTCCATCGCGTTTGGCGTGCCTCTGCAGTTCGACAAGACCTATACCGAAGGGATTGCCAAAATCGAACGGCAGGATGTGGAGTATGCGGAAGAGTTGGGATACCGCATCAAACATCTGGGTGTGACCCGCAAGACCGGGAAGGGCATCGAGCTGCGGGTTCATCCCACCATGATTCCTGAACGGCGACTCATCGCCAACGTGGATGGTGTGATGAACGCCGTACTTGTGATGGGCGATGCCGTGGGGCCGACCCTCTACTACGGCGCCGGTGCGGGTGCTGAGCCTACTGCCTCGGCGGTGGTGGCGGATGTGGTTGATATAGTGCGCGCGCTCACGACCGATCCTGAGAACCGGGTGCCGCATCTGGCCTTCCAGCCCGATGAGCTTTCCGACCATCCGATCCTGTCGATGGAGGAGGTGCAGACCGCCTACTATCTGCGTATGACCGTGGATGACAAACCCGGTGTGGTGGCGGCTATTGCCGGTATCCTCGGTGATGCCGGGATCAGCATCGAAGCGATTCAGCAGAAAGAGCCCGCAGAAGGGGAGACCCGCGTGCCGTTGGTGATGTTGAGCCATCGCGTGGAAGAACGGCAGATGAACCAGGCCATCGAGGCGATAGAGGCCCTGGATGCGGTTGCCGGAGAGGTGATGCGCATTCGTGTGGAGCAGTTGGACGGCTGATTTGTGTAACGCCACGGTCTGCTACTGATGGTGGTAACCCTGCATCTGCTGTTGCCCGGTCTGCTCGGACCAATGCCGTCGTTCAAGGCGGCGGGGTGCGAGGTGGGTGTTCCGGTGCTGGAGCGGATTCTGGCACGCGCTGACCAGGAGGAGACGCCTGGTCACGATCTCTCGACCACCCTGTTTTCCCTATTCGGTATGGCGGCCCAGCCAGGCCGGGATCTGCCTGAGGGCGCGGTTAACTACCTTGGGAGCGGCGGGACCCCGGGTGAAACCTGCTGGCTGCGCGCCGATCCAGTACACTTGTGCCCGGACCGGGATCGCCTGCTGCTCTTCAACCCGGAACTGCTCGATGTTGAACAGGCTGAGGCGGATGAGATTTCTGGCCAAATCAATGCGCATTTTGCCGAAGATGGTCTTCGTCTGGAAACACCCTTACCGGCGCACTGGTATCTGCACATGGAAAAATGTCCCGATCTGGTTACCACCAGTCTGGAACAGGTGGTGGGTCGGAATATCGACGCTTTCCTGCCGAGTGGCCCGGACGCTGCCAAATGGCGTGCCCTGAGCAACGAAATCCAGATGCTGCTTTTCAATGCGCCGCTGAATCAACGGCGCGAGGCTTTGGGGAGGTTGACTATCAATGGTCTCTGGCTCTCCGGGGTGGGAACTCTGCCCAGTCTGGAGAAGGCGCCCTTTGAAAGGATCTTTGGCGAAGATCCCACCTGCCGGGGATTGGCTCAACTGGCAGGTATACAGCCACAGGTGATTCCCGATAACCTGGCTGATGCCTGGTCCGGAGAGGGTGAGGTACTGCTGAGTGTCACAAACCTTCTGCCGCCTGTCCTGAACGCCGACCCATTTCACTGGGCCGAACAGTTGACAAGGCTGGATGGGAAGTTGCAGCGGCTGATCGGATCGCTAAATGGACAGCAAAATGCCCGGCTCCATGTCTATCCCTGCAACGGCAAGCGCTATACGCTGCGGAAAACACACCGCTATCGTTTTTGGCGCCACAGCCGGCCTATCGCCAATCTTTTGGACAGGAATCAAAATGGGTGAATTGATCAATAGTATGCACCACGTCAGCCTGATCGTGGCTGATACATCCCGAGCGCTTGGCTTCTACGGTGACCTGTTGGGGCTTGAAGTGGATGAATCCCGCCCTGATCTGGGTTATCCAGGCGTCTGGCTGCAGGTGGGCAGGCAACAGATCCACCTGCTGGAATTGCCCAATCCTGATCCCCTGGAAGGGAGACCCGAGCACGGTGGCAGAGATCGTCATCTGGCGCTGGTTGTCAGCGATCTCGACCGGTTGGAATCCCAACTCGATCAGGCGGGCATAACCTACACTGTAAGTCGCTCCGGACGGCGGGCCCTCTTCTGTCGTGATCCTGATCAAAATGCATTGGAGTTTGTCGAGTCCCCTTCAGCCTGATTATCCGAGAGGCGGCCTCCGGTCTTACCACTTTTACTCTTAGAGCGTAGGGTGCGCCGCGCGCACCGGAACGGGCAGCAATCAGGGTGCGCACGACAGACCCTACAGATGACCATCCATATTGCTGCACACTATCGTGGTCCGGTGCGGGTCGCCAATACAAGACTCACCGAAACCCCATCCCCGGACTTCAGGTTTTCGGCGCTGGCACATCCCTGGTGAAACTCACCGATCAATCGCACAAGATAGAGACCGAGTCCTAGATGGGTCAAATCGCTGGTGTGGGGGCGGACAGAAACCATGGAGTCGAAGAGATGGCGTTGCATGGTCTCAGGCAGGGGTGGTCCCTGATTGATGACGCTGAGACGGACGCTGTCTCCGGTCTCCTGCGTCACCGAGAGTGTCAGAGGCGTGCCTGACAGGTGGAAATCCACTGCGTTGCTGACAAGCTTGTCCAGAGCCTGCACGATGAGTTCCGGAGCGGCGTTGATTACCACCGGATTGTCTGGGAGTCGGGTTTTGATGGTGACTTCAGGATAGGTGACGGCATAATTGTTCCGCATTACCCCCACCAGTTCCACCAGATCCAAAGGCGCTTTTTCCGCCTGCTGCAAGGTCTGCTCAAGCCGGGTCGCCTCACGCATGCGGTCGAGAATCAGGGTCAGTCTGTCGATACCCTCTGTGGCGCGCGACAGATAACGTGTCCGGGCCGACGGATCCTCATCATGCGCCAGGTTTTCCAGGGACGATTTTACCATTGCCAGCGGGGTGCGGAATTCGTGGGAGAGCCGTGACGCCATTGCCTCGAGGTAACGGTTGTACTCTTGTAACCGCTCCAGCACACTGCTGAAACTGCGGCCGAGATCGCCGATCTCATCTGCTGTTTTCTCATGCCTGAGACCGTGCAAAATACGCCCGTCTGGACTGACGGCATCCTCTACCCGGTTATGCAGGCGACGGATGCGTCCGGTGAGAAGGGTGGCAAACCCGAGCAGTAGACCACCGGTGATCAGGAACAGTATCAGGGTGATCTGAAATATCCCCTTCAGGGCCTGCTGCTGCATGGTGAGGATGCGCTGGGTGGTCTGTTCCATGACCACTGCACCGGTCACACCGGTGTCTCCCTTGATCGGGTAGGCGGCTGAAAGTACCACTGTCGACGCATCACCGGCGCGGCGTCGATGCACTGTCGGATTGCCCAGTAGTGCCTGGCGGATTTCAGGGCCATCAAGTTTTGCGGCATACTCCTGGTCGTCCAGAAAGTCGCTATCGGGTAGTGGCAGGATCAGGTTCAATATGCCGGTAAGCAGCCCTTTTTGTTGGGTGTTTGGTGTTCTCCCGGGAGCAAGATGGCCATTCTGTCCGATTACCCACTGTTGCCGGTTGATGACGCGGATGCGGCTCTCCTGATAAACGAAGCTGGCCAGCACTGTTTCCACATCTTCATTTGACGTGACGACAAAAGCCAGAGACTCGGGGAGCATCAGGCCGGAGGTGGAGGCAGTCGTTGTCGATGTCCCATCTGCCTCCCCATCCCAATCAAACAAGGCCAGAGAGAGGCGCTGTTTGAACAGGCTGTGTGGGATGCGCAACTCAAGGTTGTAACCTGTTTTCGTCTCCTGCCACTCCCCCCTGATGAGAGGCTGGCGGGGGGCGCCTGCCAGTGGTTCAGCAGTCACCCAGCCAGGGGCAGCGGTGCTGACTTGAAAATATGCGATCTCTCCACTATCACCGATAAGGGCGATCCGCAGGTGGTCTCCCACGTCTATGCGATTATCCGTTGGGGATGGGTAGATCACAGTCTTGTCTTTTGCCTGCAGCATCAGATAGAGATCGCCCTCATAGATGCCCATCAACAGGGAGAAAGCAGCAGCCTTTAGGTCTGTCTCACTGGAGCGGAAATAGTGCTTCTGCTCCAGCAGGGTTCTCCAGTCGTCTGTGTAACCGTCAAGCAGGATCGGCTGTGTGAGGCGATGAGCGTAGAGAATCGAAACGGGATTTTGCGGGTCTGCAGGAATGGTCGGTAAGCTGGAGGATTGGCTGAGCAGATTGGCAATGAGTTCGGCCCGGCCCAGTAGCACCTCTTCCTGGGAGGCGCGGAGAAAGGACTCGGTCTCGATGACATAGCGGTAACCAGCCCAGGGGATGGCCAGCAGGGTGAGGGAGACGAGCAGCAGTTTGAAACGCAGTCCCTGATAGAATCGCCGTCGCATTTTTGATCAGCTGCCTGGCTGATGCCAGCGGTAGCCGGCGCCGTAGACTGCCTCGATAGCGTCGAACTGGTCATCTACCTGCTGAAACTTGCGGCGTATGCGTTTGATGTGAGTGCTGATGCTGCTGGCGTCCACCAAAATGCTGGCGTCATCCATCAGTTGATCACGGTTACGCACATGACCGGGAAAACGTACCAGAGAGTGGGTAAGCCAGAATTCCGTGACGGTCAGGTCGACCGCTTGCGCCTTCCACGCTGTGGTCAGGCGATCTATATCCAGTTGCAGATCACCGCGTTGCAGAACCTGGTTTTCAGCTACCGGTTTCTCCATGGCGCGCATGCGGCGGAAGAGGGCGGCGATGCGGGCAGACAGGTGGGGCAGGCTGATCTCTTTGGTGAGGTAGTCGTCGGCGCCCAGGCGTAATCCCGCAACCGTATCGAAGTCGTCATCCCGGGCGGTTAGGAAGATGATCGGCAGTGTCGATGAGCGGGCACGCAGTTCACGGCAGAGTTCAAAGCCGCCATCGATCTCATCATTGAGACCGATATCGAGAATAACCAGGTCGGGCAAACAGTTTGCAAACGCGGTTGAGGCCGTCTGCCGGGAATCGAACCCTGTCACCTGATAACCCTGCCGGGAGAGAAAGTCGACATAGTTGTCCCGGATGACGGCTTCATCTTCGACGATGGCGATCTGTTTTGGCATCTGCTTTTCGGCCTTAGGTGATTACCAATGGGGGGTTGGGTTATTACGCATAGACATCCTGACCTGAAAATATATCCTGATTAATAGGACTTTCGGTAATAAAAAAGATACCACGAAAGCGTGTACTACAGGCTCCTGACGAAATCACCGTTGTAGTGGAGCCTGAATAAGGGGATCCTCGACATGATTGAACAAACCACCGGCCATCAGGCATCGGTATATTGGGTCAGCTCGCTCTTTGCGGATGCAGGCTGGTATTTCAAGGACGAGGACAACCCAAGCCACGGGCCGTATATCGATGAGGCTCATGCGTTGGAGGCGGCCCGTGAGGGTGAAGCCTCGTCCGATTCGGCCCCGCCAACTAGCGTCTGACAGAACGGAATATACCAGGGTACGATCGCTGGTATTGATCCAGAGAGGGTTTTCGTGCGGGTGAGACGGGATATTACTCCTGCTCTTTGAGCATGGCTGCCAAGTCCGCAAATGGATTATGGGTAGTGCTCGTTTTCGTATCGGTCGAGGTATCGCCGTATTCTGAATCGATGTGGCGTGAATGTTCGTTGTCGTGGCAATAGAGGCAAAGCAACTCCCAGTTGCTGCCGTCCAGCGGATTATTGTCGTGATTGTGATCGCGGTGATGGACAGTCAGTTCCCGCAGATTTTCGCGGGTAAACTCGCGCGCACAACGGCCGCAAACCCAGGGATACATTTTTAGCGCTCTCTCGCGGTAACCCTTCTCCCGCTCTTCCCGAGCACTGCGAGCCTGTGCAACGATGCGGTCGAGCTTGTCCGAGGAATTTTCTGATGTCATGGTCGCAGTCCAAAAATAGATGATTTGTGTTACAGCCTTAAAATAGAGTTTGTGGCTCCTTTCCATATTCGTCAAGCAGAACGTCATAGTCACCAGGCTTCCAAAAGAGCGATTTACCCACTGCCACCCTCCTGCCATTTTTCGCCATAGCTTCGCCAGTTTTGTGCAACCGGCCTGTCACTTCGCTCGTCTGTAATACCCTCAACCCGGCGCAGGCAATGGTCTGCCGTTCTCCGCCAAGAATGGCGCGCTGGAATAATCAGAGGGAATTATCATGAAAAGAAAAATGCTCAGCATAGCAATTGTGGGATTGCTCTTTGCCGCGCCACTACTGGCCAATACGGTTGAAAATGCTTCCGTAGACGATACCGGCGAACTGAAGGGGCCAGCTATCGGAATGCTGATTGGTGGTGTATTTGGCGGTCCTCCCGGTCTGGTCGTGGGTGCTATCGGTGGGGCCTTGATCGGAAAGATCGACGGGCAGAAAACAGTCTTGAGTCTACAGCAGGATCAATTGGCCGCTAGCCGTCAACATGTGCAGCAGTTGCAGCAGCATAGCGGTAGTCAGTCAGAGCAGATCGAACGCCAGGAGCGTCAGCAGCAGGAGCGGCAGCAGGCAGTGGCAGAGGGTTTCTCCTTCTGTCTGCAGTTCCGCACCGAGAGTGCCGATCTGGAACCCCGTTTTCAGCCGCAGCTCGACGCCCTGGCGGGCATGCTGAATGCCTTTCCCGGTCTTGATATCAAGATCCTCGCTTCAGCTGATCATCGTGGCAGTGATGACTACAACCGGGAGCTGTCAAAACTGAGGGCCGAAACCGTTTCCCAAAGGTTGGTTGCTGCCGGGGTGGATGCCGGACGCATTCAACACCGGATCGAGGGTGAGGGGATGGCACTCTATCCCACGGTAGATCTGGAGGGGCTCGGTTTCGATCGTTTCGTGCTGCTCTCATTTATCCCGGTAGCGGGACGATGAAACGCTGTCCACAGCCTCTGAGCGAGGCATTTCTTTACGGATCGCCGGAACGGATCTCAACCCAGTCGGCCAGGTGGTTATCGGAGGAGGAGATTCGGGCGATAAAAGGAGACAACCAGCAGCGGGGAGGGTGCAAAGATGAGCCATTCACTCATGCAGGCGGGTGATAACGTTGACGGGCCGGTCAGAATCGATCTCCGAAACCGGGAATTCGTCAAGGATATGCTGCTGACACTGGTCGCCGCCATCGGCGCAGGTCTGGCGGGATCGGTGTTCTTCGTCCTGCTGGTCCTCAGTACCAGCGGCAGTGCGCTGGCGGCAGCCGATGAGGTGACGCGTGGCACCCTAAATCTCTACTCACTGGATGGTCGGCGTATCGATGATGCACCCAACCTGGACACCGAAGTGGAGATGCAGATCAGCGGCATGCTGGCACGGGTAAATGTGGCGCAGCGCTTCAGTAATCCCAGTCAGGATTGGGTCGAGGGAATCTATCAATTTCCCCTGCCGGAGGATGCGGCGGTAGACCGGCTGTGGATACGCATCAGCGAGCGGGTCATCGAGGGCGAGATTCAGGAGAAACAGCAGGCCAGGAGGACCTACGAAAAGGCCAAGACGGAAGGGCGCAAGGCGAGTCTGTTGAGCCAGCAACGGCCCAATATGTTTACCACGTCGGTAGCAAATATCGGGCCGGGTGAGTCGATTCTCATCGAGATCGAATACCAGCAGAGCCTGGGTTATGACCAGGGACGATTTCAGATCCGTTTCCCCCTGGTCATCGCACCGCGATATATTCCCGGCATCCCGATAGTGCCGGAGGAGAGCAGTGGTTTCAGCGGCACCGGCTGGGCTGCGGATACCGATCAGGTGCCCGATGCTAGCCGGATCACGCCCAGTGTGGCCGATCCTGCGTTGAGGCGGATCAACCCGGTCTCTTTCAATATCCATCTGGATGCGGGCTTGCCGCTGGCATCTCTGGAGAGCCGCTATCATCCTATCGTCCATACCCAGGATGACAGAGGGCGATATCAAATCGGCCTGAAGTCGAAACAGGTTCCAGCGGATCGGGATTTCGAGTTGACCTGGGTGCCGAAGATCGGCGTTGCGCCTCATGCTGCTCTCTTCACCGAGATGTGGGACAAAGAGGTCTATGGGTTGTTGATGGTAATGCCGCCCCAGGGAGATGCTGTGATGCCGATCCGACCACGGGAAGCCATCTTTGTGGTCGATACCTCCGGTTCCATGCATGGGACTTCCATCGCCCAAGCCAAAGCCGCGCTCAAAATTGCCCTGCGGCGTCTGCGGCCGGATGACCGCTTCAATATCATCCAGTTCAGCAGCTACACCCGCGCGCTCCATCAGCATGCGGTGGATGCTACACCGCGTAATCTCAGACAGGCGTTGGATTATGTTTCATCACTGGCAGCCGATGGCGGTACTGAGATGCTACCGGCGCTTGAGTTGGCCCTCGATGGCAGGGAATCCCACGACCGTTTGCGCCAGGTGATATTCCTCACCGACGGCAGCGTCGGCAATGAGGATGAACTGTTTAAGCTGATCCATCGTCGTTTGGGAGCGAGTCGTCTCTTCACCATCGGCATAGGTTCAGCGCCCAACAGCTTCTTCATGTCCCGAGCTGCGGAGTTTGGCCGTGGCAGCTTCACCTATGTGGGGGATCTGGAAGAGGTCGAGTCACGTTTGGCGGCACTCTTTCTAAAACTGGAACAGCCTCTGCTGACCAATATTCAGTTGCAGTGGCCTGATGGTGTCGAAGTGGAGGGCTATCCGAACCCATTGCCCGATCTCTATGCAGGAGAACCGATCATGCTGGCGTTAAGGACAAACCAACTACAGGGTCAGTTGACCATCAAGGGTGACCGGGCAGGGGAGCCCTGGCAGCGGCGTATCCATCTGGGGGGTGGTGGCGATCGAACCGGTGTGCATCTGCTCTGGGCGAGGGCGAATATCGCTGAACTGATGGCGCAGCGGAATCGCGGCAAGCCGGAACCGGAAATTCGTAAGGCAGTCCTTGAAGTCGCATTGAAACACCAACTGGTCAGCCGATACACCAGCCTGGTGGCGGTGGACAAAACCCCCACCCGTCAGCTCGAAGAGATGCTGAAGACGAGGCCGATGCCGACAAACCTGCCCCATGGTTGGACGGCGAACAAGGTGTTCGGGCGAATGCCCCAAACCGCCACCCCCGCCGGACTCCATCTGTACATAGGACTGCTGTTGCTGATGAGTGGACTGCTTTTGGCGCGGAGACGCAGGGCATGAAGCGGCTGCTCGTGATAACGCTCTTTCTGGCCGCCACCTGGCAACTGGCTGCCGGGGGATGGATTCATGCCAAGGCCTGGCTATCGGAAGTCCTGATCGCTGATGCCTGGAAAGCGACCCAATCAGAAACCGATCATGTACCCCCCTGGGACTGGGCCGATACCTGGCCGGTGGCAAGGCTCTCGGTGCCGGGACTGGAGATAGAGCGCTACATCCTGGCAGGGGGCAGTGGCCGCACTCTCGCTTTTGGGCCGGGCTGGATCGAAAACAGCGCCCGTCCCGGCAGTGCGGGAAAAAGCATCATCAGTGGCCACCGGGACACCCACTTCCGCTTTCTGCAACAGCTCAAAAAAGGCGACCGGCTGGTGATAGAGCGTCCCGACAGGGGACTGGTTCACTACGCCGTTTTGCAGCAGAGCGTGCACCATGAAACGGAGACCGGACTGCTGCAACCCGATGCGCACAACCAGCTGCTGCTCATCACCTGTTACCCCTTCGATGCCCTGGTGCCTGGGGGTCCTCTGAGGTATGTAGTCACTGCTGAAGAAGTGGCGGGTTCTGTCAGTCTTTGATCTTTCCCCGATTACCCATTACATTTCTCGTGACCAAATCGCCGCGAGGCGCGGCTCCTACAGGCGTATTAATGCGTAGGAGCGGCGCCCCGCCGCGAAAACCCACCCAACCAGACAAGGAGGTCTGAAAATGAAAAAATCCCCTAACCATAAAGGCCATGCCCTACGCCATAGCCGCTTCAGTGAACCAGGTCGTATCTACCTGATCACAACCGTGACCCATGAACGCACCATGCTGTTCACCGATTTTCAGCTTGGCAGGCTATTGGTATCGACCTTGCGAAACGCCCGCGCACAAACCCTCTGTTATGTCGTTATGCCCGATCATCTGCACTGGCTATTACAACTGGAGAAAGAGGACCTCTCCAGCGTTATGCAAGGTGTAAAATCGGTCAGCGCCCACAGCATCAACCGGTCGCGGGGAACTCATCGTCCGGTATGGCAGGCGGGGTTTCATGATCATGCTCTGCGCCGGGATGAGGATGTAAAGTCGGTAGCACGCTATGTGGTGGCCAATCCGAAACGTGCCGGATTAGTACAAAGGTTGGGTGATTATCCGTTATGGGATGCGATGTGGTTATGATTAATCGCGGCGAGGCGCGGCTCCTACGGGCGTATATACGTAGGAGCGGCGCCCCGCCGCGATCATTCAACATGACAAATCAAAACCAATAGGTGACTATAATAATATCAAGGTTCCCATATCAGGGAGGTATGGCCCCAGATGTCGCTGGACAAACAAGAACCCCTGCAGGGGTCGGAACAAACCGCTACCCAGCCTTACGATATCTTTATCAGTTATCGCACCACCCACCGCGATTGGGTGGAGATCCTGGCGAAGAATCTCAAGGCCCAGGGTTATCACATCTTTCTCGACAGCTGGGAGCTGATCCCCGGCCAACAGTTTCCCCAAGGTATAGAAAACGCCCTGCAGAACGCCCGCAACGCCATCCTCGTTGCCAGCCCCGACGCCACCGAATCGGGTTGGGTGCAGTGGGAGTACAACTCCATGCTGCAGCGGCAGAAGTCACAGCCCGATTTCCGCCTGATCCCGGTGGTGATGGGCGAATTCCCCGACATGCCCTTTCTTGAAAAAGTGCATGCCGTCGATTTCTCCGACAGCAATGAATCTGCCTATCGGCAGGCCTTCCAGCGCCTGCTGGCCGGTATCGACGGCCAGCCGCCCGGGGCAGATCCCCGTTTCGACGGGAAACTGCAACTGCCCGAACCAACCACTAGCAGCGGCGAAGAAACCAGGCTGCAGGATCACGGCATCATCGATCGGGTCTTCGACCACGTCGGCAACGGCCTGCCGGTAATGCTGCTGGCCCAGGAGCAGATCAACACCGGGGCCTATGCCGAAGCCCTCTGTGTACGGGCCGCCAAAAACTACCGACCGGAGAACGTGCTGCGTATCTATCCACCCAGCAGTACGAAAGCTGATGCTGCCGCCTATTTTGGCCGGCTGGCAAAGCAGGCAAAGCTGGAGGACGGGATCGACAGCTGTTGGGAGTGGGGCGATGCGCTGCGGCAACGGTTGGAAAACCAGGGCGTAACCTTTCTGCTGATTACCGGTTTCGAGAACGGGGCGGATGAACTGCGCCAGGAACTGGCCGGTGAGCTACGCCAGCTCAAGGAGAACCACTTCTTCGACTTTCACCTGGTGATGCTCGGGGGACAACGGCTGGCGGCCCAGAAGTACCAATCCGGGGTGCTCTCTCTGCTCAATATCGCGGAAGAGATGCAGATACCCGAACCGACCCTGGCAGACTGGCGGGATATCCTGCGCCAGCCCGATCTCACCGGCGACACATTGAACGCCATCCAGCAGGTCACCGGCGGCCACCCGCGCCTGACCCAGTATGTGCTCTCCAAAGGGGTGACCCGCAAAGCCGATTGTGAAGCACAGCTGCATGACTCGCCACTACCCACACAGCTCTTCAATAAATTCCTGCAGGAGAGCGAGCAGGGAATGCTCTGCAGACTACTAAGAGAGGAGGGGGCACTGGGCAACTTCCACGTCTGGACGGGGAATGAGCTGCTGCGGCGTCTCTACTGGCACAACCTGTTGCGCCGTGAGGGTTCGACATTTGTCTGGCGCAGTGAATTCATCCGCCGGGCCGGTCTGGAACTGCTTTCATGCTGAGGGCAGGGCGGGAAGGTTCCCATCTCAACCCACTACCTCTCTTGTTGCTGCTGCTCTGCTGGGCCGCCGCCTGTTCGACGGTAGCCGCCCCCGCCCACCCGCCCCTGAACCCAAACGGTGAAACCGGTCTCCCGGCCTGGTTTATCGACAACCAGACAGCTTATACGGCTGTGGCCTTCAGCACCGATGGGCGCTACCTCGCCTCCGCCTCAGACGACAAAACCGTCCGCCTCTGGGATGTCCAGAACCGCTCCCTGCTTCACACCTTCCAGGGCCATGAAAGTTCGGTGAACTCGGTCGCCTTCAGCACCGATGGGCGCTACCTCGCCTCCGCCTCAGACGACAACACCGTCCGCCTCTGGGATGTCCAGAACCGCTCCCTGCTTCACACCTTCCAGGGCCATGAAAGTTCGGTGAACTCGGTCGCCTTCAGCACCGATGGGCGCTACCTCGCCTCCGCCTCAGACGACAACACCGTCCGCCTCTGGGATGTCCAGAACCGCTCCCTGCTTCACACCTTCCAGGGCCATGAAAATAGGGTGCGGTCGGTCGCCTTCAGCACCGACGGGCGCTACCTCGCCTCCGCCTCAGACGACAACACCGTCCGCCTCTGGGATGTCCAGAACCGCTCCCTGCTTCACACCTTCCAGGGCCATGAAAATAGGGTGCTGTCGGTCGCCTTCAGCACCGATGGGCGCTACCTCGCCTCCGCCTCAGGCGACAAAACCGTCCGCCTCTGGGATGTCCAGAACCGCTCCCTGCTTCACACCTTCCAGGGCCATGAAAAGGCGGTGCTGTCGGTCGCCTTCAGCACCGATGGGCGCTACCTCGCCTCCGCCTCAGGCGACAAAACCGTCCGCCTCTGGGATGTCCAGAACCGCTCCCTGCTTCACACCTTCCAGGGCCATGAAAAGGCGGTGCTGTCGGTCGCCTTCAGCACCGATGGGCGCACCCTCGCCTCCGCCACCTCAAGAGACGCTAACATCCGTCTCTGGGATCTGCAAAACCGATCTCTCATTCACACCTTCAAAGGCCATAAAGTGCCGGTGAAGTTGGTAGCTTTCAGCCCCGATGGGCGCACGCTTGCCTCCGCCTTATACGACAAAACCATCCACTTCTGGGATCTGCAAAATCAGACCCTGATTCATACCTTCGAAGGTCATGAACAAGAAGTAAACTCGTTGGCCTTCAGCCCCGATGGGCGATTACTCGCCTCCGCCTCAGACGACAACACCATCCGCCTCTGGGATCTGCAAAATCAGACCCTGATTCTTACCTTCGAAGGTCATGAAAAATCGGTGCGGTCGGTGGCCTTCAGCCCCGATGGGCGATCACTCGCCTCCGCCTCATACGACAAAACCATCCGCCTCTGGGATCTGCTAAATGGGTCTCTCATTCACACCTTCAAAGGCTATAAAGAAGCGGTGCGGTTGGTGGCTTTCAGCCCCGATGGGCGCACGCTTGCCTCCGCCTCATCCAATGACGACATCAGCCTCTGGGATCTGCAAAACCAGACCCTAATACACACCTTCTGGGGCCATACTGATCGGATGCTGTCAGTGGCATTCAGCCCCGATGGACGCTTACTCGCCTCCACCTCAGCCGACAACACCGTCCGCCTCTGGGATATTCAAAACCAAACCCTCATTCACACCTTCAAAGGCCATGAAAAATCGGTACAGTCGGTGGCCTTTAGCCCCGATGGGCGATCACTCGCCTCCGCCTCAGACGACAACACCATCCGCCTCTGGGATCTGCAAAATCAGACCCTGATACACACATTCAAGGGCCATGAAGGTCGTGGACGGTCGGTGGTCTTCTGTCCCGATGTGCGCACGCTTGCCTTTGTTTCATATGACAACTACGCGATCCATCTCTGGGATATCATTGAGAAAAAGCGGTTGGATACCTTTGTTGGTGGAAGCAACGGCAACTGGGCAATCTGGAACAGTGACAGAAGCCGGGTATGGCGCAGGGATAATGGAACCCTGTTGCTGAATGCTGAAACGTTAGCGCCCATCCCGCCCGCTGATGTCGCGGAGACTGATCAACTGGTTATTCAACCCCAATTCGATGGGCCTCTGCTCATCTCCAGTGGGGAAACCGCCGATCTCCCCCTGAAGATTGAAAACAGGGGAGAGAAGCGGGCCTACTGGATTCATACCTGGCAGGCATCGGGCGCTGATCTTCAGGTCTATCCCAAACGCATGTTTTGGTTGGAGCCAGGAGAAAGCGAGATGGTAACGGTCGAGATCAGCGCATTTCTCCCCCGCAAACCTGAACCTTTTGAGACGATCCTGGAGTTTGAACTGCGCACCGCTAACGGCAGCCGTTTTCCGGTTTCCGTGCCGGTGAAGGTGCGGAGCCCCAAGCTGGAGTGGTATTCAGCCACCCTGCTGGAGGATGGACGGACCTTGAACATCGCCTTAAGCAACGTCGGGAGTCAGGTCATAAAGAAGGGCCTGTTTCGCGTTAGGTTGCCCGGTTTTGAGTCAACGGTGCAGACGGTAAATGATTTTGCTCCCAGGACATCCATGGAACTGGCGTTTGTCCTGCCTGAAGGAACCCGGGTCGAAAACGACACCCGCCTCGATATGGCAGCCTGGACCGACCGCCTGCCCCAGTTTGAGTGGGCGTTTGATCAAAAGAACATCATCCTGCCGACCCCGCCCTGGCAGCTCTATCTGTTTTTGATCATCCTGTTCCTGTTGGGGGCCGCGGCGGCTGTCTACCTGCGCCGCTACCGTCATCCGCTGGTGGTTAGTCTCTCTGCCGATCCCGCTGGGTTGCTTGCGTTACCACTCGAGACCCTGCCTGAAGCCCAGCAACGCCTGGCTCAGACCAAACGACTCAATACAGTGCTCTCCGGCGCCTCGGTCAGCCGCCAGACCCTGGAACAGGGCATTGCCTTCATCCGCAAGATGGAGGAAAAAGCGCAAGCCGATTGGCTGGCACAGCAGCTTGGTGGAAGCGTCGGCGAGACCCTTGCCGATGGCGTATTCATGCTTCACCTCTCCGACAGTTTCCCCCTCAATCTTGATCGCTGTCTGCTCTGTCTGCCTCGGACGGGAACTGAAAGCCAGGATCTATTTACTCGCTTGAAGGCGATCTCCGAAACCCAGACCAGGGTTACGCTGATCCTTGCATCCGAAAGCGATTTGCAGCGGCGACTCTATGAACGAACCCGCGACCGCAGCAACAAGTGGGTTACTCCTCTCGGTGGTGAATTGACCCGGCTGCTGATCGGGCCGGATGCGGAACAGACACTGGCCGGGATCTTTGCCGGACAACTCGCCCTGACCCAGATATCGCCCTACCAGGTGGGGGGTGGGGTCAACCGGGAGTCTATCTTCTTCGGCCGCCTGAGCCTGATCAGCCACATCATGAACCGCGACCCGGCCAACTATCTGCTGGTGGGCGGGCGGCAGTTGGGAAAATCCTCCCTGCTGAAGGCGCTGCAGCGGCGTTACGATGAGCAGACGCCCTACCACTGCAGCTACCTCAGTCTCGCCAGCGAAGTGCTGGTGCCGCGCCTGGCAGTGGAACTGGGTCTGCCGAAGGAGGCGACCCTGGAGGAGATCGCCGACCATACGGAGAGCAGCGAGGGGCAGTTCGTGGTGCTGATCGACGAGGCGGACAAGTTCATCCGCCACGAACGGCAGAACGACTACCGTATTCTCGATGCCCTGCGGCGCATGAGCGAGGAGGGGCACTGCCACTTCATCCTGGCGGGTTTCTGGGAGCTCTACGAACATGCGGTGCTCGACTACCAGTCGCCGCTGAAGAACTTCGGCGAGATCGTCCAGGTCGGCGCGCTGGAAGCATCGGCCTGCCGGGAACTGGCCACCCAACCGATGCAGACCATGGGGTTGGAGTACGCCAGTTCGGCACTGGTGGACAGGCTGGTGGAGGAGACCGGCCAGCGGGCCAACCTGATCTCCATCGTCTGCAATCAGATCCTGACCGGCCTGCAGCCGGATCAGCGCACCATCGAGGCGGGTGATCTGCAGCGTGCTCTCTACAGTGAGCGAACCATCGGCACGATACGGGGTTGGAGCAATCTTTCCGATGACGACATGGTCAATCGGATGGACCGGGTCATCGTCTACGCCACCCTGCAGCAGGGCCACTTCACCGACACCGAGCTGTTTGAGTTGCTGAAGGCCAAGGGAGTCAAAGCCGATAGTCAGCAGATCGACAACAGCCTGGAACGGCTGCGACTCGGATTTGTGATCGACCGTGATGAGAATGGGCAGTTTTACTACCGGGTGCCACTGTTCCGGGAGATGCTGCTCAGGGATGACCTGGAGGCAAGATTGCAGAGCGAGTTGGAACTGTTGAACTGAACAGTAGGAGCGGCGCCCCGCCGCGATTGACCTATCAACGGAGTTTTCGCGGCGGGGCGCCGCTCCTACGGTTTAATACACCAATCCGTTTGCGGCCATATAATTCTCGGGTTAATAATCGAGATCATCCTCATCAAAAGACCGCTTCGGTTTTTTGCCGAGGATGGTTTTCAGGATGTCGTTCATGGTGGCGCGGTCGTTATCGAAACCGCCGTGGCTTTCGCTGTTACTGCGTTTTTCGTTCTCGTTTTCTCCTTTGCTGATGATGATTTTAAATTTCTTATCCTGGGGGAGCTGTTCGTTATGTTCCACCATACCCACGATCTGCTCTCCCAGTTCCTCTTCGCAGGCGAGTGAAACGTAGTAGAGCAGTGACTTGCGATAGACATAGGCGACATGGTCATCCAGTTCCAGCTCTTTGGAAAGGCTGTAGATACGCAACTGCTCGATCAGTTTGCCGATCTCGGGTGAGAAGTTTTTCCTGAACAGATCGACGGTGGCGGCGGGGGCCATCAGGCTGCAGCTGGCGATGGTAGCGTTCTCGCTGGCCTTCGGCAGTGCCTTGATCAGCCAGGCCAGCAGGATGGCGCCGGTGCTGTGGCCCACAAGATGGATCTTCTTGGGCTTGTCGCTTTCGGACAGAGCATCGAGAAAGAGATTGAGGGTCTGCATGCCGCCACGGGCATTGCTGCTGAAGGGGCGTTTGGCGCCGAGCTTCATTTCCCGCCAGAGGGCGCGGCCGAGGGGGCGGGTCGATTTCTCAAGCAACTTGTCGGTGTAGTCGGTAAAACCGGCAACTTTCTCACCTCCTTCCCTGTGGCGCCGCAACAGGATGTCCTTGAGTTCCTCCAGCAGTCCGGTGTCGTACATGAAGTGGAAAGGGTAGATGCGGTTGTCCTTGAAGACCTGCTTCATCGCCTTGATACGACGTGCTGAGTCATAGATGCTGTTCAAGCCGCCGTGGGCGTAGAAGAGCAGGTGGTCGTAATCCTCGCTGTCTGCGACCAGATCAGCAGTTTGCCGCAGGTCTACCCGTTTGCTCCAGTAACGTCCATGGTCATGCAGGTCGCCATCATCGATATGCACGAAATGGCCAGCGATCTCTCCCCGGGTTGGACGTTTTTTGAAGAGGGAGAAGTTCTCGCCGGTCTCATTGCCATTGGCATGCGCCACCCCAGGAAAGATATTTGGCGTGGGCAGGGCGAGCCGGACCACCCAAGCGTCTTTGATATTCGCCTGCCAGTCCTCATAACTCCAGAGGGCGAGGCCATCTTTTCCCCAGCCCGGGCCCCAGGAGTTCTGCACCAGAAAACCCGCTTCGTTGTAGCCGACGACGGCAAAGGCATGTCCGCCCTGGGGCTGGTCCCGGAAATGTATGCGGCCGCCGCGGACGTTGCGTGGCCACCAGCCAGAGTGGACGTTGGCGGAGACGTAGATCACCCCTGTTTCGTTCAGGGCGGCGTGGAAATCAGCAATGTTGTGTTTCAGACGATAGTAGGCGCCAACGGTATTGTTGCGTGCGTCTTTGGCACGGTCGATGGTCAGGTAGGAGCGGTCTTCACTTCGATAGGGCCAGAGTTCATCACTGCAGACACCCATACTCTTCCAGCCCTGAATGGCACCCCGGCAACTGGATCCGGAGTATGCTTCACCTGGCCAGCGGTCGAATTTTTTTGCCATGTTGTAGAGCATGCGGGCGCTGACCCTGATATCGCTGTCCCGTTTCTGATTCAGCATGTTGATGACTGCCGCCAGACCGAAGCCGGTGCAGGCGCCCTCCTTGCCCTGATCCAGAATCTTCAGACTGACGTAGTCGGGTTCCACTACCGGTTTGAGTTGTATCAACGATGGTTGGTAGAAGTGGTCCCGAGAGTCCGGGGTGTCATTATCGGCATTGAGCTTGTAGCCGTCGGGTGTTTCGAGAATCTCTGTGGGCATGGCATTCCCCTTTATAGTTGTGTTTTATCCATTTGGTGGTGAGCGAGGGCGGAAATAAACGACTCAACAGATAATCCATAGTTCAAGAATATCGACTCTGCAAGGTTGGACATCCTGTTTTTCAGCCTGTGATGGATTATTCCTAAAGTGGACTGTTTAGATGGTTTCTAATCCTTGAATCCGTGGTTAAAATGGAGTTCTAAACCCCGCTGTCCGAGTCAACGTGAAACCGATCCGCATCTTTCGACATATCGCCTGTGAAGGCCCCGGTTATCTTGGGGAGTTCCTCGATCGCCACCAGGTTCCCTGGGAACTGGTCTGTATCGATGCGGACCGCCCGGTGCCGCCGCAGGTGGATGATGTCTCCGGGCTGGTCTTTATGGGGGCTCAGGCGAGCGTGAACGATGTGCTGGCGTGGCTGGATGCCGAGCTGAAACTGATCCGCAAGGCACACCAGGCCGGGGTGCCGATGATGGGGATCTGTTTTGGTGGACAGTTGATGAGCAAGGCGCTCGGCGGTGAGGTCACCAAGGGAGATGGGATGGAGATCGGTTGGTATCCACTGCAGCGTATCAATGGTGAAGAGCACACCGGCTGGCTTGATGGACTTCCAACCTCCTTCGATACTTTTCATTGGCACGCTGACACCTTCTCCATGCCCCCCGGCAGTGAACCGTTGCTCAAGAGCAAGTGTTTCCGCAATCAGGCCTATATTTTTGGAGATCACATCGGCATGCAGTTCCATCTGGAGATGACCGAGGAGATGGTGGAGGCCTGGTTGTCCAAGTATGGCAGTGATCTGATGTTGACCTCCCGCTGTGCACAATCCTCCACGACCATTACCGATGATCTGTCGGCAAAGATAAAACAGCTGCATCAGGTTTCTGATGTGATCTACGGCAACTGGCTTGAACGGGTTCGACGCAAGTGAGACTGCCGCTTCTGTTGCTGCTGCTGTGGAACAGTCTGGTTCTGGCAGAGGTTTCGGCAATCATCGATCCTGATCTTAAACGCGCACTTGAGCGTTACGCCCCTGCAGCGGAAGCGGTACTGGAGAAACGTTTTCATCACGCAGGAGTCGAATACCCGCCGCAGCAGATCCAGTTTATAGCATTGAAGGATCGCCGCATCGTAGAATTGTGGGTCTTCAGCGATACTCAGTGGAAGCATATCCACGATTACCCCGTGCTGGCCGCCAGCGGAGGGAGCGGACCTAAACTGCGTGAAGGGGACCGGCAGGTACCCGAGGGTTTCTACCGCATCGAGGCCCTCAACCCCAATAGCGCCTTCCACCTTTCGATGAAACTCGACTATCCCAATACCTTCGACTGGGCCAACGCCTCAGTAGAGGGACGGATGCAGCCTGGGTCGAATATCTTTATTCACGGTAGCACTTGGTCTGCCGGTTGTCTGGCAATGGGAAACCGGGGGATCGAGGAGCTTTTTGTGCTGGCGGCACGCATCGGCATGGAGCAGGCTGGTGTGTTGATCGCCCCACGGGATTTCCGGCAGCACTCTGTTGCGGCCAAACAGGATAGCGCGCCGTGGGTCGAGGAGCTCTATCGCTATCTCGCTGCACGTTTGCAGCAGTTTCCCTTGGCAGCCAAGGTGGTCCCCTGTAACAGCGAGTGCGATCGTCTGGCAGCGGTGCACTGACTCTCATATGGCAAAACGCAGGAAAAAGCGGGGCAGACGGAGCACCCGGCGCGCTGCAACGTCTTGGAGGCGCTGGATCTGGCTGGGCCTGGCGGCGCTGATCTTCAGCGCTACACTCTATGTACTCTATCTCGACCGGATCGTGCAGGTTCGTTTCGAGGGCCGCCGCTGGGCTGTGCCGGCACAGGTTTATGGACGACCGCTGCTGCTCCGGCCCGGTGTGCCGCTCACTGAAAAGCGCCTGCGTCAAACGCTGGACGGATTGGGTTATCGCAGGATCAAACACCCCGACAATGCCGGCAGCTACTCCAGCTATAAAGGGCGTTTCCTGATTCGTACCCGCCCGTTCCACTTCGCCACTGGCCAACGGGGTTCCGACTATCTGGAAGTCCGTATCGCGAAGGGGCGTGTCAAAACCCTCAAACAGGCAGCGAACGGCAAACGTTTCGACAGTTACCCCCTCGAACCGGCATTGATCGGCAGCCTGCATCCGGCCCACAGCGAGGATCGGGTGCTGTTGCGACGCAGTGAGTTGCCGGAATTGCTGGTGTCGGCCCTTTTCGCCGTGGAGGATCGCCATTTCCAGTCCCATTTCGGTCTCGACCTGCTGGCCATAGGTCGGGCGCTGATAGCCAATATCCGCGCCGGTGGGGTCGTACAGGGGGGGAGCACACTGACCCAGCAACTGGTGAAGAATTTTTTCCTTACCAGAGAGCGTTCCCTGCTGCGAAAAGTGAATGAAGCGCTGATGGCGGTGATTCTGGAGTTTCACTACAGCAAGGATGAGATCCTCGAAGCCTACGCCAACGAGATCTATCTGGGGCAGGATGGCGGCCGTGCTATCCACGGTTTCGGACTGGCCAGCCGCTTCTACTTCAACCGTCCGTTGGCTGAACTGGATCTGCCGAGGGTAGCACTGCTGGTGGCGCTGGTTCGGGGTCCGTCGGCCTACGACCCCAAACGTCACCCCGAGCGTGCGTTGAAACGCCGCACACTGGTGCTGAATCTGATGCAGGAGCAGGGTCTCTTCAGCGCGGGCCAGGCAGCATCGGCATTAAAGGCGCCCTTGGGTTTGCAGAAGGGTCGGGCGGGGGCGGGTAGCTATCCTGCGTTTATCGACCTGGTGCGAAGGCAACTGCGGCGGGACTATGACGAAGCAGATCTCAACAGTGAGGGACTGCGCATATTCTCCACCCTCGATCCCTGGGTACAGGAACGGGCGGAGCAGGCGCTGAGCAGTCAGTTGAAACAGATCGAGAAACGTCCTGGAATCAAGGCCGGCACCTTGCAGGGTGCGCTGGTGGTGGCCGATGTGGAGACAGGAAAAGTCAGCGCGCTGGTGGGTGACCGCAATCCCCGCTACGCTGGTTTCAACCGTGCGCTGGATGCAATACGGCCGGTGGGTTCGCTGATAAAACCGGCGGTCTTTCTCGCTGCACTCTCCGAGCCCGGGCGTTATACGCTGGCCACTTCGCTGCAGGATAGCGCCATTCGTCTTAAAGGCTCTGACGGTAATATCTGGTCGCCCCGCAACTACGATCGTAAGAGTCACGGTAAGGTCCTGTTGCAGGACGCGCTGGCCCACTCCTACAATCTGGCGACCGTCCGACTGGGCATGGATGTCGGTCTGAAAAAGGTGACGGCAATCCTGCGGGATCTGGGTGTCGAACGGCCGTTGAATATCTATCCATCCATGCTGCTTGGGGCGGTCTCCCTCTCTCCCCTGGAGATGGCTCAGATGTATCAGGCGCTGGCGACAGGTGGCCTGCTGGCCCGACTGAGGGCGATCAGCGCAGTGACGGATGCGCGCGGCAGACCGCTCTCCCGCTACTCCTTGTCCGTGTCTCAGGTTGCCAACAAAAAGGCGGCTTTTCTCCTGAGCAAAGCCCTGCAGCAGGTGATTTTCGAGGGGACGGGTCGGGGGCTTGTGAACCAGCTCTCCAATGTGGGGGGATTGGCCGGAAAGACCGGGACTACCGATAAGTTACGGGACAGCTGGTTTGCCGGGTTTGACCGGCGGCGGGTGGCTGTCGTTTGGGTGGGTCGCGACAATAATAAGGGTACCGGTCTCACTGGTTCCAACGGCGCTATGCGTGTATGGGGAGACCTGATGCGGCGTATCGGTGTGTCGCGCCTGGACGAAAAGATGCCGCAAGGCATTGTGCCTGTTGCCATCGACCCGCAATCGGGACTGCTTGGCGCTGGATGTGCGGAGGCGAGACTGGTGCCGTTCATCCGTGGTAGCGAACCGACGCGACGGGCTGAGTGCGCCTCTGCACAGAGAGGCAGTGAGACTTTTGTCGATGATAATATCGACTGGTTTCAGCAGTTGTTTCGGTGATTTTTTGTGTCGCTATGCGGCGGTTTTGTTTTAACGGGGCTTCCGCGCCCCTACGGCAGGATACTTTTCTTTATGCCCGCCTTCCCTGGCGGGCACCCTTCGGGTCCGCTTTCAGCGGTTCGGCACCGCTCCTGCGGTGCTCGGTGGCGTGAAAGTCCCCAGCCGCTAGCCAGGTGAGGTGCTGTCTGCGAGTGGGTAACCCCGTTTCTGTCACGAGCGAGAAGCGCAGGAAAAGTCGGGAGAAGGGACCGGCTGTTTGAGCGTAGCGAGATCCGGTCCCGCCGACTTTTGCGAGCATCGCAGCGCCCCGCAGGGCGTGATAGTCGGGCGTGCTTTCTTTTGGTTGCTTTTCTTTTCACGAAAAAGAAAAGTGACTCGTCCAGCAGGACGAAAAACGTGTTGTCAGAGACAAAAGAAAATCACGATAGTATCGATTAGCCTGTTAGAAAAACGTCGCGCAGCGACACAATAAATCAAACCCAACCCTGTGCCACACCCCCCACATTCAGATACAATCCAGGAATAGCACCCATGAGGAACCCGGCTTGACCGTCTACGCCGCCGACAAACTGATCGCCCAGGCCCGTCTGCTCGCGGCAGAGTATCGTCGCACCATGGGCAAGCCACTGCCCGGCATCAGCAATGAGATTGCCGAACATGACGCAGTAAAATTACTGCGGTTGGAGCCGCGTCCCGAGGGTGAGACCGGCTACAATGCCATCGACCCATCACGGGACGGCTGGCGGGTGCAGATAAAATCCCGCACCATCTTCGACGAGAGCAAGTCCGGACAACGTATCGGTCAACTCAAACTCGATCGGGAGTGGGACAGCGTGGTGCTGGTACTCATGGACGAGGATTATGAACCCTACGAAATCTACGAGGCGGATAAGGATGAGATCCTCGAATTCGTCAATGACTCCAGCAGCAGCCGGGCCAAACGTGGCGCCATGTCGGTGGCCCGTTTCAAGATCATCGGCCGCCTGGTCTGGACCCGTGATGATGGACTCGAATCCGAGGTCTGGGACAACCAGTCCGGTTAACATCTTGATCGTCGCTCAGGTGCATCCGGGAAAGTCTTCATGACCGATATTGCCGAGATCTTCGGGCCTGATGGCTGGCTCGCCCGGCGCATCGACGGCTTCTCCCACCGTCCGCAGCAGCAGAAGATGGCGGAAGCCATCAGCCGCATCCTGAACGATGGCGGGGTGCTAATCTGCGAGGCGGGTACGGGGACGGGCAAGACCTTTGCCTACCTGGTACCGGCGCTGATGTCGGGTCTCAAGGTTATCGTCTCCACGGGTACCAAGAATCTGCAGGATCAGCTGTTCCATCGGGATCTGCCACTGGTGCGGGAGAGCCTCTCCAGCCCTGTCTCCGTCGCCCTGCTCAAAGGGCGAGCCAACTACCTCTGTACACACCGCATGGAGACAGCCATGCTGGAGGATCGGCGTTTGACTGCCGAGCAGAGCGATCAACTGCAGCAGGTATGCAGCTGGTCGGGACAGACCAGGAGCGGCGATGTCGCCGAGATGTCGGCGATTCCTGAAGATGCGGGCATCTGGCCGATGGTGACCTCCACCACTGAGAACTGCCTGGGTCAGGAGTGTCCTGCCCACAGTAAATGTCATCTGGTGGAAGCGCGGCGGCGTGCCCAGGAGGCGGACCTGGTGGTGATCAACCACCATCTGCTCTGTGCCGATATGGCGCTGAAGGACGAGGGCTTTGGTGAGCTGTTGCCGAGTGCAGACTGCTTTATCCTGGATGAGGCGCATCAACTGCCGGATGTGGCGGGTAACTTCTTCGGCATGAGTCTGAGTGGCCGCCAGTTGCTCGATCTGGCCAGGGATACAGTGGCGGAGTATCACCGTGAAGCGGGGGATCTGCCGAAGATCGTGGATCAGGCCGATCGTCTGAAACAGGTCACCCGGGATCTGCGTCTTGCCTTTGGTCTGGAGATGCGGCGTGGTGCATGGTCCGATGTGGAGAACAACCCGGCAGTGGAGGCCGGGCTGGAGCGGTTGCGCAGCGAGTTATCGATTCTGGGTGACATGCTCGAAGCGATCGAAGGACGGGGCAAGGGGCTCGACAGTTGCCGCGACCGCTGCAAGGAGTTGTCATCGCGTCTGGATCAACTCTTCGATGAGAATGAGACACAGGATATCCGCTGGTTCGAGACCCAGCGTCAGAGCTTCCGACTCAACCGGACGCCGCTGGAGATCTCGGCTATCTTCCGGGAACGTATGGCAAACAATCCGGCGGCCTGGATTTTTACCTCCGCAACCCTGGCGGTGGGGGGCAGTTTCAGCCACTTTGCCAATCAGTTGGGGCTGGAGGATGCCGAGACCCACTGCTGGGACAGCCCCTTCGACTATCCGAAACAGGCGCTCTGGTATGTGCCCAGTGATCTGCCGGAACCCAGCAGCCCCGAGTTCAACCGCACTGTCTCCGATCTCTCCATCCCTATTCTGGAAGCAAGCGGTGGCCGCGCCTTTTTGCTCTTTACCAGTCATCGCGCCCTGCAGGAGGCGGCTGGCTATCTGCAGGATCGTATCGAATTTCCCATGCTGGTGCAGGGAACCGCGCCCCGCAGTGAACTTCTTGAACAGTTCAGGAGCCTCGGCAATGCGGTGCTGCTGGGAACCTCCAGCTTCTGGGAGGGAGTGGATGTGCGGGGTGATGCGCTCTCCTGCGTGATCATCGACAAGCTGCCCTTTGCCTCGCCGGGCGATCCGGTCCTGCAGGCGAGGATCGACGCACTGCGGGCACGGGGCGGCAACCCCTTCATGACCTTTCAACTGCCCCAGGCTGCTATCGCTCTGAAACAGGGTGCCGGACGCCTGATCCGGGATGAGAAGGATCGTGGTGTGCTGGTGCTTTGTGATCCACGTCTGCTCAGCAAACCCTACGGAAAGGTCTTTATCAAAAGCCTGCCACCGATGACAAAGAGCCGTGATTTCAATAATGTGAAACGTTTTTTTGCCTATCACGATGGTGTGCAGGAAAATCCGACGCCACCGGTTTCAGAAAACCAGTGAAGCGTAAAAGAATCGAACCGGTGTGCGGTGATCCGTGCAGAAAAATAATCAAGAAGACCCGACAGGCCCTGCAATCATGACCGACCCTAAAATCAGGAAGATCCCCTATCCCTACCACGCGATGCTGGCAATCTGCAGCGATCTGGATGAGACGCCGACAAGGCGGGAGTATTTTGAAATCGCCAGATTCCTCAATACCGAAGATGAGACGGCAATGGGACCAGGTGTCGGGCTGGAGATTGGCAATACACTCTATTTCGATATGCCCGATAACCAGTTCGCCTACTGGAATACCGATGATGATGGTCGGGAGAATGCGCGGCGGTTGATCCGCTCCGGCTATATCGACAGCTTCCACTCCTATGGCGATTTTGCGGTGGATAGAGGTTATGTGGAACGGGCGCTGAATGAGCTGGAGTCATATGACTGCTGCATCAGAGTTTGGGTGGACCACTCCAAGGCGGTCACCAACTTCGACCCCGGTATTATGTTTGGCAAAGGGGATCTCGAAGGGCATGAGGCCTTCCACTCTGATCTTACCTATCGGCACGGCGTGCGTTATGTCTGGCGGGGCCGCGTTACCAGCGTCATAGGTCAGGACTGTGCGAAGGGGTATGGTGGGCTTTGGTCAATGAAACATGCTGTGCCGGCGGCAAAGACGATTCTGAAGGATTTCGTCAAAAGCCTGCTGGCACTCAAGAATCATCCAAAATATGCGCTGCACAAAGGCAACCGATTGATCTATCCTGCCAGCCTGCGCAGTGGTGAATCGGTGATCGAGTTCATGCGCTGCAATCCCCACTGGGGTGGTGTGAGCGCGGGGGAGACCGCCCAGGGTATTCCCGAGGTGTTGACGGACAGGGTGCTGTCGACCCTGACACGCAAGCGGGCCAAAAGCATTATCTATACCCATCTTGGCAAGATCGCAGACAGGGCAGAGATCTTCTCCGAAGCGACCCGCAACGGGTTTCGTCGGCTTAAAGGGTACGCCGACCGCCAGGAGATTCTTGTCGCCACGACCTACCGGTTGTTGCAGTACACGAAGATGACGGAGCAGATCCGTGTCGAAGAGAGCGAGGACGGTAGTCTGATCCTGATCAATCTCGTTACAGGTGGAGCGGAATATGACCTGTCGGGTCTGACTATCTACACTGAAAAACCTGAATCCACCCGACTGACGATCGATAATCAACCGATGGAAAATTTCGAGATCAATGTCCCGGATGAAACTGGCAGGGCCAGTATCTCCATCCCTTGGAAAAAATTGACCTTTCCCGATTTGGTCTAATGTGGATTCGTAGGCTTGGTCAAGCGTAGCGGATCAGGCAATAGACTGACATGTCTGCCGTTTCCGCAAGCTTGAACAGGCCTACGGATCAGCCCTTCGTTATTTGACGGTGCTGGCTGAAGACCAAGATCCCGGCTGTTGAAACAATGATGCCCGGCAATATCTCATAGAGATCGAAGATCCCTCCTGACAGCTGTTTCCAGATGACCACGGTCAGACCACCGAGGATGATACCTGCGAGTGCGCCATTACGGGTCATGGGTTTCCAGTAGAGTGAGAAGAGGATGGCGGGTCCGAAGGCGGCACCGAATCCCGCCCAGGCGTAAGAGACCAAGTCGAGCACACTGCTGTCGGGATCGAGTGCAAGCAAAAAGGCGATGGCGGCGATGCCGACGACTGCCAGTCGGCCGGTGATCATCAACTCGCGGTCGTTTGCGTTCTGCCGGAAAAGACCTTTGTACAGATCCCCGGTAAATGCGCTGGAGGCCACCAGCAGTTGGGAATCGGCGGTGCTCATGATGGCCGCCAGGATAGCGGCTAGACAGATGCCTGCAATCAACGGATGGAAGAGTAGATCCACCAGGTGGATGAACACCCGCTCCGGGTCGGCCAGCGGTGTCTCAAAAGCCGGGATACCCGTCAGACCCACCAGGCAGCCTGCGGTCAGGGTCAACAGCACCCAGGTGATGGCAATGCGCCGGGCTGTTGGAATCTGCTCCACACGCCGGATTGCTTTGAAACGGGCCAGGATGTGGGGTTGTCCAAAGTAGCCCAGCCCCCAGGCAAGCAGGGAGGCGATGGTTATCCAACCGAGGGGCACACCCTTGTTGTCGGTGAATGGGTCGAGTAGTGCCGGGTTAAACTCGGATATGCGCTGGATGGTATGCGTTGTTCCACCCAGCTCTCCGAATGCCATCAGCGGCACGATGATTAGTGCCGCCGCCATCATCAGTCCCTGCAGCAGATCGGTCCACGAGACTGCGAGGAAACCGCCAAAAGAGGTGTAAAGGATAATGGTGAGGGTGCCGGCCGCCACGGCCCAGAGATAGGGCAGACCAAACACTGATTCGAAAAGCTTGCCGCCGGCCACCAGACCGGAGCTGGTGTAGAAGAGGAAAAAGAGCAGGATAAAGAGGGATGAGATGGTGCGAATAAGGCCGCTCTTGTCGTCGAAACGGTTGGAGAGATACTCCGGCAGGGTCAGGGCGTTGCCTGCCTGCTCCGATGCGACTCGTAGTGGAGCGGCGATGAAACGCCAGTTGAGCCAAGTGCCGATCAACAAACCGCCTGCCAGCCAGATGGATTCCAGTCCGGAGAGATAGGCGTAACCCGGCAGACCAAGCAGTAGCCAGCCGCTCATATCCGAGGCACTCGCGCTCAGAGCTGTCACCCAACTGCCGAGCTGGCGTCCCCCGAGGACAAAATCGGAAAGGTTGCGTGTGCGCTGCCAGGCGTGGATGCCGATCCCCAGTATGGCGACCAGATAGAGCACGAAGGTAAGGTCGATCAATAGTTGATTTTGTGTCATGAGATTGCCAGCCTATCCCATAGGATTTGTTTAGAGGCCTCTGATAGATGAGGTCGTTGTCATCTCGATCGTAGAGAGAGATCTCAAACTACAGAGTGATTAACAGGTCATGAGGTATGAGATTTCTCTCTACGCTCGAAATGACAATCGTTCGGGGTTTTTGTGGAGTTTATGATCCGGTGCTGCTCGATCTTTGCCAGATAGCTCGCTTTCATTGCATTCTCAAACTCATCATTGCTCGCATATTCAAAACCGAAGACCGGGTTCCACAAACGTTGGTTCTCCATACAAAGGTAGAAAAATACTTTATCGTGCCAGGGCGCAAGCTGCTGGTAGGCGTGGGAGAACATCTCCAGTTTTATCTCTTCAGGATAGGAGAGCTTGCCGTCACTCTCCACCATTGGCATCTGCAGGATCTTGCTGTGAAAGTCACTCCGGCCCCGCAGCATTTTGATCACCGGTTTAATGTAGGTAAGGGTGCCGATTGAGACCAGGGCCACCTCATCCGGGTCGAACAGTGATGTCATCCGTTCAAAGAGTTCAGTGTAGTCTTCTCGCCACTGGGCGTAGTGGATCATCGGGTGGAGATGAAAGCCCACGATTATGCCTTTGTCCGCCAGACGCCGGGCAGCCATAAGGCGATCCTCCAGTGATGCGCTCAGATGTTCTTCGTTGGTAATCAGCGTCTGGGTATTGAGAGACCAGGTACAGATGATATTTGCCGGTAGCGGATTCTTTTCCAGGTAGCTGATGTTTTTCGACTTGGTCTTCAACTCCAGAATGACATTTGGATGTTCAGTGGCAAAACGACTCAGCGCATCGAGAATCCCTGCCTGGTTGCCCCACATCAGGGAGTCGGAAGATTGCCCGGTGCCGATGTGGTAGATCCGGTCAGGATCGATCTCGAGCTGGGCCAGTTTTTCGGCGAATCGGCTGTCGAAGCGGACCTCGTCTCCATGATAGAAGGATTGGATGCTGCAATAGCTGCAGTCGAAGCCGCAGTTTTCCACCGCATCCAGTGTCAGCAGATTACAGCAGCGGGTGCGGGACGATGCCACCGGGCAATAACCCAGACCGAGTTTGGGTTTTTCCACCATTACCCGTTTGATTCTGTCTGGCTGATATTCAGTCTTGTCAAAAGAGATGGGATATTGGTTTGGCTGTTGGCGAAGATCTTCCCAATGTCTCCGAATCAGCCCCAAAATCGCTTGCCGTCTCTTTTTTGGTGCGAAGTCTGAGGAGATCTCTCTCGGCCATATCTGCTCGATAGGGTCTTCTCCCCACATGTTCAGGTCGAGACAGACTTCACCCAGAGTTTGCAGCTCCTGCAGAGTGAAGCGATAGATCAGCGCCTGGGACTGCAGAAATATCCTCTGTATCTCAGGCAGTTTTCCTATGCCTGTCTGATCGATCAGGCGGGGGAGTTTTTCGGCGTAAGCGGGTTGGCTGCTCATGGCCGTAGTTGTACGCAAGCGGGGATTGGCATGCAAGCGGGAGATGATGCAGAAAGGTATACCCGATCAAGCGCAGCGGATCGGGCAACCCTGTTCACATCTCTTTTTCGCGGTATCTCTTCGGCAGCAGCATACCCACCAAACCCATCATCATAATCAGCCAGCTGGAGGGCTCCGGCAGGGCAACCGGATTAACGGGAGCACTGCAGCTGTTTGCTTGGGTGCTGTTGCCCATGCCGGGAGTGATACAGGCCTGACTGAAATCGAGATTGTTGTTGTTCGTGTCAGCCCCGTCCGGGGAGCGTGAAAGACCGAGAAAGGCGGCATTTGACGGGTCGCTCAGGCCGCTGCCAGAAACTTCAGCGTATCCGACGATATTCCCCTCATAACTGAGGCTGTCGATCAGTGTATTTCCTAGAAACAGGGCGATGGCGTCGGGTGCTCCGTTCTGTATCAGGTTGCTGTTCGGTGATACATCCCAGTCGCAGTTGAGTACATTGTCTGCATCCCCGCAGAACACAAAGTAGGCGTTGGCATCCAGGGTGAAAGTGGGCAGATCGTAGGTTCGGTAGAATGTGCTGCTAGTCCCGTTTATCAATTGCAGTGTGTAGTCGTCAAGATTGAGGGCAGTAACCCCCGTGTTGAACAGTTCTATAAATTCCGCCTGGTCGCTACCCGGCTGATCATAATCGACCTCGTTGATGACAAGTGTCGCATTTACCGGGGAGATGAATGTCAGACAAGCGGCGAACAGCAGGCGCTGAAAAATAGTGGGATGTTTTGGGACGGGCATCGTAAGCACTCCTTGTGCATTGGCTCCAACTCCGTTTGGAGGTCTTGGATCATTCAAGACGCGTTCAAAATATCCCAGTCTTCGTATTGGAAGAAGCCGATAATCCTGATGTTTCTGTAGGATTATGCTGACACTGGATATGAGCCATCAGAAAACGTAGGTTGGGTTACGGCACACGCTTTGCCTTGGTGGAAGTTATTGGTTTTAGCGGTGATGTGCGTCTAACCCAACCCACAAGGTGGTCTAAACCTCAGGGAAGAAAGATATAGAGAATCCCGGCGCCCAGAATCAGTCGATAGATCACGAAAGGGAGCATGCCGATTCTTTCGATGAACTGCAGGAAGAAATGGATGCAGAGATAGGCCGTGATAAATGAGAGTATGGCGCCGATAAATAGAGAATCCCACTCCACGGGATTGGCGCTCTCTATTAACTTCAACGTTACCAGCCCGCCGGACATGAGAATGGTCGGAATGGAGATCAGGAAGGAGAAGCGGGAAGCCGCCTCGCGAGAGAGTCCCAGCAGCAGTCCTGCTGTCATGGTTGCACCAGAGCGGGAGGTGCCTGGAATGATGGCAAATGCCTGAAATACGCCGATGATAAGGGCGTCTGTCCATTTAATCGTGTATTCGTCCCGTGTGTGACGACCGAGCAGATCCACCATCATCAAGACGATACCAAAGCTGATCGTGGTGATGGCGATCACCAGCGGGGTGCGCAGATCGGTTTCGATCAGCGATTTCATCAACAACCCAAAGACACCGACGGGAATGGTGGCGATGATGATCATCCAGCCAAGGCGGGAGTCCGCTGAGCTGGCCTTGCGATTCACCAGTGAGCGGAAAAAATCACTGGTGATATTGACGACCTCTTTGCGAAAATAACTGATTACCGCCAGCAGAGAACCCACATGGACTGCGATATCGAAGTCCAGTCCCTGATCGGCATAGCCCAGTACAAGAGGGGCGAGGATCAGGTGCGCTGAACTGGAGATAGGGAGAAACTCGGTCAGCCCCTGGAGAGCGGCGAGGATGAATATCTGAAGCAGTTCCATGGTGGGTCTCTATTTTTTCCAGGGTGATTTCAGCAGTTTCTTTTCCCAGTTGAGCGCAGAACCGGCGATAACTGAGAGATCGTCGTGGGCAGGACTCCAGCCCAGCACCTCGCGCACCTTCTCAGCACCGGCGATCAAGGCCGGTGGATCGCCCGCTCGGCGGTCAGCCTCGATGATATCGAGTTTGATGTTGCCTGCCTTCTCCACCGCCTGCAGCATCTCGCGTACGCTGAATCCATGCCCATAACCACAGTTGAGGATAGCGGAGTCTCCCCCTCTGCGCAGGTGTTCGATCGCCTTTACATGTGCAGCTGCCAGATCCTCTACATGGATGTAGTCACGTACCCCGGTACCGTCCGGTGTAGGGTAATCTGTGCCGTAGATATAGACGGAATCCCGTTTTCCCACGGCCGCTTCGCAGGCCACCTTGGTCAGCAGTGTGGCATTGGGGGTGGCTTGGCCGATGCGCCCTTCCGGGTCACAACCGGCGACATTAAAGTAACGCAGGATGACATGTTTCATAGCGGTGGCGGCGGAGAGGTCGCGCAACATCCATTCCGACATCAGCTTGGAGGTGCCATAGGGATTGATCGGGCTGGTGGGGGTATCCTCATGGGCGATGCCGTTGCCGGGCGTGCCGTAGACGGCGGCGGTAGAGGAGAAGATGAAGTTTTTTACCCCGGCCTCAGCGCAGCACTGCAGCATACTGCGGGTGTTACAGGTGTTGTTGCCGTAATACTTGAGTGGATCCTCGACCGACTCGGGTACCACAGTGTGGGCTGCGAAGTGCAGCACCGTGTCGATATCATGTTCCTTGAGCACGCGGCTGACCAGCGCCTGGTCGCCGGTATCGCCGACTACCAGCTCACCGTAGAGTACCGCCTCTCTGAAGCCGGTGGAGAGATTGTCCAGGGTGATTAGACGTTCCCCGGCTTCCCCCAACTGACGTGCAGTGTGGCTGCCGATGTAGCCGGCGCCACCGGTGATTAGAATCCCTTTGTTGGCCATTATTCGCTCCGCTGTCGATATGATCAAAACCGGCCTATCATACCGGGAGCGGCGGGTTGCGTCATGTCTCCGTTACTGAATGTCACTGAAATTTGAAGCTGGTCCAGTTTTCCGTTTTTGGAATTTCCTTCTGCATGCTGATTGCGCCGCAAAAACCGGGTTCAGGGATGAAGTTTTCCCAACAGGGCATGGCGTCATCACTTGCCTGGGTGGGCGTGAACAGCCCCGTGCCGAGACATTTATGCCGCGCTTCGAGGCCAGTCCACAAATGGCAGAAGAGTCTGGTTTGGGCTGAGCCGGAAAGTGATTCCAACAACGTGAAATTCTCTGTGCTGAACATGCGCTTGGCAATGCCGGGCATATATCTGCGTGATTGGATCTTTTCCACATCCATCCCTACAGGGTTGCCGCAGCTGACTGCCAGGATCGCAAGAGGGCCGCTATGAGCCAGATTGAAGTGGATATCACCTGGATGATCGGAAAGTTCAGGCTTACCGTGTTCGCCATATTTCAGCTGGACAGATAGGGGCGGGGTGGCCAGATAGTGTCCAAGAATGGATCGCAGGGCGCTGCGGCCGGCGATAAAGCGGCTTTTTGGTGGTTCCAGTGTGAACCGGCCGGCTCGAGTCAGTTCATCCTGTGAAAGGTAATGGTGGAAGTCAGAACGGTCCAGGTCGATGGACCAGAGATGCAGAGTGCCCGGTTCGGGTGCCGATTCCGGACGCTCGGACAGCCAGAGGTCGGTGAGGTTCGGTACAGGAGATCCTGGGTGAAACATCATGCCTGTCACGACTCGTCGCTGGAGGGAATGTTGAATAGCTGCACGGCATTATCCGAGGTTATGGCTGCGACCTCCGCAGGAGGTTGGTTGCGCAGTTCCGCGACTGTTTGCAACACGGTTGGCAGATAGGCTGATTCGTTGCGCTCCCCCCGGTGCCCGTTGTCTGGCTGATCCGGTGCGTCTGTCTCCAGCATCAAGCTTTCCAGGGGCAGGGTCTGGATCAGACTGCGCAGGCGTTTGGCTCGTTCATAGGTGATGGGTCCACCAAAACTCAAAAGAAAACCCAGATCGACCAGTCGGCGGGCCTGCTGTTCACCGCCGGAGAAACTGTGCACCACTCCCTTTAGGCCAGGGTATCGTTTCAGGCTGTTGAAAACCTGCTCCACGGAACGGCGGGCATGGATGATCACCGGTAATCGGTAGTGTTGGGCCAGTTCAAGTTGTGCTTCGAACAGTGCCTGCTGCGCTTCCGGCTGGGGATCTTTGATGAAAAAGTCCAGACCACACTCGCCGACGGCCACCGGCTGCTCCCTTTCGATCCAGGAAACGAGCCGCTCTATATCCTGCGGGCGGTGATCATCAAGGAACATAGGGTGCAAACCGTAGGCGGGGTAGAGTCCAGGATAATCCCTGCAGACCTGCTTCTGCCGCGGCCACCATTCGGCCTTCACCCCGGCGATGATCTGGCTGGTAACTCCCGCCTCCCTTGCTCGCTGAAAGGCCTGCTTCCGGTCCTGGTCGAAGCGGGTATCGTCAAAGTGGCAGTGGGAGTCGATCAGCCTCGGGAGAAGACCCATTGGTCCCCCTGGGAGAGCGTCTCATTGTAGTCGTAACCCGCTGCATCGAAGCCTTTGATATCCTCCGGGTCGGTAAACCGATTTTCGATGATGTAGCGGCTCATCAGTCCCCTGGCCTTTTTTGCATAGACGCCGATCATGCGATAACTGCCGTTTTTATTCTCTTTGAACTGCGGAGTGATGATGCGTCCCTTCACCAGTTTGGGCTTGATCGATTTGTAGTATTCATTAGAGGCGAGATTGACCAGTACGTCGTCTCCCTGTGCTGCCAGCGCCTTATTGATCGCATCGGTAATGGTGGTTCCCCAGAAGGCGTAGAGATCCTTGCCCGACTCATTGGGCAGTTTGGTGCCCATCTCCAGCCGGTAGGGCTGCATCAGGTCGAGGGGACGCATCAGTCCGTAGAGTCCGGAGAGGATGCGAAGGTGATCTTGGGCGAAGGTAAAATCATCTTCGTTCAGGCTCTCTGCGTCCAGTCCCGTATAGACATCGCCCTTCATCGCCAATGCCGCTTGTTTGGCGTTTTTCGTGGTAAAAGGGGTCTTCCAGTCATGATAGCGGTCGAAATTGAGTTCAGCCAGCTTCATGCTCAGTTTCATCAGTTCCGCCAGATCCAGTGCCGAATAGTTGCGCAGATTATTGATCAACTGTTGGGACTGTTTCAGAAACGCCGGTTTGGTATGGGTTTTGGTGGCCGGGGGTGTTTCATAGTCCAGGGTCTTGGCAGGAGAGATAACGATTAACATAGCGTGGTTGCCGAATTGCTGACGGAGAATCGAATAATCGCGATCCTGGAGGTGAAATACAACCGCAACCGGTCTGAGGTTATGGTGAAGTAGTGCAGATTGCAATCGCGTGTTAGCCTTTCCCGCAATATCAATATTAGGTCTGATAATGAATCAGGATAGAGAGATTGTCGCAGAAAAAATGTTGCGGTTGCTGCAACGGCTCTATGGGGAGAGTGACGGACTGGCCGAATCGGATGGAGATCTGCAACTCTGGTATAACCGGGGTTATGCCAACGGCATGATCCGCGCCCTGCGGGATCTGGGCTATGGAGCGCAGATATCCCAGGCAGTCGAGGCAGACAGTGACGAGCGTATCGTCGGGCAGGAGTTTCTGCCCTGGGGAAAAGCCTATCTGCACGGCTTTGAGACGGGTGAGAAAGAGACCCGGGAAGTGCTTTGATAGATTGGATTTGTTTCTGCCTAAAAACACGCTTTAACCACGAAGCGCACGAAGGACACGAAGAAAGCTTATTGTTAAGGAACCTCTGATCAATTGGATCATTGTCATCTCGACCATAGGGAGAGATCTCAAACTACAGGGTGCATAATAGGTTTCGAGGTATGAGATTTCTCACTACGTTCGAAATGACAATTGATCAGAGGTTCCTTAATCAAGCGCTTGCCTTAGTGCTCTTCGTGTTCTTTGTGGTTAGATAGGGTTTTCCTGGCAGACACAGGATTAAGAGTGTAATTATGAAAGTTGTTTCCTTCAATACCAACAGTATTCGCACACGTGAACATCAGCTAGCCAGACTGCGGGAATCCTACGATCCGGATGTCATCGGCATTCAGGAGAGTAAGGTACAGGATCAGGATTTCCCCCTCGATATGATGGAGAGCCTGGGATATCAGGCGCAGTTCTTCGGACAGAAGACCCACTATGGTGTGGCGCTGCTCTCCAAACAGCCGGCATTGGCCGTGGAGAAGGGTTTCCCCGCCGATGATGAGGATGCCCAGCGGCGTTTGATTATCGCTCGCTATGCCTCGGGGAAGGGCAATGAGGTCACCGTGATCAACGGCTATTTTCCCCAGGGTGAAAGCCAGGATCACGAGACGAAATACCCCGCCAAACGGAAATTCTACGCAGATCTGCTCAACTACCTGAACGAATTTCACAAGCCTACGGACTCAGTGCTGGTGATCGGTGATATGAATATTGCACCGCTGGATATCGATATCGGTATCGGCCCGGACAACGCCAAGCGCTGGTTGCGCACCGGCAAGTGCAGTTTTCTCCCGGAAGAGAGAGAGTGGCTTGAGCGTCTGAAGTCCTGGGGATTGCACGACACCTATCGCACCCGGTACCCGGATGTAGAAGACCAGTTCAGCTGGTTTGACTATCGCAGCCGGGGATTTGACCGGGAGCCGAAACGGGGATTGCGTATCGATTTGATTCTGGCGACCGAACCCCTGAATCGGAGCTGTACTGGTGCGGGTATCGCCCATGAGATTCGGGGGATGGAGAAGCCATCGGATCACTGTCCAATTTGGGCGGAGTTCGACTTTTAGGGGTTGGTTGACTCAGGCTCCTCGTGGGCCAAGAGGGATTGAAGGGTACTGCTGCAGTAGACCCGCTTCCGGTTGTCTGCCCCCCGCTGTTTGATCATGCAACTACGCCAGTCCGGCATGGGCTGGATCTCTACCGCCTCATCACTGAAATGGATCAGGTAGAAAGTGTGGTTCATGTTCGACGAACCGGCATGGGAAAACTCGGAAAATTGCATCTGACTCGATATGCAGCGACTCTCGACGATGTCGATATTTGCCGTCGAGAAGATGCCACTGAGCATCAGCGCCTTTAGATCACACTGCTCCAGAGTTTCTGTATTGACGAAGGATGCGTTGATATCACCGGCGCCGTTGCGGGTGAGTAGTACCAGCAGGAAGAGTAACTTCATTTGATGACTGACTCTAGACTAATAAGTCCCGATTTTAAGGTTTTCAATTAGCTGCCGCTAATACTAGCGAAACAAATTGTTGAAGCTCCCGATTCTTCAGGTAGCGGCTTTGTAATGAATGTAAAATACGGGCAAGGAAAAAGGAATAGAGACATTGGGTGCCCAGATATGAAAAATTTTCCTGCTGTAGGTCAAATTGGACTTGGAAATGATCGTTTTAGCGTGCTTCCTCATGTTTTTCCTGCAAGCGGAAGCGCCTGTTTCTGTTGTTGCTCCATTATCTTAAATATCTGATTATAAAGAAAAAACCAAGCATGGCAGTTTTGAAAAAAGTATCAACCGTCCAGGTAATCGATTCTCTGGCAGAGATTACCCGGTTTCACGACCGGGATTTGATCGAATAAAGCTTGGTGAAAACTCTGGCTGAGGTTGCGCCCAGCAAG
This sequence comes from Gammaproteobacteria bacterium (ex Lamellibrachia satsuma), assembly GCA_019623805.1. Taxonomy (NCBI): domain Bacteria; kingdom Pseudomonadati; phylum Pseudomonadota; class Gammaproteobacteria; species Gammaproteobacteria bacterium (ex Lamellibrachia satsuma). The sequence goes on from CP053680.1 coordinate 3,396,187, forward strand.
GAGCTGCGTCTCTACCAGGTGTCTGGTGAAGCAGAGAATCTCGATCTACTTCTGCTTGCTCACATGGCCGAGAACAAAGAGGTTTCAGGTATTCCTGCGATTGAACGGCATATCTCCAAAGCACTTTCCAAGGGCATTGCCGCTGCCGTGGAGGAGGGCGAGGTTGTCTCGGTAGACGATGACAGGCGCAGCATAACAGATACTGTCTATCCGGTATTCAATACCAGGAATGAAGTCTTCGCCGTGTTGGTGCAGTTTACTGAAAAATCCAGTTTTGAACTTCAACGCCTGACCTATGGACTGCTGAAGGTCTACTCAAATTACCTTACTCTGCTGGATAAAAATCAGAAAGACAAACTCACCGGCTTGTTGAATCGTGAAACCCTGAGCACTGAAGTGATGAAACAGCTGACTTTGCGCTGTCACAAACGTAACAGTGCCAGGTCTGAGGTAAAGCGCCGTTCTGAAGATGAGGCCACCTACTGGTTGGCGTTAATTGATGTCGATTTTTTCAAGAGGATTAATGATCAATTTGGTCATCTGTTTGGGGATGAAGTGCTCACTCTGTTAGCGCGTCTGCTGACTGATACCTTCCGGGATGGGGACCTGATTTTTCGTTATGGCGGTGAAGAGTTCGTCGTTATTCTCAAGGTATTTTCTCAGAAAGATGCGGCTTCTGTGCTGGAACGCTGCCTTAGGACGGTGGGGTCCCACGAGATGCCGCAGGCAGATTGTATCACTATCAGTATCGGGGCAGTTGAAATCAGGGATCAAAACGGTACTGCAGATGTGATCGGAAGTGCCGGCAGGGCGCTTTAGCATGCAAAAACAACGGGCGGAATCAGTTGCACTTCTACGAAGATCTGGTCGAGCAGAATTTGCTGAAAAACACCGAACAACCTCAAAGCGGTGAGATCGATCTTTTCTAGCCATAATCCGGCAGGTCCTTGACAGAATAGGGTAATCGCAGTTGAATCTATTTCGGCCTTTATACTCTGAATGTTAGGAGTTGCTGAGTTAGCCTGCTTGTGCGCATCAGCGTACCGGCCTCTTTTTCCATGCACATGCCCCTGGAAAAAACCGCAACTGCGAAACGGTTGAGGATGCTTCAGGTATCTGGATGGAAAAATCGCATAACTACATATCTACCATAATCGGGCTTTTCTGTGTCACGCTGTGGTGTGGAACAGTAAACAGTGCGTCGCTTGAAGACGAACTGCGTGGTGTGGCGGCGATTCGCGAGCGTCTGCAGGCAGTGCTACAGGATGTAGAAGTCGCCATTCCCGCCCGTGAACCCAACTGGATGTTGTTACAGGCTTTCTACGAGGATCGGAAGGGACGAGCGGTATGGCATGAGAGTGAGCACCTCAATGCCCAGGGTGAGACGCTACTGACCCTGCTTGGCAACGCCTTGACGGAAGGTTTGGAGCCTGTTGACTATCATTTTTCGCGTTTGAAAGCATCACGACTCCTGCGGGATCCGGCTGTGGTTTTGGAACGTGAACTTCTACTCACCGATGCCTTTTTCCGCTATGCAGGCGATCTTCGTGGAGGCCGTGTCAAAGCGGCAGACCTGGATCCGCTCTGGCACTTCAATTTTGACCGGGCTGAACCGATGGAACTCCTGCAGGCCGCGTTGTCGGCAGATGGCCTGTCTGACCTGTTGGGTGACCTGGCTCCAGGCGCGCTGGAGTACAAGCGTTTGCGGCAGGTGCTATACGAGTACCATGAAATCGAGAGTAAAGGGGGCTGGAAACCCTTTCCTGCGGTTCAGATCCTGCGTCCAGGTGATCGTCATCCCTCGATTTTGTTGCTACGGGAGCGGTTGCGTATTGAAGGTGACTATCTCGAACCATTGGCGGATGGGGATGACTATTTTAATCCACCGTTGGAAGCTGCGGTGAGACGTTTCCAGCAGCGCCATGGACTGGATGTGGACGGCCGGGTTGGCCCGAAAACAAGGGCTGAGCTGAATGTATCCGTGGGACACCGCCTTGCCCAGATCAAGGCCAATATGGAGCGTTGGCGTTGGTTGCCCCACTCTTTGGAAGAACGTTATCTGTTGGTCAACACTGCAGGTTTCGAAGTGACGATGAGGGATCAGGGTGCAGAGGTTTTTCACCGACGCACTGTCGGTGGCAAGCTGGAACGTGAAACGCCCTCCTTCAAAAGCCGGATTACCCATCTGGTGCTCAACCCTCAATGGACGGTTCCAAGACGTATTGCAGTGGAGGATTTACTGCCAAAACAGTTACGGGACGACAATTTTTTCGACAGTAAGGGGATTGCAGTATTTCGTAAGGGAGAAGAAGGGGGCTGGATTCAGGAGGATGCGGCGGCTATCGATTGGAGTTTGTATCACAAGAATGACTTCCCCTTTGTCCTGAGACAGATGCCGGGTCCCCGCAATAGTCTGGGCCAAATCAAATTTCATATGGTCAGCCCCTACGCGGTCTTTCTTCATGACACCCCTGCAAAAGGACTCTTTGAACAGCCAACACGCCCTTTCAGTTCAGGATGCGTGCGGGTTGAGTCTGCCTCCCTCCTGGCTACACAACTACTACAGGGGGAGAGCGAGCAGGCCTCTGCATTGGCGCTGCAGGAGGGTATCGATTCCGGTCAGACGATGATCTGGCGGTTAAAGCAACCGATACCGGTCTATCTGGCCTACTTCTCTGCATGGGCGAATGAGGATGGTATCCCCCAGTTCCGGGCTGACGTCTATGGCCTGGATGCCCCTTTGATCCAGGCTTTGGCGTCCGGTGGCAACAAGCTGTCCAGTCTGTCGGTAGCGGGACTGCCTCTCTCTTCCGATTCGGTGACTCGCTAAAGCGGGGTGTCGACCCCGCTCAGGAGGCTCGGACTTATGGGCAATCTCCCGCATCCGCACCACAACGGCAAGCCGTCAGTGAATCGATCTGTACCTCTGCGAGCGCGTCAGAACCTGTGAATGCCACATCGACCTTAAAGAAGATATTATCGCTCTGCCGCTCCAGGATAAATGACGGCGATACGGTGTCACTCACTGGATTGTCATGCGTCCTGCTGAATATCGTCCAGTTTCCATTGATCGTAATAAAATTGGCTTCCGATATCTGATTCTGGTCAGGAATGAATGCCTGTAGTGCAGATACGTCCAAAAATGCACTGGGATCAGTTGTGGTGACAACCCTGATCGTGTCTATCCCTGAGGCATCGATCTGGATAATCGATGGCATCTCTCCAAGTCCTGGCAGGTATGGCAAGGCGGTTTGCAGGGTAAGTGGATTGCTGCAAACACCACCCGGATCTGTGGCGGTTATATTTACCGTATCCGCAGTGCTGTCGAGCTGGCCGTCATTTACGACAAGCGAGAGTTGGTAGACACCCTCAACATCGGGTGTAAAAACCGGTTGCTCAAGGGTTGGTGTTGCCAGTGATGCATCGGACATCATGCTCAACAGAGGCACTGATTCAAAATGCCAGAGGAAGGTGATTGGATCCGTATCAGGATCACTGCTGCCACTGCCGTCCAGGGTAACCTGCACGCCTGTTACCGCATCGGGCTGGTCGGGGCCTGCATCGGCGACAGGCGGTGAATTGATCATCGATCCGGAGACAGTAACTGTTACGCTGTCGGAATCGCTGCTAACCTGATTATCGTTAACGGTCAGCCGTAAAATATAGTTGCCGTTCACTGTAGGGGTAAAGGTCGGACTGGCCTCTCTGCCTTCGGAAAGCAGTGGCCACGCGCCTGGCCAGGATGTCCAGTCTACCGGCGTGGAAACCAGGCTCCAGCTATAGGCTACAGGGTCAAGGTCAGTATCACTGCTATTGCTGCCGTTCAATGTGACCGGGAAATTGGCCGTGACATTCTGATCGGTGCCAGCATCCGCGACCGGCGGGGTATTCGTGGTGACCTTATAGACTATTGTGTCGTAGTCCAATTGATGGATATTTAATGCCACCACGCCTACAACATAATCCCCCTCCATATCATAATTCAGCTGGGCACCATTCGGATCAAGGGGATCAGAAGTCACGACAGTGGCGTTACTGGTGGCCGGTTTGTTGATCAGTCCCCAGCCATAGCCGGTTATTCCACTGACGGGGATGGAACGACTGGCATCCAGTATCTGGCTATCCGGTCCAGCATAGAAGATCTGCTGATCCGGTCCAAGAAGGGAGACAGGTTCAGGTGTGTCAGATGTTGCCGTCACCTTCACCCGGTCCTGATTTTTCCGGTCATAGAGACTTTGATTAAAGACGCCGATCAGATCACTGCTGCTGTTACGCTCACCATTATCGACCGACAGAAAGAGTACATAGAGACCGTCCACATCAGGGGTGAATGAAGGCATTGATGTATTGGCGCCAGATAGAACGGCATGACTCCCCAGAGGTCTTGAATAGAACTGCCATGCGTAGGTCAGGGGCCTGCCATCCACATCATGGCTTTCACTCCCGTCGAGGTTCACCTGTGTGCCTGTGCTGACTCTTTGTTCAGGTCCGGCAATCGGTGTGGGGTGGGCATAACCTTCTGACGGATAGACATAGACGTCGACATGATCAGGAGTAGCTACCCAGTCATCCTCATCTATCACATGCAGGCGAATCTCATAGTGGCTCTTCCGTCCATCATTCTCATTGAATTCAGCGATAAAAGTGGGATTGACTACATCTCTTGAAGAGAGTGCTGAGTTGCTGTCCAAAGGACGTTCAGTCATGAACCAGGTATAGATGAGTGATTTGCTTATATATCGATCAAAACTGCGACTGCCATCCAACTCAACCAATGCACCATGTTTTGCGACAATATCCGCGCCTGCATTAGCGGTTGGCCTGATCTCATTAGACTCCGCATAAGCGGTAATCGTGACATTGTCCAACCCGGTATGTCCGTTATGTTTGACGGTTAGTTGAGCAATATATTCACCCGGGTAACTGGCAAGAAATGTTGGATTGAGAACGTTTGTGGCACTCATCCAGAATTGTGCCTCTGCCGGCTTTTTTATCATTTCCCAAGAGTAGACAGCACTATTTGCACCAGGATCCGCCCCAAGGGGGGTGTTACTGCCGCTGCCATCGAGGTGGACGGTTGACCAAGTCCGGACATGCTGGTCGGGACCCGCGTCGGCGATAGCATAGGGATCGAAAAGGTCCTGAACGCTGTCGCCGGAACCTAAAATCGTCAAGATACCAAAGACGACCACCAGAACGAGCGACGCTGTTCTCCAGGCCTGTAAACCCTTATTATTGATCTTAAGCATGATCCACCTCCCACCGCTGGACCTTATGCAGGGTTAGTAATGCCGCAGCTGTGCCAAAGAGAATGAAAAGCACATCCAGGGGATCGAATGTACCGGTTAGAAAATAGGTGTCCGCGACTTCGAGGAAAGGAAAGTTTTCAAACCACGCGGGTATCTTTTCAGTCAGGTATTGAGCGAAAAACGGGTGCTGACCGAATTCAAAAAAGAGTTCTATGGCTATCCAGCATAGACAGATCAGGGCCAGTCCAGCTCTGGACGGATTAAGCACGACGGCTGTGAGTAAAATAAATGCATAGATATGGATGAAGGAGGGAACCGAACTACAAACAGCTGCGGCCGGCATGGAGTAACCGATCGCTTCAGGAAAGATGCCTGCCAGGAAATAGACTGAAGAACTGTTGCGGCAAGCCAGATATACAAGCCCTCCCAGCAACAACAGCCCTAGGGCCACCGCCGATAAAATCCGACCCGAACGCCCAAAAGCAGCCATCTGCCGCCTCCTCTACTCCAATAGTAGTTAACTTCGTGATGGCTGATCTGCTATTCGGCTGACACTCATGATTCAGATCAATCGTTATCCAATTATTCGAGATGTGGGGCCGAAATTGGCTGAATAGCCGCCAAATCACGTGAATTTGGTCACAGGTTTGGCACTTCTCCAGCATATTCTGTTAACCTTGCCCTCAATTTATCTGCCGGATGGCCGAAAATAGTTAGCAGAAACAACCTGCTGGATGAAGATTGAGGGCTCATGAAGTTACAGAACAAAATCTCTGCCGATTCTCAAGACACCATCAGTCGTCGCCGCTTTCTGAGTGGTTGCGCCGTTTTGGCCAGTGGTTTGATAGCGCCATCCTGGGTCGCAGCTGCCGCCCGTAGTGAAGCGCGGAGCCTGGCTTTTCGCCATCTGCATACCGGGGAACGGCTGACGGCCACCTACTGGGCCGATGGAGCGTATCTGGATGACGGGCTTCAGGAGATCAGTCATCTGCTTAGAGATCACCGTACCGGGGACGCCCAGACAATCGACCGGGATCTGCTGGATCTGCTGCATACGCTGAAAACAGGGCTCGGCTCCAATCGATCCTTCCGCATCATTTCAGGTTACCGTTCTCCCCATACCAACGCGATGCTGCGGGGCAAGAGTGGGAAGAGTGGCGTGGCCAAGCGCAGCCTGCACATGCAGGGCAAGGCGATCGACGTACGCCTGCCCGGGACTGAGCTTCACAATCTTCGCAAGGCGGCACTGGCGCTGAAGGGCGGTGGTGTCGGTTACTACCCCAAATCAGATTTTGTCCATCTGGATACAGGCCGCGTCCGATTTTGGTAGGGCGCTAATCTCTATGGGGTTAATTCCCCGCACCTTGTCGTGAAGCGTGAGAAATCACGGCGGGTCCCTCCCTGTGCTTTAACATCTAACCGGTTTTGATTGGACATCAGTCCATTCCAAAGACCTGCTCGACGGTCTGGCCGCACTTGTTTTCGATATCGCTGATGTCGAAGGTTTTTCCGCTTGCCGAAACACAACTGATCGAGACTATGAATGGCGCCTTGAGTCCCGTGATTCGGGTAACCCGTACAGGCCCTGTCGTATAGTTGAGATCAAGCAGCGCCAGTTTTCTCGAGTGTAGTCTGATGTACTGGCCTCTCACCCGGGCTCGCCCATTGCGCTGCTGCTGGGGGATGTTGTTGCGCTCGTAGGCTTGTTGCAAGCGATGATTGGCAGCCTCAGCGGTTTGCTGACGAATATTTTCCAAATAGCCTTGATCCATCGCTGATTCGGTCAAAGTGCCTGCCGGTTCTTCTGAAGTCGAGATGGTGTCTGGTGATTCGCTGACACTGCAGCCGATGAGAGTGAGGCTGAGAATCAGAGACAACAGTGGGAAGACGCTGTTCTTGTGCCTGAGGGTTTGGGGGTTTGGGGTAATATTGGGCATAGTGATAATAAACTACCCTTTCTGTCGGCTGCGGTGTAGTTTTTTGTCGTTCAGATTTTCAATCTCTTTGGGGTTAATCGCTACGGATGTCCAGGAAAAGATACTGATAGATGCCGGCAACCACTGGATTTTTGCTAACCCGTCACTGGAGAGACAGGCCTAACGGGATCGATCTCGTCTTTTGGGTTCACACCCGGGAAGGGCCACTGCGCTGTGTCTATCCGGGTCAGCGTGCCGTCTGTTTCATTCCATCCGAAATCCAGCTGGGGCCGGATTACCTGCCGGGAAGCTCTCCTGAACGCAAGCCTTTGGATCTGCATGGGCTGGATGGCGTGACCGTCGATGGACTCTACTTTTCTGCACAGAAATTGCTGCAGCAGTTTCGTGAACGGGCCACAGTCGATGCCATTCCCCTCTACGAATCAGACATCAAACCCCATGACCGCTATTTGATGGAGCGTTTTATCACTGCTCCATTGGAGGTGTTGGGTCATCCAGTCCAAAAGGCGGATTATCGGGAGTTGGTCAATCCACGACTGCGCCCAGCGACGATCACTCCCGAACTCAGTTATGTCAGTCTCGATATCGAGACCAATGCATTTAGCAGCGAAATCCTCTCCATCGCCTTGAGTTGCCGGGGTCGCGAGGCCATTTTGATGCAGGGAGATGGAGCGGACTGGACGACCGATCTGCCTGTCGAATGGTTTCCAGGCGAATGTGAACTGCTCAGTGGTTTTTTTGCACGATTGCGAAAGTGGGATCCGGATCTTATCCTGGGTTGGAATGTCATCAACTTCGACCTGAATACCATCGAGTTGCGATGTCGCTACCATCGTTTACGGTTCGACATGGGGCGCGGGGAGGAACAGGCGGCTATTCTGCAGCCCCAGAAGACAGGACAGGTCAGGATCGCCAGCATTCCCGGCAGGGTGGTGCTGGATGGCATCGATAATCTGAAGGCGGCCTTCTGGCGTTTCGACAGTTTTGCCTTGGGTTTTGTGGCGCACAAACTCTTGGGTCGCAAGAAGTTGATCGAAGGGAGTGAGGGTAAGGTCGAGGAGATTCTGCGGCTCTTCCGGGAGGATAAACCTGCGCTGGCGGCCTATAACCTGGAAGATTGTCGACTGGTGGAGGCGATCTTTGAAAAGACCGATCTGCTCAATTTCGTGATTCAGCGATCGGTGATGACGGGTCTGCCACTGGGGCGTCAGGGTGGATCGGTAGCCGCCTTCGACAACCTCTATCTGCCCAGACTCCACCGGGCGGGCGCCGTGGCCCCGGATATCGGCGCCAACACAGACGGCGTTTCCAGTCCCGGCGGTTATGTGATGGACTCCCAGCCGGGACTCTATGAAAATGTACTGGTACTCGATTTCAAGAGTCTCTATCCCAGCATCATCCGCACCTTCCTCATTGATCCGCTCGGTCTGGTCCGTCCGGGTGATGACCCGGTGCCGGGTTTTCTGGGCGCCGGTTTTTCCCGCAAAGCGTCGATTCTGCCGGACATCATCACCGAACTTTGGCAACAGCGTGATGAGGCCAAACGGCAGGGAGACCGTTCACTTTCCCAGGCGATCAAGATCATCATGAACTCCTTTTACGGGGTGCTGGGCTCCAGCGGTTGCCGTTTCCATGACGCTCGTCTGGCCAGCAGCATTACCCGTCGGGGGCATGAGATTATCACTACCAGTCGGGACTACATCGAAGAGCAGGGTTATCGTGTCATCTATGGGGATACCGACTCGGTATTCGTATTGCTTGGGCCGGATCACGACGAAGCGGCGTCAAAGCGTATCGGCCGGCAACTTGCGACCTCCCTCAACCAGTGGTGGACTGACAAACTACAGACTGAATACCATCTGGAGTCGGCCCTGGAGATTGAGTTCGAGACCCACTTCATCCGCTTTGTCATGCCTACCCTCAGGGGAGCGGAAACGGGGAGTAAAAAACGCTACGCGGGTTACGTGCGTAACGGGGAAGGAGAGTACGAACTGGTGTTCAAGGGGTTGGAGAGTGTACGTAGTGACTGGACTCCGTTGGCCCAGGTCTTTCAGCGGGAACTCTACCGGCGGGTCTTTTTCACTGAACCCTGGGACGATTACATTCGGGAGACGGTCGCAAGCCTCAAGTCGGGCGCACTTGATGAACAGCTGGTCTATCGCAAGCGCATCCGCAATCCTTTGGAAAGCTACCAGCGCAACGTGCCGCCTCATATCCAGGCAGCCCGCAAACTGGAGCGGGCGGGCCGCTGGATCAGCTATCTGATCACCCTCAATGGTCCGGAGCCGCTTGCTGATCTGCGGAGTCCCATTGATTATCAACACTACATCGATCGGCAGTTGGCCCCCGTGGCGGATGGCATCCTCCATTTTCTCGGCGGGAGTTTCGAACGTATTACCACCAACCAGATGGACCTGTTTTGAATCTTTTGGGTTTAATTTCGTAGGAGCGGACCTCCCCGCGATTACTCCGTAGGTGGATAAATCGCTGCGAGTGGCCGCTCCTGCAATAACGTGCTGTCAAAACAGCTCAGCGCCGTTGCCGGAGATGCTCTCAGTTCCCTTGCTTGATCGCTGTTCCACTTCGCTAACCGGCGATTGGCGCTCACCACCCAGAAACTGGGTTACCAGACTGCCCAGTTGCTGGGCCAGTACCTTGAACTCGTTACCCAAGGCTGATGTCTCGTTCGCAAACTCCTGCATGACTTTCACGCAGCGCCCAAGCGGGTGTGTGAGGATATAGAATCCACTCATGGTCAATAGTAGAAGCAGCAGGAATCCTGCGCCGCCGATCAGGTAGAGACGTTGTGCGCCACTGCTTACTTGGGTCAGTGCCTCGGCGACTACCGCTTCCGCCTGGGGTGATAGTGTCAATCCGGCGATGGCATGCAGGCTCGCTTCGATCTCATGTTGGGAGTGGGCCGCACTGGTCAGTCCCAGAAAGAATATCACTCCAATCAATACGGCTCCGGCGAACAGCCGCTGTTTAATGCTGAAATAGGAAAAACTATTCTTGGGACGATTCAATATGTTCCCTGTGTTTTTCTCTTCGTTGATCAAGAGAATCCTCCTTGAAATACCCGATAAAAGCCGTCTTCTGAGGAAAAGTAATTGACGAATGCCTCCCACGACATCGGACGATCCAACAGGTAACCCTGCACACAATCGCATCAGCCGTCATGCCGAAACTGTAACTGCTCTCGTAACTGGGGTATCAAACGCAGGGAGAGTCCGCTGGCGATGCCATTCGATTCGGGGGGAGAGGCCTTATTCTTCTGGGGAAAAGCACCCATACTGCCATTTTCCTGAAAAAGTAGTCAGGCAGCGCCGCCAGGCACTGCAGAATGGCGGTTCGGGGCCGGGAAAGGCACTTAGGCCAATCCTGTAAGCGCTTTCGGGGACGGGTCCTGGCCCCCGATTGCGGGAAAAACAGAGTTGCTTTCAGATCTTTTCGGCAGCGTAGGTTGGATCTTTACTCTGAAAGAATGAAAACAACGCTATATTCCTCAATTCAGGTGTGTTGTCGGCTGTTTACAACTCAAGTTTCGGAGTTCGTGATGATGGTTGGTATGGGGTGCGGTTTCTCTAAATGCGGCGAACGTAGGGTGCGCTGTACGCACCATGATGGCTGGCCGCTTCCTATGCGTTCCTGGAAGATACGCTGTTAAGCGTTTCCAGTGCGTTTACAAGATCCTCTGCCACCTCTGTGAGCTTGCGATGGTTGGAACGGGCGTGGCGGCGCAGCATTTCGAAGGCTTCGTGTTCACTTAGGCCTTGGCGATAGGCCAGGATGCCCACAGCGGTGTTTACCGTTCGCTCCCCGCTCAGGGCTTGTGACAGTTGACCCTCTTTCTCGCGTAACTGGCGGATCTCGGCGCTGCGTCCCAAAGCCGCCCGTATTGCGGCCTGGAGTTGAGGCGGGTCCACCGGTTTGATCAGGTAACCCAGCGCACCTTCCGCCACGGCCCGGTCCACCACGTCATCGTCGCCGTAGGCGGAGAGGAAGATAAAAGGGATGTCGCTATTCTGACGCAGCCAACGGGCGACTTCGACACCGTCTATCCCAGGCATACGTATGTCGAGAACCACCAGATGGTGATGGTGTCTGCTGCAGAGTTCGATGGCGGTTTCACCGCTGTCCGCCTCCGACACTTCGTAACCAGCGAGGCGTAATCCCTCACCCAAGGTGGAGAGAACCAGACGGTCATCATCGACCAGGAGGATTTTTGTACTGCCCATTGTCATTCCCTATCTTCATGTCCATTGAAATGCGGAGGGGAGCCGCTCCCTAAAATGCTCCTGCCTATTTATAGCAGATTAGTTCATTCTACTGAATAAGCCTGGAAAAAAAGAATATGGTTCTTTTTACGACTCTTTTGTACCCCAGATCACTGGAGGTTCCAACAGCAGTTCCGCAACCACATACCCCGATTTGGACTCAAGTGAAAGTTTGGCTCCTTTTGTCGGCAGCAGCGTGCGAACGATCTTGAGGCCCGTCCCAAGCATCGCTGCTGTATCGAGATCAAGGCTTTCCGGCAGACGCTTGCTGTGGTTACGTATCTGCAGGCGGACGCCGGTATCCGTCGTGCCAAATTGAATCACTACCGGTTGCTTCCCGGGTGGTGGTGAAGCGTGTTTGATCGCGTTGGTAATCAGTTCGTTGATCACCAGGGCAACAGGTATGGACTCTTCCCGATTCAGTTCCATCGAGCAGACCTCGTCGACCTCCAGTACAAAATGTGCGGGGCGAGTGTTACGGTAGACATTGACGCTGGCCAGGAGAAGTTCGCTGATCTTTATGCGTTCACCGCCGGTGTCGCACTGCAGCCCGTAAACGGTGGCAATGGAGCGTATCTGGGAGATGGCCTTGTTAAGGGTCTCCTCGGCAGGGAGGCCGCTCTGTGAAAGATTGTGCAGCAGCCCAATTACCCCCTGAAGATGGTTCTTGATGCGGTGGTGTACCTCACGGATCAGGGTTTCGCGGTGGGTTTGCTCCTCATCCAGGCGCCTCTCCTGTGCCTGCTTCTGTTCGGTGATTTCGAAGCTGACTCCCACCAGTCCCGTCACTGCACCATCTGTGTCGAACACCGGGGTTTTGGTGGTGGAGAACCAGCGGACGGCGCCTGTTGGATCGGGAACCGCCTGCTCCAGGTCTGTAAAGACGCGTCCATCATCGATTACCTCGCAATCACTGGATTCGAACCCCCTGGCCGTGTTCGGGGGAAAAATCTCTGCGTCTGTTTTACCGATGATCTGTTCTGCAGACATCTCCATGAAGGCCAGGAATGCCTGGTTCACCGACTCGTAACGCAGTTGGCGATCCATAACATAGACGGGAGCGGGAATGGTATCGAGCAGGCTGCGCAACTCAGCGTTTTTCTGCAGCAATTTCACCTCGGTTTTTTGGATGTCCGTGATGTCGGTGAGTATGCAGTGGGTGCGCAGGAAATGGCCCTGCCTGTCGTGGGCTATTCGGCCGTTTATCGAAAAGAGTTTTTCAGTGCCGTTCTTGCATTGGAACAGGATTTCGACCCTGTCGACCAAACCGCACGCTAGAAATTCGGCAAAAGTTTGGCTGAGTTTTACCTTCTGGCCTGGCGCATGGAACTTGCCGATGGATTGGCCAAGAACTTCCTCACGGGTATAACCCAATGTCTCTTCCCAGGCTCGGTTGATGGAGAGAATCCTGCCTTCCTCGTCCAGGCTTTGGTAGGGCAGGGGAGCCTCTTCGTAGAGCCGGCGAAAGTGTTCCTCGTTGGTTTCGATCTCTTCCGGAGTCGCGCTCATTCCTTTTTCCTGTCAAGGGCTCTGGTGACAGTATACTTAAACTCTGAGTTTCTGGGATGGCGGAGAATACGCTAAGATATAATCGCTGTTTATCTGGATCATCAAGGAAAAGTGATCATGGAAAAGACAAGGATGGGTCTTGTTTTAGCGCTGTTTCTTCTGCCCTTTCTCGCCGCTTCGGCGGATGCGCCAAACTTTCTTCTGCTGCCACCGAACCCAACGACTATCCTTACAGTTTAACATTCTGGTGCACCTGTTTTCCCTGAAACCGCCGTACCAGTGCTTTCTCCCCCTCCACCAGGAACAAAACACTGGAGGAGACCAAAAGAATGCGCAGCCACACGTCGGCTCCTATTGCAGCGGTGCCAAATAGGGTCTGTAAAGGCCCCGTATAGGTAAAGGCGAGCTGGAACAGCACCAGGATGGCCACCGCCGCCAGCACGTAGCGACTGCCGAATAGGCCGCGCCGGTTGAGTACCGGCTCGGTGATGTAGCGGGAGTTAAACAGATAGAAGATCTCGAAGCAGACCAGAGTGTTCACCGCTACGGTACGGGCCACCTCGACATTCGCGCCCTGTTCGATCTCCCACACGAAGAGGCCAAAGGTCCCCGCCATCAGTACCAGCGATACGTAGGCGATGCGCCAGAGAAAGTGGCGGCTCAATACAGGCTGGACCGGGTCGCGGGGCGGACGTTTCATTACACCGTGTTCGGGTGGCTCGAAGGCGAGCGCCAAGGCAAGGGTGACGGCGGTGATCATGTTGACCCAGAGGATCTGCACCGGGGTGAGCGGCAGCTCCTGAAAGCCCAACAGCACTGCACCGAGGATCACCAGCGCCTCGCCGCCATTGGTGGGAAGGATGAAGAGAATCGCCTTTTTCAGATTGTCGTAGACGGTTCGGCCCTCTTCCACCGCGTGGGTGATGGAAGCGAAATTGTCGTCGGCGAGCACCATCTCCGCTGCCTCCTTGGCCGCTTCGGTGCCCTTGTCGCCCATGGCCACGCCAACATCTGCGCGTTTCAGAGCCGGGGCGTCGTTGACCCCGTCTCCGGTCATGGAGACGATCATGCCGCTTTTCTGCAGCAGCGTCACCAGACGCAGTTTGTGCTCAGGACTGACCCGGGCATAGATGTCCACCTTTTGAACCTGCGCCAACAATTCCTCATCCGAGAGGGCATCCAGGGCTTGGCCTGTGAGGGCATTGTCAGTGTTTGCCAGTTTCAACTGGCGGGCGATGGCGGTGGCAGTATCGGCATGATCGCCGGTGATCATTTTCACCTGGATTCCTGCCTCGCAGCAGCTGGCCACGGCGGCAATGGCCTCCTCACGTGGAGGATCGATCAGGCCATAGAGACCGAGCATGGTGAGATCCTTCTCCACGTCTTTGAACTCCAGGTCCAGGCGTCCACCATGAGCCGGGCGCATGGCTACCGCCAGCAGGCGCTGTCCCTTGGATGCCATGGTCTGTATGTGCTGCTCCCAGCAGTCACAGTCGAGTGGTTTTTCGCCTTCAAGACTGAGTTGGGTGGCGCAGCGTTCGAGGATCCGCTCCGGCGCTCCCTTGATGAAGATGAAATACTGCCCCTGATGACTGTGGTGCAGAGTGGCCATAAACTTGTGGCCTGACTCGAAGGGAATAATGTCGTCACGGGGGTAGAGACCTGCCTCGGTCTCAGGATCCAGCCCACTCTTCAGGCCGGCTATCATCAAGGCACCTTCCATGGGATCACCATGGACCTGCCAGCCGTGATCCGAGTGCCGCAGTGCGGTCTCGTTGCACAGCAGACTGGCCCGGAGCATCTTCAACAGCACCGGGTGCTTTGCCAGAGTGACCTCCTTGCCCTGATAGGAAAAACCTCCGTGAGGATCATAGCCAGTGCCGCTAATGCCGTAGAGATTGTCGATGGTGGCGATGTTGCGCACGGTCATCTCATTTCGGGTGAGAGTGCCGGTCTTGTCGGAGCAAATGACGGTCACCGCACCCAGGGTCTCTACCGCCGGCAGGCGACGAATAATGGCATTGCGTCCCGCCATGCGCTGCACGCCGATGGCCAGGGTGATGGTCATGATGGCCGGCAGTCCCTCGGGAATGGCTGCTACTGCCAGTCCTACCGCAGCGAGAAACATCTCGGAGGAAGAGTAGTCACGAACCAGAACACCGAAGGTGAAGGTCAAGAGAGCCAGTCCCAGGATGCCTGCGGTGAGCCAGCGCCCGAACTGGTCCATCTGTTGCAGCAAGGGGGTGGTGAGCTGTTCCACCCCGGCCACCATGGCGCTGATGCGCCCGATCTCGGTCTTACTGCCTGTGGCGGTCACCACCCCGGCCCCTGACCATAGGTCACGAGAGTGCCTGAGTAGGCCATGCAGAGCCGATCCCCTAACGCGGCCTCGGCTGCCACAGCTTCAATCGCTTTCTCCACTGCTACCGACTCACCGGTAAGGGCGGCCTCCTGGATCTGCAACCCCTTGAGCCGGAACAACCGCAGGTCGGCGGGAACCTTGTCGCCGGATTGCAGCAGTACCACATCACCAGGAACCAGTTCCTCGGCAGGAATGGATATCCGTTGGCCGTCACGCAACACAAGCGATTTGGCAGAGAGCATCTGGCGGATGGCTCGCAAGGCATCCTCGGCCTTGCCCTCCTGTATAAAACCAATGATGGTGTTGATCAACACCACCCCCATGATCACGCCGGAGTCCACCAGATGATCGAGCATAGCCGTCACGATGCCCGCCACCAGAAGCGCATAGATCAGGACATTGTGAAACTGGGCGAGAAAACGCAGCAGCGGTCCGCGAGGGCTCACCTCGGGGAGTTTGTTGGGGCCGTACTGTTGCTGTCGCAGCTGGGCGTTTTCGCCACTGAGGCCCTGCTTGGTGGCGTTGAAGGCAGTGAGTACCTGATCCGCCTCCATGGTGTGCCAAGGCAGGTCGGATTCAGTGGAGGGGGATGCCTCTTTCTGCGCTGAGGCGTGATGGGTTTCCGACCCGGCGTGAGCCATTACGCTGAAATGGGGTAACTTATGCCAATCAAAAAGATTCCTAGCCATACAAGTACTCCATAAAGCTGAGTTGAGCAGCTCGTCTGCTCAAACGAAACTTATACCCGGAGGGTGCAAATTGCGGTTATCTCTAAATTTAGGCTATGAAATGCTTTTCTTAAATACTAAAGGAGGGTTCTGGTGACAGTCCATACTTAACTCTGAGTTTCTGGGGTGGCGGGTGATATGTTTAAGGATTCCTGAATAATTGGGCTACTGTCATCTCGACCATAGGGAGAGATCTCAAACTACATTGCTGTCAACAGGTTATGTGGGTAGAGATTTCTCGCTGTGCTCGAAAT